>DATIFW010000139.1:0-23737 GCA_035455045.1 Thermoanaerobaculia bacterium | reverse complement strand
GAGCCCCTACGCCCCGAACTGCCGGAGGTGGTGGTCGAGGTGCTTGTGCATGAGGACGCCCCACTCGTCTCCGGTAAGCCGGCCGAAGAAGGAGTGCATGCGCCCATCCGCCGCGGAGGGACCCGCTTCGCCGAAGCGCTTGACGATCGCGACGAGCCGCGCCTTCTCCTTCGCGAAGTCGCGGGCATCGGTCACAACGAAGGACGGATCGGTCGGAGAGTTCTTCGAGAAGGGCTTTTCTCCGAGCACGGAGCCCTTCACGAATCTGCCGAGCACCTTCCCGATGAAGCTGTGCTCCTTCGCGACGTCGCCAGCCCCGACTTCCAGCGCGGCGACGCAGTGCGCACACATCTGCGCGGCATCCATCTTTCCCCATTGCCGCGCGGCGCCGGCCTGGAGCTTGTCGAGGCGATCGAGGATGTGCTGGCGCTCGGAAGATGCGAAAAGATTCTCCATACTCGTAGCCTATTCAAGAACCACGTGCGACGGCAAGGCGGGGCCGGCCGCGTATACTCCGCGGCCGCATGGAAAAGACGTTCGCCATCATCAAGCCGGATGCCGTCGAGTCGAAAAACGCCGGGAGGATCCTCTCGCGCATCGAGGCCGAGGGTTTCCGCGTCGTCGCATTCAAGCGGCATCGCATTTCGAAGACCGAGGCCGAGTCGTTCTACGGCGAGCATCGCGCCCGGGGCTTCTTCGCTTCGCTCGTCGCGTACATGACGTCCGGCCCTGTTTACGTCGCCGTCCTCGAGCGCGAGAACGGGATCGCCCACTGGCGGTCCGTGATGGGGGCGACGGATCCCGCGAAGGCCGACGCGGGCACGATCCGGAAGCAGTTCGGCCAGTCCATCGAGCGCAACGCCGCGCACGGCTCCGCGAACGCGGCGGACGCCGACCGCGAGGTCACGTTCTTCTTTTCCGCCGCCGAGCTCCTCTGAGCCGTTAGGCGAGTGTGACGCGCGTCACACTCTGCGGTCGCAGGCAGCCTCTGGCGGCCGCTTTGCTCTATACAATGCAGAAAGGCGCCGATACTCCCTTGAAGGGCGCGCCCCCAGGTCGCCGTAAATAATGCTGATCCAGAGGCTTCCGTTTCCTCCGATGCTTCTTGCGCCCGCTCTCATAGTGGGCGCCGGGGTGTCGGCGCAAGTCTCGGGGCCGGCAAGAACTACCAGTTCGGTGTCCGTGGGGTACGTAATGGTGCCGTTCGTCCTCACCGATCTGAAGGGCAGGCCCATCCGGGACCTCAGGGAGAAGGACGTGACGCTCCTCGTCGACGGCCAGCCCGTCGCGATCGACCTCTTCGCCCGGAGCGACGACGCGCCCGTTTCGTTCACGATCCTCCTCGACGGCTCGGGTTCGATGGGCCTCGTCGGAAAAATGGACGGCGCGAAGGCCGCCGTGCGCGCCCTCGTGGAGCAGCGGCTCCCCGGCGACGACTTCGCCCTCTACGTGTTCGCGGCCGGCGCCGTGCGCGAGGAGGTTCCGTTCACGTCCGATACGGCGCGGCTCCTCGCGAAGGTCGATGCCGTGAAGCCCGCCGGCCGCACCGCGTTCTACGACGCCCTCGCGAGGATGCCCGACCGGACGCTCCTCGGGAAGAACGGCTCGCGCGCGATCGTCCTCCTGACGGACGGGATCGACAACGCGTCGGAGCTCACGCGCGACGACCTCGCCGTTCTGCTCGAGGGAGTGGACGTCCCCGTGTACCCGATCGGGCTGCGCTCTCCCGGTGCCCCGCTCGCCCCTCCGCCCGGCGTCACCCCGGAGGCGCTCGTGAACCTCGAGATCCTGGGGCACGTCGCGCGGCTCTCCGGAGGCCTGCTCTCGATCGTGGACGAGCCCGCGCAGCTGCCGGCCTCGATCGCGCGCGTCGAAAAGGACCTGCGCACGCAGTACCTGCTCGGGTTCACGCCGACGGGGGCGGGCCCGGTCCGCTTCCGCCGCATTTCGCTTCGCCTTTCAGGCCCTGCAAGGCCCGTTCGCGTCAGGGCGGGCTACCGGGGCACACTACCGCCTCTCAAGGGCGGTTGAACACGGAATAGGAGGACTCATGAAGACCCCCGTCACGTTCCTCGCGGCCGCCATCGGCCTGTCGCTCGTCGGTTGCGCGACGACGTCCGACGTCGACAAGAAAATCGCGGAATCGCAGTCGAAGACCGACAAGAAGATCGAGTCGGTCGAGACCCAGGTCGAGCAGCTCCAGGAGGGCCAGAAAGCGACCTCGGGCAAGCTCGAAGAGCAGGGCAAGCAGATCGAGCAGATCGGCCAGTCCGCCAAGGACGCGCTCGTTCGTGCCCAGGAAGCCGGCGTTCTCGCGAAGGGCAAGATCGTCTTCCAGCAGTCGTTCGCCGAGGACCGCGTGCGCTTCAAGATCAATTCTTTCGAGTTGACGAAGGAGGCGAAGTCAGCGCTCGACGAGTTCGCGGCGAAGGTCAAGGGGCTCGACAAGGGCGTGTACCTCGAGATCCAGGGTCATACGGACGACACGGGCGGCACGGACTACAACGACCAACTCGGCCAGCAGCGCGCCGAGGCCGTCCGCCGCTACCTCGCCCGCCAGCACAAGCTCCCGCTCGGCCGCATGTCGACGATCTCCTACGGCGACACGCTGCCGGTCGAAACGAACAAGACGGCGCTCGGCCGCTCCAAGAACCGCCGGGTCGTGATCGTCGTGCTCGAGTAGGGAGAGAAGACAAGATTCATTTCTGCTATCGGCGGCGGCATTTCGCCGCCGCCGGGGAATGAAGCTGGGCCGGGCGAAGGCTGTCAAGGATCTTCCACCGCTTCGCGGCGCGCGCAGCGCGTCCTTGACAGCCGCCGCCCGGCAATACGTTCTATCTTCCGGTGACCGCGAATGCGGCCACGACACCAGAGAAATCCGGGATTTCTGCAGCGGCTCTTCACCTGCCCTATTACCCTTTTAAGAAGTCTTTCTTCTCTTTCTTTTCCGAAGCTCCTCCAGCAGCCTCTGAAAGTCAGCCGGCGGGTCCGCGTCGAGCGAGACTTTCTTGCCTTCCGCCGTCGTCCAGCCGAGGTGCCCCGCGTGGAGCGCCTGGCGCGGGAAGGACACGGGAAAGGGCGGCTTTCTTTGGTCGCGATACACCGGGTCTCCGACGAGCGGGTGGCCCGCGCTCGCGAAATGGACGCGGATCTGGTGCGTGCGCCCGGTCTTGAGGCGGGCCTCGACGAGAGTGGCGAGGCCGAAGCGCTCCACGACGGTCCATTCCGTCACGGCGCGAATGCCTGCTTCGCCCGGCTTCGCGACACCTCGGCGACGGTCTCCGCGGTCCTCGACGAGGTCGCGGTCGAACGTTCCGGCGTCCCCCGTCAGGTCTCCCTCGACGAGCGCGCGATAGCGGCGGTCCATCGTGTGTGCGCGAAGCTGCGCCTGCAGCCCGATGAGACCCCGCCGGCTTCGCGCGAAGACGAGGATGCCGGACGTCTCCTTGTCGAGCCGGTGAACGACGGACACGAAGGTCCGCTCTTTCCCCCCGTGGCGCCTCTGCACGTACTGAGAGACCCGGCCGAGCAGCGTGTCGACCTCCTTCGCCTCGGTCGGGTGCGTGAGGAGGCCCGACGGCTTGAAGACCGCGATCGCGTCGTCGTCCTCGTAGAGAATCGCGAGCGACGTCTCGACGCGCCGCTCCTTCCGGAGGTTGCGGTCCCACCGGAGCGCGACGTCCCGCGAGACGATTGCTCCGGGGTCGTTCACGACCGCCCCGTCGACCGTGACCTGACCATCGAGGACCGCGCGCTTGAGGCGCGTCGCGGACTCCTCGGGGTAGATCGACTGGAGGCGGCGGACGATGCGGAGGCTGCCCTCCGCGTCCGCGGCCGGGCCGGGCTTCATGCCCGCCATCGTCGCATGAACCTGGGATGCCCGCGCCGGGAGCTCTGCGTACACTCCTGGGCTGACGACATGCGCTTCCTGCCTCTCGTCCTCAGGAACCTGCTCCGCAAGAGGACGCGGACGCTGCTGACCGTTGGATCGATCGTCCTTCCCGTCTTTCTGGTTGCCTTCATGGCCACTTTCCTGAGAACGCTGAATCTACCGGACCCGGCGCGCGAGCGCGGCCTCTACCGCCTCGTGACACGGCACAAGGTCGGGCTCACGACACCGCTACCGTTCGCAACCCTCTCGCGGATCGCGGCGCTGCCGGGGGTGCGGGCGGTCACCCCGATCGACCGATTCGGCGGCCTTTACCGGGACGCAAGCGCCGGGAACGTCTTCCCGCGCTTCGCCGTGGATCCCGCGACCTTCCTCGAGGTCTTCGACGACGCGACGATCGTGACGGGTTCGGCCGAGGACTGGAAGAAGGATCGCGCGGGCGGCCTCGTCGGGGTCGCCCTCGTGAAGAAGTACGGCTGGAAGATCGGCGACCGCGTTCCGATCACGGGAACGCTCTACCCCGTGGACCTCACGTTCGCCGTGCGGGCCGTTTACAGCCTCCCGTACGAGAACTCGGCGAGTATCTTCTTCCACCGCGCCTACCTCGAGCAGGCGTACCCGCCCTTCCGTGGCAACGTCTCGACCGTGTGGACGCGCTGCGCGGACGCCGCATGCGCCGAACGTCTCCCGCGCGAGGTCGACGACTTCTTCGAGAACTCCCCCGCGCCGACGAAGACGGAAAGCGAGAACGCCTTCACGATGGGATTCGTCTCTCTCCTCGGGAACGTCCGAATGCTCCTCGCGTCGATGGGCGCGATCATCATCGGCGTCGTCGTCCTCATCGCGGCAAACACGATGGCCCTCTCGGTACGCGAGCGCGTCGTCGAGGTCGCGGTCCTGAGGACTCTCGGCTTCTCGCGCGGGCGAATCGTCGGCCTCGTCGTGAGCGAGAGCCTCGCGCTCTCGCTCCTCGGCGGCGGGCTCGGGCTCCTTCTCTTCGTGGCCGCGCTCTCGCGCCTCAAGGCGTCGCTGATGGAGACGCGCTTGGCGCCCTTCGCCGCCGGGATGAAGGTCTTCCCGGAGATCGTCGCCCTCGCGGTCGCGATCGCACTCTTCGTCGGCGTTTTCGCAGCGCTGGTCCCGGCCGTGCGGGCCGCGCGGCGACCGATCGTGGAGGGGCTGCGCGCGATCTGAGGCTCAGAGCCAGCGGCGCGTGCGCGCCTTGAAGACCCGATACTCCTCTCCGAACTTCCGCTCGAGGTAGGTCTCCTCGCGGTCGATCACGAGGCGGCCGAGGGCGAGCCACACGAACGGGAGCGCCGCGAGCGGCCACGGCGTGTTCGCGACGAGCGCGATCCCCACGACCCCGGCGGAGAGGCCGGCGTACATCGGGTTCCGCGAGACGCGGTAAGGCCCCCACGTCACGAGGGTGCTCACGGGGTGGTTCGGGTGCGGTGTCGTCCTCGCCTTCAGGAACGTCCCGAACGCCCAGCCGCCGAAGGCGAGGCCGAGGAGGGCGAGCACGGATCCCGCGAGGCAGACGGGCCCCTCGACGGAACCCGGGACAAGGCGGAGGGGGACGAGCCACTTCAGGAGGAAGCCAGCCGCGAGCCCGGCCCCGAAGAGGACCGGCGGGATCACCGGGACGTTCGCGTGTGTTTCGGTGGACATCCTTCCCCCCGCGCGGAGGATACCCGCGCCCCACCGCACCGTGGCGAGGAGCCCCGCGTACACTCTCGGCCATGAGCCGCCCCTCGATGTTCTCCGCGCGTCGGACGCGCTTCTTCGACTCGATGCGCGAAGGTGTCGCGGTGCTCTTCGCGACGCCCGAGGCCGCGTACGGCCACGACGTTCACTACCGGTATCGCCCGGATCCGGACCTCTACTATCTGACGGGATTCACCGAGCCCGAGGCGGCCGCCGTCCTCGACGCGGATCGCAGGACGTTCACGCTGTTCGTCCGGCCCCGGGACCGTGCGAAAGAGACGTGGGAAGGCCGCCGCAGCGGCCCCGAGGGGGCCGTGCGTGACTACGCCGCGGATCGCGCGTACCCGTTCGGGGAGCTCTCGAAACGCCTTCCGGACCTCGTCCGGCGCGCTCACGTCCTTCACTACGCCTTCGGCGCACACTCCGAAGGCGACCGGATCGTGGCGTCCCTTCTCGCGCGATTCCGCCGCGAGGCCCGGAACCCGAAGCGAGGGCCGGCGATCGTCGCGGATCCGACCGATCTCCTCCACGCGATGCGACTCGTGAAAGCGCCGGAAGAGATCGCGCTCATGGAGCGCTCCGCGGCCATCGCCTCGGCCGCGCACCGCGAGGCGCGCCGCCTCGCGAAGCCCGGCCTGTTCGAGTACCAGCTCGAAGCCGCGATCGACCGGCGCTTCCGCGCGATGGGCGCGAGCGGGCCCGCCTATCCGACGATCGTCGCCTCCGGAGAGAACGCGACGATCCTCCATTACACGGAGAACCGGCGGCGCATCGGTCCCGGCGATCTCGTGCTCGTGGATGCAGGCTGCGAGCTGGAGGGATACGCGTCCGACGTGACGAGGACGTTTCCGGTTTCGGGCCGCTTCACGAGGCCCCAGAGGCGGCTCTACGACGCGGTCTTTTCGGCCCAGCGCGCCGCGATCGCGGCCGTCGGGCCCGGCACGCCCTGGGATGCCCCGCACGAGGCGGCGCGCGAGGTGCTCCTCGACGCGCTCCTCGAGCTCGGGCTGTTGCGCGGCAGGCGCGCGGCCTTGAAGAAGAAGGATGCCGCTCGGCGCTTCGCGCTGCATCACACCTCGCACTGGCTCGGCCTCGACGTCCACGACCGGGGCCGCTATCGAGACGAGGCGGGGGCCCCGCGGAAGCTGGAGGCCGGCATGGTGCTCACCGTCGAGCCCGGCCTCTACGTGCGCGCCGACGAGAAGGGCATTCCGAAGGAGTACCGCGGGCTCGGGATCCGCCTCGAGGACGACGTCCTCGTGACGGAAGCGGGCGCGCGCGTCCTCACCACGGCCGCGCCGAAATAGCTCATCGCTCCGGCGTCTCGACGGGCTCGGCCCAGACGTCCTTCCTCAGCTCCGTCGCGATTCCCCCGCGGTTTTCGATCAGCGCCCGCGCGGAAAACAGAATGTGCCCCGCGACGCCGGGCTGGGCGCGGATGCGGCGGATCTGCTCGGCGATCTCCGCCGCCGCCCAGCCCTTCCCGTCCTCGCCCACGCGGAACGCCGCGAGCCCGGGCCAGAGGAAACGTCCTTTCGGGTTCTGCCCCGCCCACCACGCGAGGAGCGCCGGGAAGCTCTGCTCTTTCTGGCCGATCGGCCAGTAGAGCTGCGGAGCGAGGTAATCCACCCAGCCGCGCTGGAGCCAGGTGCGCGCGTCTGCCGAGATCTCCTCGTACGCGTCGAATCCCTTCACCTGCGCCGGGCGCCCCGGCCGCCAGATGCCGAACGGGCTGATGCCCACGCGCACCTTCTCCTTCAGGGCCTTCACCTCGCCGTGAAGGCGCTTCACGAACGTGTTCACGTTCCACCGGCGCCAGTCCTCACGTCCGAGGGCGCCGCCGGACGCGACGTACTTCGCGAAGCTCGGATCGTCCGGAAACTCCACGAGGTTACCGGCCGCGTCCTTCTCCGGATACGGGTAGAAGTAATCGTCGAGGTGAATGCCGTCCACGTCGTAACGCTTCACGACGTCGAGGATCGCCGCGAGGGAGTGTGTCGCGACGTCCTCTTCGCCCGGGTCCATCCAGATCTGCTTTCCGTAGACCTTCACGAGGTCCGGCCGCCGCCGGGAAACATGATCCGCCGCCGCGGGCGAGATCGGAGTGGCCGTCCGCGCGCGATACGGATTGAACCACGCGTGAAGCTCCAGGCCGCGGGCATGCGCACGCTCGATCGCGAACGCGAGCGGATCCCAGAGGGGTTCCGGCGGGACGCCCTGCGTTCCGCTCAGGACCTCGGACCAGGGCTCGAGCGCGGACGGATAGAGCGCGTCGGCGGCGGGCCGCACCTGGAGAATCACCGCGTTCGCGTTCAGCGCCGCCAGGGTGTCCAGAAGGGCGACGAGCTCCTGCCTCTGCCGGGCCGCCGAGAGTCCCGGTGCCGACGGCCAGTCGAGATTCCCGACCGTCGCCACCCACACGCCGCGCAGCTCGCGGCACCTCGCGCGTCTCACCGGTGTCCGCGGCTGCGTCGCGGCCGCCGCCCCCGGCACCCGGACGCGCGAAGGAGACGGGGCTCCGCAGCCGGCGAGGAGCACGGCTGCGCACGTCGTGGCACGGCGGAGAGTCTTCGGGATTCTCAAGGTCTCAACGCTTCTGTTCACGGAGCCGCGCCGGGCCTCCCTCCTGCGCCGCATCGGACGGCAGCCACCTCCGGACGACTCCGTCGTCCGTGACGAGACATTGCGGCCCTGGGATCGAGCGCAGCTCGGCGGACAGAGTCCGGTTGCGATCGGGACTGTGATAGGGAATGAACCGGACCCGCTCGTCGCTCAGGAACTGGAGCGTGTAAGCCGTGTCGTATCCGGCGTGACAGACGGTGTAGCCGCCCTCGGCGATCGCCCGGAGCGGCCCCCGCGGATCGGGCTCCTCGAGCAGGCTCTGGACGACGCCGCGCGCCTGTCGCGAGAGGAAGACGGCGGTCAAAAGAGCGATCCCGCCCCAGGCGAGAACCACGAAGACGGCCGGAATCCTCCGCCGGAAGAGACGCGCCGCTTCCGCGAACGAGACGAGGAGAAGCGCGAGAGCCGCAGGGAGGACGGGAGTCATGAAGCGAAACTGGGTCGGATGAACGTCCCTCAGAACGAGGGCCGCCGCGCCCGACGCCGCGATCGCCACGACGAGGTCGAGCCCTTCGAAGTTCGGCGGCTCGGTTCGGAGCGCGCGACTCAAGCGTCGCCTGTAACCCAGGAGAAGAAGACACAGGACGACGAGGGCCGCCGCGGCGAGGACACGGGGCGGGGCCAGGCCGTCGAGTCCGACGATCCGCCAGAAGTCCTCTCCCGCAAACCGGACGAATCGCGAGAGGGGGCCTGAGGAGGGTGGCGGCGGCACGACCGGGCCCAGAGCCGGCTCGTACCAGCCCGCGAGGCGACCCATCCAGACAGGGGCGTAACCGAGGACGACGCCCGAGAGCACGGGCGTCAAGAAGCGTGCCCAGCCCCGAAGGAAGCGCGAGGAACGCTCCGTGGGAGGATCGGTCTCACGGTTGAATCGGACGCGCAGAAACCCGCGAAACGGAGCGGAGCGAAAGAGGACGAGCATCGCGACCGGCAGAAGAACGAAGACGGTCGTCTGGTTCATCCACCACCCGAGCCCGGCGAGAAGCCCGAAGGCGAAATGTCCCGAGGGGCGGTCCAGGAACGGACGCGGCCGGGTCAGGGCGCCGGCCGCCAGGAAGAAGAGGACCGAGCCGAGCGCGAACGACATCTCCGGTCCTTTCGGCACGGCCGAAAGGCGGATGAAGAAAGGAGGGCCGATCGCCAGCCAGAGGCCGGCGGCCGCGCCGATCACCCGCCCGAAGAGCCTCGTGAGCCCGAGAAAATAAAGGCAGATCCCGAAGCCGATTTCGCCCATGCTCGCGAGGCGCAGCGAGATCGGGCCACCCTCCTCTCCGGCACCGGCCGGGTCGAGCACGCTTTTTCGAATCGCCGCGGCGAGGGCGGGCGTCAGCGGGCCCATGTAGTTCTGGCCCCAGAAGAAGACGTCGAAGCCCCTGCCGTCGTGGATCTTCTTGGCCATCAGGCCGAAGATCGCGGTATCCCCGTTCCAGCCGCGAACGGAGGCTTCCTTCGTCAGGAGCGGGAATCGGACGAGAACGAATGCGGCGAGAATCGCCCCGATCGACGCCGCGCGGAAGAGCGCCAGCCTCCCGTCCTCTTCTCGAGACTGCACGTCCCGCGGCGGCCTTCTACTTCGCGAGTCCCAGCTGTGCGAGGACGAACGCCCACTCGAACGCGGCCTCGTGCAGGTTGTCGTAACGGCCCGAAGCGCCTCCGTGTCCGGCGGCCATGTTCGTTTTCAGGAGGAGCGGAGCGGCGTCGGTCTTCAGCGTCCTCAACCGTGCCACGTACTTGGCGGGCTCGTGGTAGAAGACCTGGCTGTCGTTGAACGACGTCATGACGAGCATCGCGGGATACGCGCCCTTCTTGAGGTTGTCGTACGGGCTGTAGGTCCGGATGTACTCGTACTCGTCCTTCTTGGCGGGGTTCCCCCACTCTTCGAACTCGCCCACCGTGAGCGGCAGGGTCGGGTCGCTCATCGTGTTGAGGACATCCACGAACGGCACCTTCGCGACGACGGCATGGAAGAGATCGGGGCGCATGTTCGTGACCGCGCCCATGAGGAGGCCGCCGGCGCTTCCGCCCTCGATGACGAGCCGGTCTTTCGCCGTGATCTTCTGCGCGACGAGAGACTCGGCCGCCGAGACGAAGTCCGAGAACGTGTTCTTCTTCTTGAGCATCTTCCCGTCGTCGTGCCACTGCTTCCCCATCTCGCCTCCCCCCCGGACGTGCGCCACGGCGACGACGGCGCCGCGGTCGAGAAGCGCAAGACGGTTCGAGGAGAACGTGACGGGGATCGGGAGGCCATACGAGCCGTAGCCGGTCAAGAACGTCGGAAACGGCCCGTCCTTCAGGGTTCGGGTCTTCCCGTCGGCCGTTTTCCACCGCCACACGAGCGAGATCGGGATCTTCGTGCCGTCCGAGGCCGTCGCCCACAGGCGCTCCGACCTGTAGAGCGTCCGGTCGTAGCCCGGGACCTCCTGTTCCTTGAGGAGCCTCGCGGTCTTCGCGTCCATGTCGTAATCGAAGACGGAATTCGGCGTGACGAAAGACTGATAGCCGTACCGGAAGACGTTCGTGTCGAACACGCGGTTCGTCTCCCCGAACGCCGAATACACGGGCTCGGGGAACGCGATCATGTGCGACGCGTTCGTCGCGAGATTCCTGACGGTGAGACGCGGAAGCCCGTTCGCCCTCTCGTGGAGGACGAGGTGGTTCGCGAAGAGGTCGGCGTCCTCGAGCATCACGTCGGCCCGATGGGGGACGAGTTCCTTCCAGTTCGCCCGGCCCGGCGCCGTGACGGGCGCGGTGACGAGGCGGAAGTTCCGCCCGCCCGAGTTCGTCCGGATGTAGAAGAGGTCGCCCCGGTGGTCGATCGCGTACTCGTGCTCCTGCTCGCGCGGAGCGACGAGCGTCCATTCGCCGGCGGGCGTATCGGCCTTCAGGACACGGTCCTCGGAGGTCGTGTGGCTGTCGGCGGACAACACGAGCCATGCGCGGCTCCGCGTCCGGCCGATCCGCACGCTGAAGCGTTCGTCCTTTTCCTCGTACACGAGGGCGTCGGCGCTCTGCGGCTCGAGAAGACGGTGACGGTAGATGCGATAGGGGCGCTTGGCGGCGTCCTCGACCCCGTAGAAGAGCGTCATGTTGTCCGCCGCCCAGACGGCGCTCGTCGTCTTCTCGATCCGCTCGGGCCAGAGAGCGTTCGCGCGCAGGTCCTTGATGAAGAGCGTGTACTGCCTGAACCCCGTGTTGTCCGTCGAGTACGCGAGGAGGTTCCCGTCGTCGCTCACGGCGTACCTTCCGAGCGCCATGAACTTCTGTCCCTTCGCGAGCTCGTTCAGGTCGAGCGTGACCTGCTCGGGTCCGTCGGGAAACTTCTTCCGGCAGTAGATGCGGTACTGCTTCCCCTTCTCGGTGCGGGTGTAGTAAAGCCAGTCGCCTTCGCGGTACGGGACGGAGAGGTCGGTCTCCTTGATGTGCGCGAGCATCTCGGAATAAAGCGCGTCCTGAAACGGCTCCGTCGGCTTCATCACGGCGGCCGTATACGCGTTCTCGGCTTCGAGGTAGGCGGCGACCTCCGGGTTCGGCTTGTCGCGCAGCCAGAAGTACGGATCGGATCGGGACTCGCCGTGCAGCGTGACGACCTTGTCGACGCGCCTGGCCACCGGCGGCGCCGGCGCGGGCGCGGCGGAAGACTCGGCAAGGGCGGGGCGGGCGGTTGATGCCATGGCGAGAACCATGAGGAGGGACGTGGTGCGCATGCGTCCTCCGTGCTCGGACGCGACAGAGTACCTCAACCGGGGCGCGTGAGAGCGCCCGCTCTCCTTCAGGCTCCGGGAAGCCCGCGGATCTGGAGCTCCATGGCCTCGAGCCCCTCCAGCACGCGCAGCGTCTGCACGCACCGCTCGCATTCGCCCGGTGCCTGGGGGCAGGGCTTTTCAGGGCAGTACGGCTCTCGTGCGGCCTCGAGGAGCGCCTCCACCACCGTCTTCACGCGCCCGCGAACCGCGGAAGTCGAGCTTTCACGCAGGAGACGAATGAGCGCCATTTCAGCCGGGCTGAGCATCGCGACGACGGGCTGGTTCATGGCGACCTCCCTTGAGGAAGTTTATCTTCAGATGAGAGCCGTTTCGACGAAACGAAGCAGATGAATCAGATCCGGGTTCCGCTCAGTACGAGCCGCCGGCGCCGCCGCCCCCGAAGCTTCCGCCTCCGCCCTGGTAGCGCGGCTCGACCTCAGGCTGGGATTCGGGAGCGTGGGCGGCTACGACCGGCACCAGCTCGAGTGCGCGAAGCCGGCGCTCGTCCGCGAAGAGCGGGTCGGCCGTGAAGCCGTGTCGCTCTCTCCCGCCGCTTCTCGCGAGCCAGCGGTTGACGCCGAGGGCGAAGAGCAGGAGCGCCGCGCCCGCGAGCGTCAGGAGGAGCCACGTCGCGATGTGGACGTAAACGCGGAAGGTGAGAAGGGAGAGCGCCGTCAGGACCAGTCCGGTGTCGACGGCGAACAGCCGGCGCGAGCGGATTCCCCAGACGACGGCCGCGAGAGGGATGAGCGCCGTCAAGGCAATCGACTCGATCCTCTCGCCGAAACGCGGGCCGGGGGAGTCGAGCCCGGCGCTCCCGAGTTTTTCGACGAGCCGATGGTCGAGCGAGTACAGGTTCACGGCTGCATAGGCGCCCAGGAGGCCGACGGCGACGAGAACTTCCACGCCCCTGCGATGAGAAGGCGACCACGACGGACGATCGAGGACGCGCCCGAAGGCGAGCATCAGCGCGATACCGCCGGCGAGCCAGAGAAGGCGACCCGTGGGCGCGCGCGCCAGAAGGAGAAAGAGCGAGATCCCGGCGAAGCCGGCGTACACGGGACTGCCCCAGCGCCACGCGGCGAGCGCCCAGAGTGCGAGAGAGGAGAGGACGACGATCGTCACGCCGCCCTTCTCGCGGACCTTCAGCGTCTCCTCGAGGAACAGGAAGAGGCCGCCCAGCAGGAAGACGATTCCCCAGAAGCTCGTCGCGCCGGCGCCCCCGCGAAGGGCGAGGCGAGGCGCGTTCTCCTGCGCTTCCGTCGCGACGAGACACGCAGCGCCGAAGACGAACAGAAGGGCCATGGTGGTTTGAAGGCCGCCGCGGGCGCTGAAAGCGAATGCCGAAAAGAGCAGCAGGACGGCAAGGGAGACGAAGACGAACACGAGGATGCGCCAAAGCAGCGCGGGCAGAGGTCTCGGCTCGGGATACCTTCCAAGGATTTCCTCGAAGGTGCCCGTGCCGATCGCGCCGCCTATCTTCCAGCCGCGGGCGGCGGCGCGGACCTCCTCGACGCGCTCCGCCTCGATCCAGGCCGCTTTCATGGAATCTTCATCTTTCGATGCGCGGCGAACACGACTCCGAGGGCGCCGGCCGCCGTCATGGCCGAAATCAGAAGGGCTCCGCCCGGCGCGGCCCCGGCGCCTTCGAAGACCAGCCTCTGGAGGCCCAGCCACGAAGCGAGGACCGCGAGAGCGAAGGGCAGCGTGCGCTTCCGGCGGAATGCCGCGAAGGCGACTGCCGACGTGACGAGGAGGAGCGCGAGGAGCCATCCTCCCCACCCACCTTCCCGCCGGCCGAAGACTCCGGAGAGGAGGCCCCCGAACGCGAGGAGGAGCCCGGCGTTGACGTACACGTCCTCGAAGTGCGCCTTCTTTCCCGCCCGCACCGAGGCGAGGCCCAGCACGGCGAAAAGCACGCCCGTCACGAGCGCCTCGACCCGGAGGCGCGCGGGGTCGCCCGAGCCGAGCGAGACCCTTTCGAGGCTCACCGCGATTCCCCGCCAGGCGGCGAACGACGCGAGCGCGAGCGAGAGCAGCATTCTCGAATCGAAGCGGTACGCGAGGTACCCGTAGAAGGCCGCGACGACGAGAAGGTGCCAGGGCCAGCCCGGTCCGAGCAGCTTGAACTGGGTTTCGAGGTACGCGAGGTCCGTCGCGACGAGGAGCGCGCCGAGGAGCAGAACGTAGTCGAATCCCGCGTGCGCCGGGGTCGCCTCTCCCCAGGAAAAGGGCTCGGCGTGCCGCGCGGCCCAGAGGAGGCACGCCGCCGCCACGACGCCGATCCCGACGCCGATCGCCGCCGGGCCGATCCGCTCGTGGTTCTCCTTCACGAAGAGCCCGGCCCCCGCGGTCAGGAGCAGCACGCCCAGATAGAGGGCCGAGCGGATCTCGAGCCTCACGGAGACGAGCTCCCGCCGCGCGACTCGGCCGAGAAGATCCGCCGCAGCGTCCCCGAGCACGCCGTCGGCGCGGAGGCGCTCGACGGCCGCGGCCACGTCGGGATTCATGGGGTGATCCTGTCGGTCCTTTCGAGCTGGATTCTGGACCAGATCGCGGGCCTAGCCGGCGCCGACCACCAGGCTGACGTTGTGCCCGCCGAAGCCGAACGAATTGGAGAGAGCGTTGCGCACGGCCGCCCTGCGCGAGGCGCCCGCGACGAGGTCCAGACCTTCGCATCCTTTCGCGGGCCGTTCGAGGTTGATCGTGGGAGGGCAGACCTGGTCCACGAGGGCCTGGACGACCACGGCGAACTCGAGCGCGCCCGACGCGCCGAGCAGGTGACCGGTCATGGATTTCGTGGAGCTCACGAGAAAGTCATCGCGGTCGGAGCCGAAGACGCCCTTGACCGCCAGGGCCTCGATCTCGTCCCCGACCGGAGTCGACGTCGCGTGGGCATTCACGTACTGGACGTCGGTCGGTGAGATCCCCGCGTCGCGGAGCGCCCACGTCATCGCCTGCGCGTAGCCGCGCCCGTCGGGATGAGGGCGCGTCCGGTGATGCGCGTCGGTGCTCGAACCCGCCCCGCGCAGCTCGGCGAGCGGGCGGGCTCCGCGGCCGGCCGCGTGCTCCATCGTCTCGAGGACGGCGATCCCGCTTCCCTCCGCCATCACGAAGCCGTCGCGGCCGGCGTCGAACGGCCGGGATGCGGCCTCGGGGGCGTCGTTCCGGAGGCTCAAGGCCTCCATGGCGCAGAAGCCCCCGATGGCGAGCGGCGTGATCGCGGCTTCGGAGCCGCCGGCCACGACGACGTCGGCGCGGCCCGCCCGGAGGAGGTCGAGCGCGAGGGCGAGGGCGTGCGCGCCGCTGGCGCAGGCCGACACGGGGCAGACGCTGAAGCCCTGGGCCCCGGTCTCGATCGCGATCTGGCCGGCGGCCGAGTTCGCGAGCAGCTTCGGGATGCCGATCGGGCTGATCGCGCGCGGGCCGCGCTCCCTCAGCCGTTCGTACTGGCGCTCGATCTCCCCGATGCCTCCGACCCCCGAGCCGACGACGACGGCCATCCTCTCCGGCGGCACCAGGCCCGGGGGGAGGTTCGCGTGACGCAAGGCCTCCCGGGCGGCCGCCAGCGCGAAGAGCTCGAACCGTTCCAGGCGGTCCGCCGTCTTCGCGTCGACGTAGTCCGTGGCCGCGAAGCCGCGCACCTCGCCGGCGATGCGGGAACGGAAGGCCGAGGCGTCGAACCTCGAGATCGGCCCTACGCCGCTCTTCCCCCCCAGCAGCGCCGTCCACGTCTCGGGCCAGCTCAGGGCGAGCGGGGAGATCGCGCCGAGCCCCGTGACGGCGACCCTCGTGCGAGGAGCATTCGACACGCGGGCGTGCTCCCGGGGCCCTTCAGGCCGCGGGCTCGGGCTTCGCGCTGGTGCCCGCCGCCTTCTCCCGCAGGAGCTCGTCGACGTGGAGAAGGAGGTCGGCGACCGTGCGGTAGGTGCGGCTGCGCTCCGGGACCGTCAGGTCGAAGTGCTCTTCGATCTCCATCACGATGAGGCTCGCGTCGAGACTGTCGGCCTTCAGGTCTTCGAAGAGCAGCGATTCGCGCTGGATCTTCTCCGGAGGGACCTTCAGCACGTCGCTCAGGATGGCCGCGAGCTTCCGGAAAGTCTCCTCCATGAGGCCCCGATCCTAAGCGAGCCGACTGCGGGCGAAAAGGGGTTCGCGGCCGAGGAGCCCTCGCAACGCTCTTGCCCCGGCCGAGCGCGCGTGTCACGCTCAGGCGTGCCGCTCCGCATTCTCGTCACCGGGGCCGGTGGCCAGCTCGGCCAGACGCTTCTGCGTGAGCTTCGCCGGGGAGGTCACGAGGTCGCGGCCCTGACTCGCGCGGCCCTCGACCTGACCCAGCGCGAGCAGGTGCTCGAGCGCCTCGCCAAGCTTCGCCCTCAGGCGGTCGTGAACACCTCGGCCTTCGGCGTCGAGGAATCCGAGCAGGATCCTAAGACGGCGCTCGCGGTGAACGCCTTCGCGCTGCGCACGCTCGCCGAGGCCTGTCGCAGCGCCGACGCGACGCTCCTCCACTTCTCGTCCGACTTCGTCTTCGACGGCAACGCGACGACGCCGTATCGCGAGACGGACCGGCCCAACCCCGGCAGCGTCTACGGCGCCACGAAGCTCCTGGGCGAGTGGTTCGCGGCCGGGGCGCCGCGGCACTTCGTCCTGCGCGTCGAGAGCCTCTTCGGGAACCGCGAGGGCCGCAGCACGATCGACAGGATGTGCGCGGACATCCGCGCGGGGCGCACCGTGAGCGCGTTCTACGACCGCACGGTCTCCCCCGCCTACATGGTCGACGTCGCGGCCGTGACGCGGCGCCTCCTCGAGGGAAAGGCGGCGCCCGGCGTGTACCACTGCGTGAACGCGGGGTACACGACGTGGCACGAGCTGGCCATGGAGCTGACCCGCCAGATCGGCAGTCCCTCGAAGGTCGCGCCCGTGTCCGCCGACGGCCTCGCGAGCAAGGTCTTCCGGCCGAAGTTCGCGGCGCTCTCGAACGAGAAGCTCGCGAATCTCGGCATCGAGCTGCCGTCCTGGCAGAACGCGCTCTCACGCGCGCTCGCGGCGCCGCTTCCGACCGCGACACCCATTCCGCAGTCCGGGATCCGCCCGACCGTTTCCCGCGGCTAGGGGTCGAGGCTCACCTGCCTGCTCCCCCGGACCCGGTGCAACTTCCGGAGCCCGTCACGGGACGACCATCGGAACGTACGAACCATCGTCGTTGGCCTGGTCGTTGAGCACGCCGTACGCGAGGAACTGGTCCGTGCCCGCGAGGCGACGGATGCGCGCGTACCCGTGCGGCACCCCGAAGGGCCCGAGCGGCGCGTTGAACTGGCGCCACTCGCCGGGCTTCAGCGTGCAGGGGTTGCACGCGGGCTCCTTCCCGAGCTCCTGCCCGTTCGGACCGTAGTACGTCACCTCGAGCGTGAGGTTCTGGACCTGACCTCCGAGCGAGTGAACGACCGCCATGTTCGACCGCGTTCCTCCCTCCTGGCCGCGGGCGCCCGTCTGCTGGAGCCCGTAGACGTAAGCCTCCGTGTCCGCCGCGCCGCCCACGGGCGTATAGCCGTACGCGAGACCGAGGTTGCCGCCGGCTCGCACCGTGTACGTCCGGACCCCGACGAAGCCGCTCGTCGTCGGCACGGACGGCAGGGTGTCGCTCGTCGTCGCCGGGTCGAAGGCGCCGTCGAGGAGCTGGAAGACGAGGCTTGCGACCGTGTTCGGCGGGATGACGAAGCCGACGTCCCGAAGCGCCTGGATGAAGTTCGGAAGCGTGAACTGCGCGCCCGGATCGAGATTGAAATAGCCCCACTGCGGCGTCGGATCGCCGGACGGGAGGATCGCGAAGAGCCCCGAGATCGTCCGGGCCGTCCGGTTCGCGAGGGTCGCCTCGGACTTGAACGTGTCCGTCTCGAGGATGACGGGGACGACGGCGAACGACGTCGGAGACGTCTGGTCGTCGAGCACCATCGGGTCGAACGCGCCGTCGCCGGTCACGTTGTCGTTCAGCGCGCCGTAGCAGGTGAACTGGTCGTCGCCCGAGACCTTCCGGACCGAGGCGTAGCCGTTCCGGATGCCGCGCGCGGCGAGCGGCTGGTTGTCCTGAGCGAACTGGAACGCGGAGAGGTTCAGGATGCTCTTTTGGGGATGGTCCTGACCCGTATCCCCGTCGTGATACGTGATCTCCAGCTGGATCGGGCCGCCCGAGCCGCTGCCGGCGTGGACGCACGCGAGATTCGAGCGGGTCCCGGGCGTCGGCGGGTCGGCCGTCTGCTGGAGCCCGAAGACGATCGCCCGGCTCGAGGCCGCGCGGCCGAGAGGCTTCGCCGTGAAGGCAAGGCCGAAGCGCCCCGTGACGCCCTGGCCGCGCAGGGCGGCCGTCGCGGGGGTCGTGACGCGCGCGAGCGCCCCGAACTGGCTCAGGTTGTCCGCGCCCGAGACTTCGATCCGCAGCGTCGTGACCTTGTTGCCGCCCGGCACGACCATGCCGTTCTGCGCCAGGAACGCGTAGATCTCCGGAATGACGACCTGACCCGGCGGAAGGACGTACGTCGCCGTTCCCGCGAACGATCCGACCGTCCGGAACGTGAGATTCACGGAGCGGCCGGACCGGTTCGTGAGCGTCACCTCGGCCGTGAAGAACGTGTTGTTCGCGCCGGGCGTGCTCAAGACGACGGGCAGCAGGTACGTGAACACGTTCCCGGTGCCGGTCGTCCCGTAGCTCACGGCCACCGCGTGCGAGACGGAGTTCGAGCCCGACGCGTTCGACACGGTGAGCGTCACGTTGAACGTCCCCGGGTTCACGAACACGTGGGTCGGGTTCTGAGCGGCCGAGGTGCCTCCGTCGCCGAAGCTCCAGCTCCAGGAGGTCGCCCCGTTCGACGACTGGTCGATGAACGCGATCGTCTGGCCCGGCCGCGAGGCGGACGGGCTGAACGTGAATGCGGCCGTGGGAGGAGACGTCCCGACGATGGCGCCGCCGAGCGGGTTCGCCTCCCAGAGCCCCCGGCCCCACGTCGCGGCGCGAATGCGCGCCCCGTCGGGGCTGAAGAGAAGCGCAGACACCCACGTCGCGGGCAGGTCGGTTCCGAAACGGGACCAGTTCACTCCGGCGTCCGTGCTCCGGAAGATGCCGTACTTCGTGCCCGCGAAGAGGAGGTTCCCGTCGCGCGGCGACACCGCGAGGCTGTCGACGGCCGAGAACCACGTGTACGAGCCGCCCGCGTACGTGATCGGGACGCCGATCCCCGCGTCCGCCGTGTAGAAGGCGGGCGTCGTGTCGAGGTTGGAGATCCAGTAGATCGTGTGGCCCGAGGAGGCACTCCCGAGCTTCGCGGCGCTCTCGAGCCCGATGTAGAGCGCGTTCGCGACGAGCGGGTCCCACGCAATCGCATTCACCTGGACCCCGATGTCGAGCGTCGCGGTGTGACCGAAGCCGTCGAGCGTGACGAAGAGCTGCCCGCCCGACGAGCCTGCCGCGAACGCGACCTGCCGCCTGTTCGCGGGGTTCACGCCGATCGACGTACAGCCCGCGTAGCCGTCCGTGCATGCGGACGTGCTGTAGCCGCTGCGGCAGAAGTAGCCCGCGTAGACCGGCTTCCAGTCCGACGGGTCGCTGGCGCCGTTCGACGTCGCGTAGAACCGGTCCGTCATCGCGTAGAGAATTCGCGGGTCCGTCGGGTCGAAGGCGAGTCGGGACCGGAACGTGGTGACGGGCTTCAGCGAGCAGTCGTTCGCCGTCTGATAGTTCCCGGGACAGTTCGTGAGGTGGAACGAATCTTCGCTCTCGCCGCCGTCGTCGGCGCGGCTCGTGTAGTTGTTGTAGTTCGTCGCGTACACGATCGACGGATTCAGGGGATTCACGAGGCAGTCGTAGCCGTCACCGTAGAAGATCCGCTTCCACGCCGCGGGGTTGTTCGCGGAGAGGCGATTCGTCCCGTTGTCCTGCGTGCCCAGGTAGAGCCTGTAGGGGTCGGTGGGGTGCTGGGCGAGCGAGGAGAACATCCGGACGACGACCCCGTCGTTCTTCCAGACGTAGCTGCGTCCGCCGTCGATCGACCGGAACAGGCCGCCGTCGGAACCGACCCAGTAATTCGGCTGCCCCGGCTCGAACGCGAGGGCCCGGATGTCCGCGTGGCAGAACTGCGGATGGTGCTCCGGGAGCGTCCACTGCGAGATCTTCGTCCAGTGGAGCCCGCCGTCGTCCGAGCGCCACGTGTCGAGGCCTCCCGCGATCACGCGGTTCGGGTTCGTGGGGTCCACCGCGATCGCGAGACACGCCCAGCCCTGCGTCCCCGCGATTCGATCCTGGTCGTTCGTCGACTGCTCCCCGAGGGCCTGGTTCCAGTTGGCCCCGCCGTCGTCGCTCCGAAAGACCCCCACTTGCGAGTTCGTCCCGTCCGTGCGCTCTCCCGCGACGAGCCAGTAGAGCCGGTTCGGGTTGGACGCCGAGATCGCGACGAGCGACCGGCCCGGCTTTCCCGGATAGTTCACGAGCGTCGCGATGTTCTCGAAGTCGACCGTCCAGGTCTCCCCGGCGTCCGTCGAGGACGCGAGTCCGCCCCAGAGGCCGGCCCAGACGACGTTCGCGTTGTCCGGGCGTCTCGCGAGATTGCAGCCCTGCCGGGTCCCGTACGGCGGGTTCAGCGCGGCGAGCTTCTGAACCCAGGTGCGGCCGGAGTCGCGCGTCCTGAAGATCCCGTTCGCCGTCCCGAGCAACGCGTCGGAAGGATCGTTCGGGTTCACGTCGATCTTGTAGCTGAAGAGCGACGGGATCACGTCGTTGACTCCGCCCGTGACGGACTGCGTGTTGAAGGTCCACGTGGCGCCGCCGTCGGTCGACAGCAGCGTGCCGAAGCCGGCGACGACGTTGCCCGAGAACGGCGAGCCCTCGCCCGTCGCCGCGTAGACGACGTTCGGGTTCGACGGCGCGACGGCGACGGCGCCGAACGTGAGGAGCGGGAGGTCGTCCGTGAGGCTCTGCGGGCTGGTGTAGTCGCTTCCCGGGCCTCCCTGGCGCGTGAGCCGCCAGAGGCCGCCGTTCGAGGTCGCCACGTACATCCGGGTTCCGTCCGCCGTGAACGAGTAATCCACGACGCGACCGGCATCGTGCGTCGGGCCGAGCGAGCGCCAGCCGGCGGACGCGAGCGGCACGCGGTTCTGCCTCTCCTCGGAGCGCTGCGCGTACACCCGCGCGGCGATCGCGCGCTGCATTTCCGGAGGGGGCATTTCGAAGGAGCGCCGCGCCTCGTTCTCCTTCCGGGCCGCCCAGTACTCCGAGCCCTCGTGGGTGGCCTCGCTCTCGTCCTCCCGCGTCTTCGAAGCGAACTTCAGCGAGATGTTCGGAATCTCCTGCGGCCCGGAGACCGTGAACGGAGGACCGAGCCGTGGGGAGATCGGGGGCTCCGCGGCGGACGCCGGGAGCACGAGCATCGCAACGAGACCGTTCAGGAGTCCCAGGCGGACGAGATTCGCCCGTTTCATCGCCGACCTCCGATCCGAAGTGGAGGCTGGATTATGACCCCGACCGACCTTCGCTCGAAGACCAGGCTAGCGACCCGCCGCGATCAGAAAGACCCAGTTCGCGGCGAGCGCGAGGACGAGGACCGCGCGGAGAGCCGAAGTCGGGCGCGGCGCTTCCACGCCCCGTCCCGAAAGAGCCGCGCCGAGCGCGGCGAGTCCTCCCAGGACGAAGAGAATCCCGGCGGCCGCGGCGAGCGGGTTCCAGGAGAATGCGCCGCCGACGTCGAGACGCGAGAGGTCGACCAGCGCCCGCGTGCTGCCGCACGTGAGGCAGGGAATCCCCAGGAGCGCGCGAAACGGGCACGGCGGCAGCCCCCGCGCGAACGCCGGCGCCCACGGGGCCCCCGCGGCCCCGACGAGCGCCGCGCCGCCCCAGAGAAACGCGAGCTGCCGGCCTGGAGCCATCCCTACTTGTTGAACGCCGAGAAGAGCGCCGCCCCCGCGAGGGCGATCCCGAGGATCGCGCACACGCAGCAGAGGGCGATGGGCAGGAGGATGCCCGCGAGCGCCTTGCCCTGCGTGGTCTTGTGGAGCTGCTGGACACCGAGCATCATGAGGTAGATCCGCCAGACGAGCGCGACGAGCCCGCCGACGAACGGAATGACGTACGCGATGTGCGCGATGCTCGAGTACGAGACGGCCCGGAAAGTGCCTTCGAACTGCGACCTCGAGCCTCTGAGCGCGCCCACGATCATGAAGGCCACGTGGAAGATCGCGCTGCCGATGAAGAGGCCGAGCGCGATGAAGAGCGGCCCCAGGATGACCTGCGCGACGATTCCCCCGCCCGCTCTTCCCATGTACCCCCGGTACTGCTCGGGCACGTATCGCAGCCAGGGAACGCCGATCATGGCCCCCCAGACGGCGTTGAACACGAGCCCCACCCACCCGACGATGACGCCGAAGAGGAGGGGACGCGTGAAATCGCCCGTCTCCCTCGTCAGGCGCCACGCCTGATCGGGCGCCGTGACGAAGAGCTTCGCCGTCTCGAAGAAGGGCTCCGGTCCGAGCGCCTTCGTCTCCCACGGCAGTCCTCCGGAGGGCGGAGCCGCGTACGGGGGCCGGGGCGGCGGCGGCGGCGGGGGCGGCACGAATCCGGGACCCTGAGGGGGCACGCTCGACATGGGAACCTCCTGACGACTCCGGCGCGACTTTGAAGAACGGATCCTATCGCTGCTACGCTCACGGAACGAAACACCCGGGGGTCCTCATGCGCTCACTGCGGAACGTCCTCGCCGCCCTGCTCGCGGCCTCGTCGCTGGTGTCGGCAGCCGAGCCGCCGAAGAAGAGGTTCGGCGTGGACGACATGTGGGCCGTGTCGCGCGTCGGCACGCCCGCGCTCTCTCCGGACGGCAGGCGCGTGGCCTATACGGTTTCGACGTACGAGATGGAGGAGAACCGCTCGAACGCGGACATCTATCTCCTCGAGCTCGCGGGCGGCGCGCCGCGCCGCCTCACGACGAACAAGGCGTCCGACACGTCTCCCGCGTTCAGCCCGGACGGCCGGCGCCTCGCGTTCCTTTCGAAGCGTGACGGCGACGCCGTGACGGAGCTGTACGTCCTTCCCGTGGACGGCGGCGAGCCCGAGCGCGTCACGGACATGCCGACGTCGGTCGCGAATCCGAAGTGGTTTCCCGACGGGAAGAGGATCGCGTTCCTCGCGAGTGTCGTCGCGGGCGCCGAGGCACCGGAGGAGACGAAGAAGGCCCTCGAAAAACGCGAAAAGGCCAAGGTCAAGGCGCACGTCACGGAGAACCGCCTTTACCGCTACTGGGACCACTGGCTCACGGACGAGGAGTTCACGCACCTGTTCGTCGTGGACCTCGCGACGAAGAAGATCACGGACCTCACTCCCAAGAGCCGGCGCCTCCTCGGCCTCGACGAGGGCGGCTCCTTCGACATCGCCCCGGACGGCCGGTCAATCGTCTTCGCGGCGAACAGCTCACCCGAGCCCTACCGGACGCTCAACTGGGACCTCTATCTCGTGCCCGCGGCGGGCGGCGACGCGAAGAACCTCACGCCTTCGCGGGAGGCCGCGGACAACAATCCCGTCTTTTCGCCGGACGGCAGGACCATCGCTTTCGGGGCTCATCTGAAGGCCGACGGGTGGCCCGACTACACGCGTCTCGCGCTCCTCGACGTCGCGAGCGGGGCCGTCACGCTCCTGACGGACGGGTGGGAGAACTCGGTGGGGGGCTGGGCCTTCACGAAGGACGGCCGGGAGCTCGTCTTCACCGCGGAATCGCGCGCGCGCACGAACCTCTACGCCGTG
>DATIFW010000138.1:0-2951 GCA_035455045.1 Thermoanaerobaculia bacterium | reverse complement strand
GGAGATCGCGCTGCACGCCCTCGCGCGAGACGTCGGGACCGCTCCTCCCCGACTCGCGGCCGGCGACCTTGTCGATTTCGTCCAAAAAGACGATGCCGGAGGTCTCGGCCCGCGCCACCGCTTCGCGCGCCACCTGTCCGGCGTCGATCAGGCGCCCCTCTTCCTCGGCCTGCAGGATCTCGCGCGCGTCCTTCACCGTCGTCTTGCGCCGCTTCTTCTTGCCGCCGAAGAGCCCGGGGAGCATCTCCTTGACGTTGATGTCCATCTCCTCGACGCCCTTGTCGGTGACGATCTCGAACGAGGGAAACGTCTTGTCCGCGACCTCGACCTCGACGAGCCGTTCTTCGAGCCTTCCTTCCCGGAGCATCTGCCGCAGCCGACCGCGCGCCTCCTCGATGTCCGCGTCCGTGAACGACGGTTGGAGAAGCTCCATCAGGCGTTGCTCGACGCGCGCCCGGGCGCGCTCGCGGATGTCGGCGGTCTTCTCCTCCCGCACCATCTGCACGGCGACCTCCGTCAGGTCGCGGATGATCGACTCGACGTCGCGGCCGACGTAGCCGACTTCGGTGAACTTGGACGCCTCGACCTTCAGGAAAGGCGCGTCCGCGAGTCGCGCAAGCCGCCGGGCGATCTCGGTCTTTCCGACGCCGGTCGGCCCGATCATCAGGATGTTCTTCGGGAGGATCTCGCGGGCGAACTCGGGATCCAGCTGCTGGCGGCGCCACCGGTTGCGCAGCGCGATCGCGACCGAGCGCTTGGCGCGTCCCTGCCCGATCACGAACTTGTCGAGCTCTCCCACGATCTCGCGCGGCGTACGTGCGTGTTCGGGCTTCGGCGCCTCGCTCGCTGCCGTCGTCTCCCCCGGCATCAAATAGACCACCTCAGATTTCCTCCAGAGTGATGCTGTCGTTCGTGTAGATGTCGATCGACGCGGCGACCGTGAGGGACTCGCGCGCAACATCGGCGGCCGACATGTCCGGGCGGTGCTTCACGAGCGCCCGAGCGGCGGCGAGGGCGTACGGCCCTCCGGAACCGACCGCGAGGACGCCCTCCTCCGGCGAGATCAGATCACCGGTGCCGGAGATGAGCAGCGAGCTGTTCTTGTCGGCCACGATCAGCAGCGCCTCGAGCTGTCGGAGCATCCGGTCGGTCCGCCAGTCCTTCGCGAGCTCGATCGCGGCACGCTCGAGGTTCCCCCGGTGCTCGTCGAGCTTCGACTCGAACCGCGAGAAGAGCGCGAAGGCGTCGGCCGACGAGCCGGCGAACCCCGCCAGCACGGTGCCCCCGGAAAGCCGGCGGATCTTGGCGGCGGTCTTCTTCATGATGGTGGTGCCGAGCGTGACCTGGCCGTCGGAGGCCATCGCCACCCGCTCGCCGTGGCGAACGCAGATGACCGTGGTCGAACGCCACTTTTCCCCCGGATTCATTCGAAAAACGAGGATACCGCGTTTTGCCTCACGCTTTGGGGTGGGCCCGGCGGTACACCTCGCGCAGGTGCGCGGCGTCGAGATGCGTGTACTTCTGCGTCGTCGAGAGCGACGCGTGGCCGAGGAGCTCCTGGATCGCGCGCAGGTCCGCTCCAGCCTCGAGAAGGTGCGTCGCGAACGAGTGGCGCAGGGCGTGCGGCGAGATGTCGGCGGGCAGCCCCGCGGCGCGGAGGCGGCGTTTCAGCAGCCGCGCCATCGAGCGCGTGGTCAACCGTCCGCCGCGCGCGTTGACGAATAGCGGCTCGCCGTCTTCGCGTTCCGCAGCCGAACTCCCCTTTCGCCGTCGGAGACGCTCGGGCAGATACGCCGCGAGCGACTCGCCGGCCGTTTCGCCGAAAGGCGCGATGCGCTCCTTGTTTCCCTTTCCGACGACGCGCAGCAGCTGGGACGTGAAGTCGACGTCTTCGAGGTCGAGGCCCGCCGCCTCCGAGACGCGAAGTCCCGTCGCGTAGAGAAGCTCGAAGAGCGCCCGGTCGCGCTCCGGGAAAGGCGCGTCCTCGTCGGCGTCGAGGAGCCTCTCGGTGTCGGGAAGCGTCATCGCGCGCGGGAGCGTCTTCGGAAGCCGGGGGGCGGGTATCGCGCGGGCGGGGTTCTTCTCGAGGTGACCTTCCCGGCACGCCCACCGGAAGAACGAGCGCAGCGTGGAGAGGTGACGCGCGAGGGAGCGGCTCGCGAGCCGGGAACGGTGGAGCGACGCGAGATAGGAGCGGACTGCGAGGGTATCCACCCGGGAGAGCGGCGTCTTCGAGGCGACGCCTTCCCCGAACTCGCGCTGCCAGAAGTCGACGAACCGGTCGAGGTCGCTGCGGTACGCGCGCACCGTTCGGGGCGAGTAGCGACGGGCGTCCGCGACGTAAACCTCGAACTCGTCGATCGCGCGCGCGAGCGTGATCACTTCGAGAACAGTGTAGACCGTCAGCGTTTCCCGGAGTCTCCCGACTAGAATCCGCGGCCGTGGAGCTCCGACCCTTCCGTTCGATTCGATACTCGCGCGCGACGATCGAGGAGCGCGGCCTGTCGGCGTTGATCGCGCCACCGCGGCGGGTGGAGTCCGCCGCTCCGGGCAACATCGCGCGCCTCGCGTTCGCAGACGACCCGGACGCTGCGGCGAAGACCTATCAGAACTGGCTCGCCGGCGGCATCCTCGAGAAGGAGCGACGCCCCGCGCTCTGGCTCTACCGACAGACCTTCTTCGTCGACGGCCGCCCGTTCGTACGCGACGCGCTCGTCGGCCTGGTCCGACTCGGAGCCGGCGAGAAAGGCGCGATCCTCGACCCTCACGAGCCGCCTCCGCGCGAGCTCGTCGAACAACGGCTTGCGCTCCTTCGTGCGATGCGGGCGGACTTCATGCCGTCTTTCGTCGTGACGCACGCGCCGCTGTCGGGTCGGCTGGCGACCACGCGGGCTCCCGAGCTTTCCGCCGTCGACGCCGACGGCGTCCGGCACGACGCGATGCGAATCGCC
>DATIFW010000137.1:0-4703 GCA_035455045.1 Thermoanaerobaculia bacterium | reverse complement strand
CAACGACCGCGGACCGTTCATCGCGGGCCGCATCCTGGATCTCTCGAAGGCCGCCGCCCAGGAGCTCGCGTCGGTCGGGGACGGCGTCGTCCCCGTCACGATCCGCGTCGTGACGCTCGGCGACAACTTCCGCGTCCGGGCCGGCTCCGACGAGCCGCCCCCCGTGACCGCCGCGAACACCGCGACGCGTCCCGAGGCCGGCGCGTTCGCGGTGCAGGCCGGCGCGTATGCCGTGCAGGCCGGCGCGTTCGGCGACGAGGCGAACGCGATCCGCCTGCGCGACCGCCTCGCGTCGCGCTACCCGAACCCCTTCATCGAGGAATACCGCGGGCTCAAGCGGGTGAAGTTCGGCCCTTACAGGACGCGCGAGGAGGCCGACGCCGCGCGGGAGTCGCTCGGCGACATGGGCCTCGCCGGCGTCGTCGTGATCTACCGGTAGGGATCACGCGGCGGTTACCGGCCCCGCACCGGCCGCTGGAACGCGCTTCGGACGAGGCGGTCGAGAAGCTTGGGCAGCGGGAGCCCCGTTGCCTCCCACAACTTCGGGAACATCGAGATGGGCGTGAAGCCCGGCAGGGAGTTGATCTCGTTCACGAACAGCCGGTGGGTGCCCCGCTCGAGGAAGAAGTCCACGCGCGCGAAGCCGGCGCCGCCGAGGACGTCGAACGCCCGGATTGCGAGGGCCCGCACGTCTTCGCGGAAGGACTCGGGCAGGTCGCACGGAATGATCGAACGCGAGAGCGTGCCGATGTACTTGTCCTCGTAGTCGTAGAACTCGCGCCCCGGTACGATCTCGCCGGGGAGGGAGGCCTCCGTCGGCCGTCCCGTCTCGCCCTCGAGGACCGAGCATTCGATCTCGCGGGCATCCACGCCTTTCTCCGCGAGAACGCGCCCGTCCACGAGAAGAGCCTCCTCCACCGCGGGCGCGAATCCGGCCTCGGATTTGACCTTCGAGACGCCCACCGACGAGCCGGCGCACGCCGGCTTGACGAAGAGCGGGAATCCGAGGCGGAAAGCGCGTTCCACGATCGACGCGCGGGTCTCCTTCGACTTCCACTCGGCGCGCGAGAAGCCGACGTACTCCACCTGAGGAAGCCCCGCGGCGCCGAACGCGGCCTTCATGAAGATCTTGTCCATGCCCACGGCCGAGGCCGCAACCCCGAAGCCCACGTAGGGGATGCCGAGCGACTCCAGGAGTCCCTGGAGCACGCCGTCCTCGCCGAACGTCCCGTGCACGATCGGAAACAGCACCTCCGCTCCGGCCGCGTGCCAGGCGCCGAAGAACGAGTCCACGATCTCCGGCGTGGGCGCCGGCCTGCTGCCGGGCTTGATGCCGTCGAGAAGCAGCTCCTTCGAAGGACGCGAGAGCTGCCGTTCGAGCTCGGCCTTCGAGGCGGACGGCGCGTGCCAGACCGCGTCTTTCCCGACGAAGAGCGGAATCGCCTCGTACGAATCCGGCGGAAGGTTCTCGAGAAGGCACGCCGCCGAGACGAACGACACTCCGTGCTCGCGGGACGGACCGCCGAAGACGACGCCGACGCGCCGGCGCGCGCGGACGCGGGGCGCCGAGCTCACGCGCTCACCCGAGCGTCACGAGCCTCGCCGAATCGATGCCCTCGAGCGTCGAGACCGCTCTGACGAGATCCTGTCCGATCGCGCCGTCCGGAGAGTCGATCCGAACGACGGCGGCCGCCCGGCCGTCCCTTCCCCGGGCGAGAGCGAGATCCGAGATGTTGACTCCGCGCGACCCCAGCAGCGTTCCGATGCGCCCCACGACGCCCGGCACGTCCCGGTTCGCGATCACGAGGAGCGTCCCCTCGGGCGAGAACTCGAGAGAGAGACCGTTGACACGCACGATCCGGCAGTGCTTGTCTCCGAAGAGCGTGCCCGAGGCGCTCCAATCGCCCGCGGCGACGATGACGAGGCTCGCGTAGCCGCCCGCGTCCTCGCGCACGGAATCCGAGACCGAGATGCCGTTCAGCTTCGCGAGCGAGACGGCGTTCACGATGTTGACGCCTTCGGCGAAGGTCGAGACGACGCCCTTCACCGCGGCGACGACGCAGGCCTTCCGGATCCCCTCGGGAATTCCCGCGAGGGTGACGGTGATCTGCTTCGGGGCCTCGGGCATCGCCTGCCCCACGAAAGCGCCGACCGTTTCGGCCAGGCGCATCCAGGGAAGGGCCGCGTGCGCGTCGCCTCCCGAGGGGAACGGCAGGTTCACCGCCGCGACGAAGGGCGAGCCCTTCAGGGCCTCGGCGAGCATCTCGACCGTCTCCACCGCGACGCGGTCCTGCGCCTCGACGGTGGATGCGCCGAGATGCGGCGTGCAAAGCACCTTCGGGTGCTTCATGAGCGAAAAGTCCTTCGGCGGCTCGACGGAGAAGACGTCGAGCGCCGCGCCCGCGAGATGCCCCAAGTCGAGCGCTTTGACGAGCGCCGCCTCGTCCACGAGCGGGCCGCGCGCGCAATTCACGAGGATGGCGCCCTTCTTCATCGCCGCGAGCTGCTTCTCTCCGATGAGGTGCTTCGTCTCCGAGCCGCCCGGCGCATGGAGCGAGACCACGTCGGACTTCGCGAGAAGCTCGTCCAGCGAGAGGGGCGTCACGCCGAGCTCGGCGGTGCGTTCCGGCGTCACGTAGGGATCGAACGCGAGGAGCGTGACGTGCCATGGGCGCAGGCGCGCGGCCACGCGGGCTCCCACCTGCCCGAGGCCCACGAGGCCCACGGTCTTGCCCTGCAGCTCCGTCCCCACGAACTTCGTGCGCTTCCATTCCCCGCTCTTCAGCGAAGCCTGTGCCTCCGGGATCTTGCGCAGGAAGGCGAGAAGAAGGGCGATCGCATGCTCCGCCGCGGAGACGACGTTCCCGGACGGAGCGTTGACGACGAGGACGCCGCGCTCCGTGGCGGCCTTCACGTCGACGTTGTCGAGGCCGACCCCGGCGCGGCCGACGACCCGGAGCTTCTTCCCGGCCGTCAGGAGCTCGCGGTCCACCTGCGTGGCGGAGCGCACGACGAGCGCGTCGTAGTCGCCGACCGCCGCCAGGAGCGCGTCCCGGGAGAGATCCGTTCGGACGTCCGCGGAAAGGCCTTCCTTCGAGAGAACGGCGAGGCCCGTCTGGGAGAGCGGCTCGGCGATGAGGACGCGCGGACCGCTCACGCGGGCTGCCCCGCCTTCGACCGCATGGAAGCCATGGCCTCCTCGTGCGCCTTCAGGTAGGCCTCCACGGAGGCGACGTCCACGTCGCCCATGTGGCCGATGCGCACGTTCGTGGGCTTCAGCTTTCCATAGCCCGAGCCCGTGGTCCATTTCATGCCCTTGAGCGCCTTGTTCAGCTCTTCGGCATTGACGCCCTCCGGCGGGATGAGGGACGTGACGGTCGGCGAATGCGCGCCCGCCTCGGCGAGGACGCGGAAGCCGTTCTTTGCCGCCCAGTCCTCGACCGCCTTCCGCATCGCGGCGTGGCGCGCCCACCGGTTCTCGATCCCCTCGGTGAGGATGTGGTCGAGCTGGACGTCGAGGGCGTACAGGAGCGGCAGGCACGGCGTGGTCGGCGTCTGCTTCTTGGCCGCGAACGCCTCGATCTCCACGAGGTCGAGATAGAGGCCGCGGAACTTCTTCTTCTTCGCAGCGGCCATTGCGCGCTCGGAGACGGCGAAGAGGGCGAGCCCCGGCGGGAGGGCGAAGGCTTTCTGCGAGCCCGTGAGGACGACGTCGAGACCCCATTCGTCCGTCTCGACGCGCGTGCCCGCGACCGACGTCACGGCGTCGGCGAAGAGGAGAGCGTCGGAATTCTCGTGGACGACCTTAGCGATCGCGGCGAGGTCCGAGAGCACCCCCGTGGACGTCTCGCTGTGAACGACGGTCACCGCGGCGTACTTCTTCTCCGCGAGCTTCTTCTTCACGGCATCGGGCTTGACGGACTCGCCCCACTCGAACTTCAGGACGTCGGTCTCGAGCCCGAGGCGCGAAGCCATTTCGCCCCACTTTCCGGAGAAGGCTCCGTTGGAAAGGGAGAGAACGGGACCCTCGACGCAGGAGACCAGCGCGGACTCCCAGACGCCGGTCGCCGAGGTCGCGAGCGTGTGGGCCGCGCGCGCCGTCCGGAAGACCTTCGGAAGCTTCTCGAGGATGCGTCCGTAGAGGTCCATGAAAGCCTGTGAGCGGTGGGAGAGCATGGGGCCGGTCAGAGCCTGCATCACCTGCGGCCTCACCCACACGGGGCCGGGGTTGAAGAAGCGCACCTGGCCGGGAGAGCCGGCGGTCGAATCGAAGTTTGTCATGGCGCTGGATTCTACGAGGGGAGGAGGAGCGGTAGAAGGTCTTCGAGATTTTCGACGATCGCGTCAGGAGAACACGCTTCGAGCTCTTTTCGTGTCGCGCTGCCGCTCGGAAGTGCGATGATAGGAAGTTCGGCCGCTCGTGCCGTCGCGACGTCGATCGGCATGTCCCCCACGAACACCGTGTCGCGGGCCGGGACCAGGAGCGTCGCCAGCGCCATGAAGACCATGTGCGGCGCGGGTTTCGGCGGGAACCCGTCGTCGGGCCCCGCGACGAAGCCGAAGCGGCTCGCGAGGCCCAACCACTCGAGGAGCGGGCGCGTGAAGCGGGCCGGCTTGTTGGAGGCGATTGCGAGCCGGATGCCGTTCTCGAAGAGTCTCCGCGTGACGAGGTCGGCACCCGGCAGAAGCCGCGTGGACTCGAT
>DATIFW010000136.1:0-3219 GCA_035455045.1 Thermoanaerobaculia bacterium | reverse complement strand
GAAGGACGAACGTCTGGTGGAACTTGCGGTAGAGCTCGCCGAGCCATTGAACCGTGAGCGTCGCCGGCGCGACGACGAGGGCCCGGTCGGCCCGCTCCGTGCGCAGGAGACGCGAAAGGATGAGGCAGGCTTCGATCGTCTTGCCGAGGCCGACTTCGTCGGCGAGCAGCCAGCGGACGGGATCGGACGCCGTGGCGCGCTCGGCGACGTCGAGCTGGTGCGGAAGAAGCGCGATGCGCCCTCCGAGAAAGGAGCCCAGTCCGGCGGCCTGGCGGATCTCGGCGAGCAGGAGGCCGTCGAGCCGATTCCGGAACGCCGCCGCGCGGTCCGTCTGCAGCGCGGCGAGGCGCTCGACGGGGTCGTCGGGCGGCGCGAGAGGCCAGAGGAGCCCCCCGTCCACGGTCCGCCCGTCGGTGAGGCGCACGCCGGACGGCCCGATCTCGGCCACCAGGACCTCTCCCTCCTCGCCCTCGAGCCGTGCCTTCTGGCCGGCGCCGAGCGGCAGCGGCCGCAGCGCCGCGTCGTCGGCCGCGAGCGTCAGCCGCGTCTCGGCCGCCGGAAAGAAAACGACGATGCGCCGCCCGTCCACCTTCTCGACGCGCCCCGGCCCGAGGTCGGGGTTGAATTTGTGGAAGAGCTTGTCGTTTTCGCGGAAGGCGGGCACGAGTCGCTGATGGTGCACGCGGACGCGCGATCCGGCAAGCGGCCGGGTAAGATTCCTCCATGAGGACGGCGATTCGCCGACGCGACCTCGCGGCCGAAGCCGCGAAGTTCTTTCAGGGCACGCCCGAAGGCAGGCTCGCGAAGGCCCTGCGCCCGGACCCATTCGCGCTTGACCTATTCCTCGCCGCGCTTCCGGAGGGAACGAGCCGCGAGGAAGCGGCGCGCCAGGCACGGCTGCTTACTCACACGGGCCGACGTGTTTCTCGCGTGATGGAGCTGCCGCGCGGATGACGCTCCTCGGCCGGACGGTGCGCCGCCTTGCCGAGATGTCTTCGCCAACAGCGTTGATCGGGGGCGTTGCTCTCGCCGTCCACGGCATCACCCGCCACACGGAAGACGCGGACCTCCTCAGCACGGACGGCCGCGTTCTGTCAGACGCTTTCTGGGAGATTCTTCGAAACGAAGGAACGAAAGTCGAGGTTCGGCGGGGAGACTTCGACGATCCGCTGCGAGGCGTGGTCCGGCTCACGGCGGAAGGGGAAAAAACGGTAGATGTCGTCGTCGGCCGATCCGCCTGGCACGAGCAAGCACTGTCCCGGCGGCGAGTTCTCCATGTTGCCGGAGAGGACTTGCCCGTCGTCGATCCGGCGGATCTCGTCCTCCTCAAACTCGAGGCCGGCGGGCCTCAGGATCTCCTGGACATCAGGCTCCTGCTCGCGGGACCGGAAGGAAATGCCATTCGTGCCGACGTGGAGGCGCGCCTTCCGTCTCTCCCTTCTTCGCTCCAGGCGACCTGGGTCGCGCTCCCCTCTCCCTAGCCCAGCGCCTGATCGAGGTCCGCGATCAGGTCGTCCGGGTGCTCGAGCCCGACCGAGAGCCGGATGAGGTCCTGAGGCGTGGTCGAGCCCGCGCCTTCGCTCGTCGCGCGGTGCTCGATCAGGCTCTCGACGGCGCCGAGCGACGTCGCGCGCACGAAGAGTCTCGCCCGGCCCACCGCGGCGATCGCGGCGTCGCGGCCCGCCTTCACGTGGAAGGACAACATCCCGCCGAAGCCGGACATCTGCCGCGCGGCGACGGCATGGCCCGGGTGAGACGGCAGGCCCGGATAGTTCACGCGGGAGACTGCCGGGTGCTTCTCGAGGGCGCGCGCGACCTCCAGCCCGTTCGCGCTGTGTACGGCCATGCGCACCGCGAGCGAGCGGAGCCCGCGCAGGACGAGCCACGCGTTGAACGGCGCGAGGACGGCCCCGAGGATGTGGCGGACGTGAGTGGCTTTTTCGAACGTCTCGTCCCGCCTCTTGAAGACGAGCACTCCGCCCTGCACGTCGCTGTGGCCGCCGAAGTACTTCGTCACGGAATGGAGGGCCACGTCGGCTCCGAGGTCGAGAGGACGCTGGAGGGCGGGCGTCGCGAACGTGTTGTCGACCACGGTCTGCGCTCCCACCGACCGGGCGGCTTCCGCGATCGCCGCGAGGTCCGCGATCCTCAGAAGCGGATTCGAGGGCGACTCCACGAGGACGAGCCGCGTTTTCGGCGTCAGCGCCCGCCTCACGGCCTCGAGGTCGTCCATCGGGCAAAAGCTCGCCGTGAGCCCCCACTGAGGGAGGAACTCCTGCGCGACCACCCGCCAGCCGTAATACGCGTCGTCCGGCATGAGAACGTGCGCGCCCGCCTGCAGCGTTTGAAGCAGCGCGACGCCCGAGGCCATCCCCGAGGCGAACGCGAGCGCGCCCGCCCCGCCTTCGAGAGGTGCGAGGGCTTCCTCGAGGAGCGTCTGCATCGGATTCGACTCGCGAATGTACGTGTGGCCGCCGAGGGGGGTCCCCTCCGCGTTGCGCTCGAACGTCGTGGACAGGTACACAGGCGGCGCGACCGCGCCCGTGGCGGTCTCGGGACGGCGGCCCGCGTGGACCGCGAGCGTCTCGAACTTCATCGCATCGTGCGGTCGGTCCGTGTGTGGCACGATTCCCTCCGTGAGACTTCCGCTCGTTCTCGGGCTCGTCGCCACTCTGACCGCTTTCCCACTCGCGGCGCAAGCCCCCGAGCCGTCCAAGCCGGACGTCGCCCGGGGACTCAAACGGGAGCGCGAGCGCCTCGCGAACTACCAGTGGCGGCTCAAGACCGAGATGAAGATCGACGGGGTCCTTCGCGTCTCGCGGACCGAGAACGTCCACCTGGGCCCCGCCGGCGAGCTCGTCAAGAAGATCGTCAGGTTCGACAAGGCGATTCCACCGACTCCCTTTCCGGAGAACGACCCGCGAGCGCGGCTCGCCGCCCCCCCCACGAACACCGAGGAGGACACCCTTTTCGAGCAGGCACAGTCGCTCATGCAGTTCTATGCGCGACTCTCCCCGGAGCGCGTCGAGGCGTGGGCGGAGAGGGCCGAGCTCATGCCGCCGGACCCCGACCGCGCCGGGAAGGTCAGGCTGCACGGCCGCGGCCTGGGCCGGCCGCAGGACGACGCCGTTCTCTACCTCGACCCGCTGACCAAGGTCGTCAGCGAGATCGAGGTCAAGACGACCGTCGATCCGCGAATCGTGGACATCGCGTTCCTGA
>DATIFW010000135.1:0-6302 GCA_035455045.1 Thermoanaerobaculia bacterium | reverse complement strand
TGATCGGAAGCGTCGAGGTGTTGGAGGCGAAGATCGCCGTCGCCGGCACGACGCGCTCCCAGTCCGCGAGGACGGCCTGCTTGACGGCGATCTTCTCGACCACGGCCTCGATCGTGATGTCGCAGCCCTCGAAGCCCGCGTACTCGAGAGACCCGCCGAGGAGCGCCATCTTTCTCGCGAAGTCGGCCCGGGTCATGCGGCGCTTCTTGAGCTGCTCCTTCCAGATGCGCGCCGCCTGCGCGTATCCCAGAGCGAGCGCCTCCGGGTTGATGTCCTTCATGCGCGTCGGATAGCCCTTGTCGGCCGCGAGCTGGGCGATGCCTCCCCCCATGGCGCCCGCGCCGAGGACGCCCACGCGCGCGATCTTCCGGGGCCTGACGCCGGCGCCCGGCGCCCCGAGGGCTTCGACGCCGGTCTCCTTCTTGACCTCCTCCATCCGGAAGAAGAGGCCCACGAGGCTGCGCATGACCGGCGTGCCGATCAGCGACCCGACTCCTTCGACCTCGAGCTCGAGAGCCTTCGCAAAATCCGCCCCGAACCCCTTCTCGGCGACGTCGAGCGCCGTGAGCGGCGCCGGATAGTGTCCCTTCGTCTCCTTCAGGACCGCCTGGCGCGCTTTCGAGAAGACGAGGGCTCGGCCGGGGCCTTCGAGGAGTTTCTCCGCGAGCTTCGGCTCGCGGACGCGCGCCGGTGCGCCGCCCGGCCCCGCGTTCGAGCGTTTCTTCGCGCCGAACTTCCCGCGGGCGAACGCCCTCACCCAGTCCTCGAGGATCGCCTCCGGGACGACCTCGTCCACGAGGCCGATCTTCTTCGCGCGCCTGGCGTCGAGGACCTTTCCCGCGAGGATGACGTCGAGGGCGTTCGCGAGGCCGATCATGCGGGGCAGACGCGACGTGCCGCCCCATGCCGGCAGGATGCCGAGCTTGACCTCCGGAAAGCCGATCTGCGTCTTCGGCGAGTCGGACGCGATTCGCCAGTCCATCGAGAGGACGGTCTCGCAGCCGCCGCCCACACAGGCGCCGCCGATCGCGGCGATCGTCGGGTACGGGAGGTTCGCGAGCTTGTTGAACGTCCGGTGCCCGGCGTGGATGAATTCGGGATCTGTGTTGCGATCCGCCTTCGCGATCTCGTTCACGTCCGCGCCGGCGATGAAGACCCCCGGCTTGGCCGAGAGGAGCACGAGCGCTTTCACGTCGGAGCGCGAGGCGAGTCCGTCGACGACCCGCTCGAACTCCTTCATGACGGACGTCGAGAACTTGTTCACCTTCTCGCCGGGCGTGTCGAAGACGAGAAGGGCGAGACCGTCCGGCTCGACCGTGAGGCGGAACGCGTCTCTGGCCTCCGGCTTCTCAGGTGTCACCGCTGTTTTTTCTTCGAATGTGGTTGACACGGCTGTATCTCCCTACGCCCTCTCCAGAATGATCGAAGCTCCCTGGCCGCCTCCGACGCAGAGCGTCGCGAGGCCGTGCGCGACCTTGCGGCGGCGCATCTCGAGAAGGAGCGTCAGGATGAGACGCGTCCCCGAGCTCCCGACCGGATGCCCGAGGGCGATCGCCCCGCCGTTCACGTTGAGGTTCTCGTCCGCGATCGCTCCGAGCTCGGGAGACTTTGCGAAGGCGTCGAGATTCGCGAGGACCTGGACCGCGAACGCCTCGTTGATCTCGACGAGCCCCACGTCCTTCATCGAGAGGCCTGTCCTCCTCAGCGCGATCGGAGTCGAGCGCGACGGCCCGAGGCCCATGCGCTCCGGCTCGAGGCCGGCGAAGCCCCAGCCGGAGATGCGGCCCAGGGGCTTCAACCCATGCTTCGCCACGTATTCCTCGGAGGCGACGACGACGGCCGCGCCGCCATCCGTGATCTGGGAGGAGTTGCCCGCCGTGACCGTTCCGAACTTCCGGTCGAAGGCGGGCCGGAGCTTCGCGAGGGCTTCCATCGTCTGGTTCTCGCGCACGCCGTTGTCGACCGTGAGAACGCGGTCGTAGTCCGGCGGGACGGGCACGGGGACGATCTCCTCGGCCAGCTTCGCGCGGGCCGCGGTCGCCCGTTGGTGCGAGCGCAGCGCGAAGGCGTCCTGTGCCTCGCGCGTGAAGTGGCCCTCCTTGGCGAGGATCTCGGCGGTATCTCCCATGCCGAGATCGCACACGGGGTCCGTCAGGCCCTGCTTCAGGCCGATCACGGGGTTGAAGAGGTCCTTCCAGGGCATCTTCGAGAGCGCCGAGACCCGCTGACCCGCCGTCTTCGACATGCCGGCTTTCGTGAAGACTTCCTTGACGCCGTCGCGATAGAGAAACGGGATCTGCGTCATGTTCTCGACGCCGCCCGCGAGAACGACGTCCGCTTCGCCCGTCGCGATGAGGCGCGCGGCCTCCACGACGGACTCGATGCCGGAGGCGCAGTTGCGCGAGACCGAGTGCGCGGGCTTCTCCTTCGGGACGCCCGCACGGAGCGCGATGATGCGCGCGATGTTCGCCGCGTCGCTCGGCGTTGCGATGTTCCCGAAGATGGCCTGGTCGATCGCACCGGGCTCGACGCCCGCCCGCGCCATCGCCTCGACGGCCGCCGTGCGGCCGAGGTCGACGGCCGACACTCCGGCGAAGTCGGTGCCGGCGCGCGCGAACGGCGTCCGGGCTCCATGAACGACGAATGCGGTTTTGCTCACTTGGGTTTGCTCCTGTGCCTTGCGGCGATGTTTTCGCTTCGTGTGCCGCCGTTCTCGCCTTCGGCGCGTGCTTTGAAGGGGGAATTCAAAGGACTCGCGGCTTCGCCGTGTGCTTCGAAGCGTGAATGCGGCTTCGGCGGCGCCGCCACGCGGGCGCCTTTCTTCCCTTTCGAAGCAAATCCTTCTTCTCCTCCGGCGAAACCCGAGAGAAGCGTTCCCACGAGCTGGCGTGCGTCGGCAATCGGCTTCTTCTCCCCCGACAGAAGCCACTCAGAGAGGATCTCGTCGACGGCGCCGAAGAGAATGCGCACCGCGAGCTTGGGGTCGAGGCCGCTCCGGAACTCGCCGCGCGCGATGCCGTCGCGCAGGACGTCGCCCAGAAGGCGGAAATACTCGACCAGTTTGCTGCGCGAGAAGCGCTCGACGAGCCGGGCGCTTCGCCTGAGCTCGATCTGGAACACGGACGCGAGATCGCGGTCCGAGCCGATGAACTTGAGATGGAGGTCCACGAGCGCCGTGAGCCGGTCCCCGGCCGGAGCCTTCGAGCGCGCCAGTGCGCGGCCCTTCTCGAGGACCTCGTCCATCGACTCGTCGAAGACGACGCCGAGGAGGTCCTCCTTGTTGCGGAAATAGAGGTAGACCGTTCCCTCGGCCACCTTCGCCGCGGCGGCGATTTCCGCGATGCGGGCCTCGTGGAACCCCCGCCGACCGAACGTCCGGACGGCCGCGTCCAGGATGCGCCGGCGCTTCTCGGGGTCGGCCCCGGCGGGAGCGCGCTCCTCGCCGGCGGCCACGAGGGCCGCCTCGGGAGGTGCGTCGCGGCCCGCTGAATGAGCCATCACTCAGTAGCCTAGGCGCGACCGGGCAGGCTGTCAAGCGGCCATAATCCGCCGCGTGGACTGCCCCGTGCTCGTCCTGAACGCCGGCTCCTCCACGCTGAAGTACGCCGCTTACCGGGCCGACGGCGACGGCACGCTGACCGCCCTCGCAAGGGGCAAGGTCGACGGCCATGACCTCGACTCCATCGCGAAGCTCCTCGAGCGGCATCTCGAGGGAAAGAACCCGTCCGCCGTCGGTCACCGGGTCGTCCACGGCGGGGCGGATTTCGTCGGGCCGACGGCCGTCGACGACCGCGTCCTCGCCGCGCTCGAGAAACTCGTCCCCCTCGACCCCCTCCACCAGCCCCTGAGCCTCGGCGTGCTCCGCGCCGCCAGCGCCCGCTTTCCGTCGGCGCTTCACGTGGCCTGCTTCGACACGTCGTTCCACCGAGGCCACCCCGAGTTCGCCGACGTCGTGGCGCTGCCCCGCCCGCTCCGCGAGGCCGGCGTCCGCCGCTATGGCTTCCACGGCCTGTCCTACGAGTACGTCGCGCGCCGCCTCGCCGAGCTCGACCCCGAGATCGCGAAGGGACGCGTCGTGGCCGCCCACCTCGGCAACGGCGCGAGTCTCTGCGCCCTCCGGAACGGGAGAAGCGTGGACTCCACGATGTCGTTCACGGCGCTCGACGGTCTCGTCATGTCGACGCGACCCGGCTCCCTCGACGCCGGCGTCATCCTCTGGCTCCTCGACCGCGGCTGGGACAGAGAGCGGATCGTGCGCCTCGTCTGGGAGGAGTCGGGGCTGCTCGCCCTGTCGGAGACGAGCGGCGACCTGCGCGAGCTTCTCGCCGCCGGAACCTCGTCCGCACGGCTCGCCGTCGACGTCTTCGTCTACGCGGCCGTCAAGCAGGCGGCCGCGATGGCGGCCGCGCTCGGAGGCCTGGACGGCCTCGTCTTCACGGCGGGGATCGGGGAGAATCAGCCGGAGACGCGACGGCGTATCGCGGACGGGCTCTCCTTCCTCGGCGTGGCACTCGACGAGGAGGCGAACCGCCGGAACGACGTTCGAATCGGCGCGTCGGGAGCGCGCGTCCCGACGTTCGTCATTCCCACGGACGAGGAGGACGTCATCGGCCGCCACACGCTCGCCGTCGTTCGCGAAAGGGGTCTCGGCACATGAGTCCGCCCGAGGATCTCCTCTCGAGGATGGACGCGTACTGGCGCGCCGCGAACTACCTCTCCGTCGGCCAGATCTACCTCCTGGACAACCCGCTCCTGAGGTCGCCTCTCGTCCTCGACCACGTCAAGCCGCGACTCCTCGGGCACTGGGGCACGACGCCGGGGCTGAACTTCGTCTACGCACACCTCAACCGCGCGATCGTCGAGCGCGACGTCTCGGTGCTCTACGTGACGGGCCCCGGCCACGGCGGGCCCGGCCTCGTCGCGAACACGTACCTCGAGGGCACGTACAGCGAGGTCTACCCGCACGTCTCGGAGGACGAGGAGGGGATCCGCCGGCTCTTCAAGCAGTTTTCTTTCCCCGGCGGCGTGCCGAGCCACGTCGCGCCGGAAACGCCCGGCTCCATCCACGAAGGCGGCGAGCTGGGGTACTCCCTTTCGCACGCGTTCGGAGCCGCGTTCGACAACCCAGGCCTCCTCGTCGCATGCGTCGTCGGGGACGGGGAGGCGGAGACCGGCCCGCTCGCGACGAGCTGGCACTCGAACAAGTTCCTGAACCCGGCGCACGACGGTGCGGTTCTTCCCGTGCTCCACCTCAACGGTTACAAGATCGCGAGCGCGAGCCTCCTCGCACGCATCCCCCGCGGGGAGCTCGCAGACCTCCTGCGAGGCTGCGGCTGGGACCCGCTGTTCGTCGAAGGCAGCGACCCCCCGACGATGCATCGGCTCATGGCGGACACGCTCGACCGGGCGCTCGACGTCATCCGGGACGTTCAGACGCGAGCGCGCGCGTCGAGGAAGGCCGAGCGGCCGCGCTGGCCGATGATCGTCCTCGCCTCGCCGAAAGGCTGGACGGGCCCGAAGACGGTGGACGGCAAGCCCGTCGAGGGCACGTGGCGGGCGCACCAGGTGCCTCTCGACAAGATCCGCGAGAACCCCGAGCACCTGCGGCTCCTCGGGGACTGGATGCGGAGCTACCGCCCCGGCGAGCTCTTCGACGAGCGGGGACGCCTGCGGCCGGAGCTGCGCGCCCTCGCGCCGAAGGGAGAAAGGCGGATGGGGGCGAATCCGCACGCGAACGGCGGAGCGCTCCTCGTCGGCCTCGACCTGCCCGCCTGGGCGTCCTACGCCGTCGCGGTCCCGAAACCGGGCGGCGTGGAGGCTGAAGCGACGCGGGTCATGGGCCGCTTCCTGCGCGACACGATGGCGCGCAACGCCGCGGCGCGCAATTTCCGGCTCTTCTCTCCGGACGAGGCGGAGTCCAACCGCTGGGGCGAGGTTTTCGATGTCACGGACCGGATGTCCGTCGCCGAGATTCTGCCGACGGACGAGCACCTTTCGGCCGATGGGCGCGTCCTCGAGATGCTCTCCGAGCACCAATGCGAAGGCTGGCTCGAGGGCTATCTCCTCACGGGTCGGCACGGCTATTTCGCCTGCTACGAGGCGTTCATTCACATCGTCGACTCCATGTTCAATCAGCATGCGAAGTGGCTGAAGACGACGCGCCGCATTCCGTGGCGGAAGCCGATCGCCTCGCTCAACATTCTCCTGTCGTCACACGTGTGGCGCCAGGATCACAACGGTTTCTCGCACCAGGACCCGGGCTTCCTCGACCACGTCGCGAACAAGAAGGCCGAGGTCATCCG
>DATIFW010000134.1:0-4862 GCA_035455045.1 Thermoanaerobaculia bacterium | reverse complement strand
TGGCGCACGACGAGAGAGAGCGCGGCGAGGAGCTCGAGGTGTCCCTCGGGCAGCTCGGAGAGAAGGCTCGACGTGACGTAAGCCCTCTCGCTCGTCGCGAGGACGAAGCGCGAGCCGCGCCGCGCGCGCGCGCTCCGCTCGCGGAGCGGCACGGACGACGGCGCGCCGGCCGGGGGAGGCGCCTCGACGCGCAGCGCGCCGAAATAGCGCCGGCGAAGCGTCGCGCCGCGCCCGTCGGCGAACGTCACCGTGAGCGCGGCGGCCGGACAGGAGTACGTCGCCCCGCTCTCGAGCGTCCCCTGAGCGAGCGCCGTCTGCGGCTTCGCGAGGCGCCATTCGCCTCCAGCGCGGACGAGGAGCGGCGCGCCCCCGTCGCACGCGAGGCCGACTCCGGCCTCCGGCACGAGGGCGAGGATCTGCACTTCGGCGGCCCGCTCGAGGCCGGTGAGCCCGGAGACGAGCCGGCGCTTCAGGTCGGGCAGAAGCGACGAGGTCGCGCGCCCCGTGGCGTGGAGCGCGGCGACGAACGCGGGTGCCCCCGAGGCGTCGCGCGGCCCGACCGCGACGATCCACGCGTGAAGCGGCGCGCTCGCGAGGTCGCGCACGGTCCCGGTCTTCAGGGCGATCCCACGGTCGGCGAACCAGCCGGCCTCGGGAGCCGCCGCGAGCGTCCCGGACCGCGGCGTCCCCCGGAGCGCGTCCACGACGAACGGAGTCTTGCGGTCCAGCCAGGTGAACACCCTGACGGCGTCGAGAGGCGAAAGGGTGATTCCGTCCTCGAGCCCGATCCGCTCCTCCGTCGTCGTCGCGCGGTCCGGGAGCTTCGGTCCCAGCCGGCGCATCTCGTCCTCCCAGGCCTCGAAGCCGTTCGGGGACGCCGCCGCGAAGTCGAGGAAGAAGCCGTTGCACGAGAGCGTCAGCGCCCGCTGCCACGTGAAGATCTCGCCGGGCTTCGGGCGCGTCGGGCAGCGCCACTCGGGTGCGTCGCGTGCCGCACGACTTTCCATGAGCGCGGGCACGGCGGCGACGAGCGAGGGCTTCAGGAGCGACCCCGCCGGAAAGCGCGCGCGCGGATGCCCGTCTTCGGCCAGTGTCTCGCCCGCAAGGCCGTCGACGAGCAGGAAGTCCGCGCGGGACGGCGCGGGCTCGGGTTCCGCCCGAACGACGTCGAGGAACGTGACGACGGCGCCGCTCGCCGCGAAAGTCTCGTCTCCGCACGAACCAAGAAGCGCCGCGAAATACGCCTCGAAAGCTCGCGATCTCTCCGGCAAGGCGAGGACGCGGGCGAGCGCCTCCTGGGCGGCCCGCGAATCCCCGCGTGAGCCGTGCGCCTCTCCCGCGTGTGCGACGAGCCAGTCGCGGGCGGAGGCCGCGTAGAGAAAGCGCGTGCCTTCGAAAGCCCGGCGTTGGGCGTCGCCGGAGGCGAAGAGCGCGAACGCCTCCGAGAGGATCGGCGCGCTCTTCGCGAGGCCGGCGCAGCGGCCTTCGAAGAAGACGTGCGCGAGCTCGTGCGAAAAGACCTCCCCGGCCGCGTCCTGCGTCAGGAGGCGGTTCAGCTCGATGCGCCCGTTGCGCGACCTGCCGAAGTCCGTTGGCATCGCGGAGGGGTCCGCGAGCGAGACGGTGAGCCCACCGCGAGCGATTCGGACTCCGAACCGGCCCTCCCACGAGGACCAGTCTTCCCGGGCACGCGATTCCCACCGCGCCGCGGACGCGGCGGGAATCTCGGGCGCGAACCGGATCTCACTTGCGCGGGCGGTCGGGCAGAGGGTCAACGCCCACGCGGCGAGAACCCGTCTGCGAGTAGAGCGACTCATCGTAGAAATCCTCGAGACGCGCCACTCCGGTCGCGAAGTCGCCGGCGTAATGCGCGCGCAGAACGTAGCCCGTCTGGTAGGAGCGGTCCATCCAGTTCCGCTCGAACGCGAACGTCCAGCGGATGCGGTCGGTCCGGATGTCGCGCGTCGCGTAGCCGCCGGCATGGAGGTTCAGCCTGAAGGGCGCGCCGTCGTAGACCTTGTCCTCTTCCACGACGCTGAGCCCGGCCGGGATCTCGTCCGAGAGCGCGTAATACGACGAGCTCCACCACGGCAGAGTTCCCCTGCGCGGCTGGAACGTGAGCTTCACGTAGACGAGGTCGCCGATCGTCACGTGCCGCTCGAGCGGCGCGAGCGCGCCCGTCTTCCCGTTCAGGTGGAAGTACTCCTTCTTCAAACTCCATCCGCCCGGCACGGCGGGCGCCCGGTCGAGCGGCATCTCGCGCGTGACGCGCGCCTTGAGGACGACGTCCTCGCCGCCGGCCGCGACCGTGATCGGGCCGCGGGCGGTCTCGCGCGGGTCCACGGTGATCTCGACGCCGCCCGGCGTTTCGCGGACGCCGAGCTTCGCGGGCGGAATCTCCTCGCCGCCGGCGGTCACGCGCGGGCGCGGCAGCGCGCGCGCGGCACGCATCGAGTCCCTGAGGAGCCACGCGGAGTGGACGAGGACGCCCGACGTCTCGAACGTGGACCCGAAGTGGCGTCCGTCGAAGGACGCGAGGAGGCGCTTCGAGAGAGCGCGCGTCGCGGTCGCGTCGAGCCGGCCGTACTCGTGAAGGGCCCGGCCCGCGACGGACAGCGCCGACACCAGCCGGCCCGGATAGCGCGGCCAGTCGCCGAGAAGCGGCGTCCAGGTCCGGGGGTTCGGAGCCGTCCCGCCGAGGAGCGCATGGACGGCGCCGCCCACGTCGTCGAGAAGGTCCTTCACGAGCCGATCGAAGTCGGGCTTCTGGTCGAAGCCGAAGCCCTTGAGCGCGAGGAGAAAGAGCGCCTTGTCGAGGACCGTGCCCTGCGCCTTCACCCAGTCGGCCTGGAAGCGCAGCGTGGCCTCGAGTGTCCCGCCGGGCTCGGGCGAGAGGCCGAGCACTTTCAGACGCGCCTCCACGTACGAGACCGCGATGCCGGGCGACGAGGCCCGCTCGGGGACCTGAGCCTTCAGCCAGCCGAGCGACTTCGGCGCGTCGAGCGTCTTCGCAGCCTCGGGGTCGTCGAGCGAGGACAGGAGGACGAGGACGAGCGCCGTCATCGACGCGTCGCCCTTGCCCGTACCGGGCCACCACACGAAAGAGCCGTCCAGGTTCTGGAGCGTCTTCAGGCGCGCGAGGCCCGCGGCGGAGAACTCGAGCGCGTTCTTCCGCGTGTCCTCCTGGTCCGGCGAGAGCGCGCCCATCGGGCCGGCCTTCGGATCGAGGAGCTCCTTCGCGAGCAGGCTCGGCACCGTCGCGCTCGTGATCTGCTCGGCACAGCCGTACGGATACGCCATGAGCCAACGCAGGGCGGGCAGCATCGTGGCCGTCAGGCCGTTCGTCGCGTAGATGCGGACGTCCTTCAGCGTCTCGCCCGCGGGGAGCGGCCCCGCCACGACGTCGCCCGGCTTGAAGTCGCGCGTCTCGGCGAAGGTGACGGTCGAAGGGAGCGAGCGGACGGAATTCTCGAAGCGCTGCGTCTCACCCGCGGAGACGAGCGTCGTCTTCAGGGCGACCGCGCCGGAAGCGTCGGCCGCCTGGAGCACGATCATGCCGCGGCCCGAGGCTTCGGCCTTCGGCGCGAGCTTCGTCGAGATCGCGGGCGGCGCCGCGGACGTGACGCCGGCCGGCATCTCGAGCGTCGCCTTCACGTCGCGGGCCGCCTTGTCCTGGTTCGAGACGAGGAGGCGTACCTGGGCGCTGTCGCCCGCGCGCAGGAACGCGGGTGCCGCGACCGAGAACGTGAGCTTCGCGTTCGTGCCGAACTCTCCCGTGCCTTCGCCGAAGCGGCCGCGCGTGTCCACGGCGACGGCCGACACGTTCCACGTCGTCTGGTTCGCGGGCAGCCGGAACGAGACCGTCGCGCGCCCCTCGGCGTCCGTGAGGACACGCGCGTTCCAGTAAGCCGTGTCCTCCTCCTTCTTGTCCTTCTTGTCCGGCTTCGTCGCCGCCATCCAGAAGTTCGGCCGGAAGAGGCGCGCGAGGCGCTCGCCGTAGCCGTACGACTGGAACTCGCGGCTGTAGAAGCTCATGAGGTTGAGCCGCTCCGTCGGGTAGAAGAAGGAGAGGAGCGGGGGCCGGAACTCGGGCTGGAGCGCGAGAACCGCCTTGTCCACGACGGAGACGGAGACTTCGGCCTCGACGGGCTTTCCCGCGGCGTCCAGGACGCGGAGCGAGACGGCCTGGCGCTGGCCCGGCTTGACGAACGCGGCTTGCGGCTTGACGGCGACCGCGAGCGCCTTGTCCCTCGGAGGCACGCGGAACGTGAGCGTGCGCTCGATCCAGCCGCGCACGGGGTCCGCATACGCGACGACGGCATACGCGGCGGTGCCGTACGCGGGGAGGATCGGCACGGAGATCCACGTCGAAAGGCCGTCCACGTTCTTCACGCTATGCTCGTGGATCTTCCGTCCCGCGACCGTGAGATGCAGCCGGCCGCGGTTCTCGCCGCGCTCGCCCCAGCCCTCGGGCAGGAGGACGAGAGCCCGCGCCGTGTCTCCCGGCGAGAAGACCTCGCGCTCCTGGAGGATCGTGATCTCGGAGACGTCGACGACCGGTGCGCCGGGCTTCTGAGGAGCCACGACGATCGAGGCTTCCGCGGTCGTGGGTTTGTCGAACCGGTCGAGGAGCGTCACGACGGCGTCGAGGCGGCCGGACGTGTCCACGGGAATCGGAACCTCGAACCGGCCGTCCTCGCCCGTCGTGAAGCGCGTCTCATGGGTCACGGGCGCGAGCTTGTACGGCGTGAGCGTCCAGGCGATGCGCCCCACTGTCTTTCCGTAGGGCTTTCCGGACGGGTGCACGGCGCGGATCGAGAGGCGCGCGGGACGCTCCGGGCTCGCGTATACGGAGGACATCC
>DATIFW010000133.1:0-7364 GCA_035455045.1 Thermoanaerobaculia bacterium | reverse complement strand
CAACGGCGCTGGCTCGCAGAACGACCGTCGTGACGCCGTCTGTCGGAAACGAAGCGGTGACCTTCGGCGCGGCGCCCTTGGAGGTTCCGGGGGACGCCGAAAGTGCCGCCGCGAGGAGAAGGCCTGTGCAGTTCATCACCTGTCACCGAATCATACCGGCGCCTGACGACAAGAAATCAGCGGCGCTTCGCGCCGCCGGGAGATTCCCTGGAAGGTGAAGAGAGCCGGAAATCACGCAGGACCGAGACGAACGCCGCGGCAAACAGGGCCACTCCCAAGAGAGACCAGGCGATGGACGCGCCCGATTCACCTTCCAAGAAGCTCTTCTTCTCTCTCCCCGGCGCGCCGGCCAGCCCGAAGAAGAGCACCGCCCCCGACCACACGAGCAGCAGGAACCGCAGTTTGTGTGCGATGCGCCGGCGAAGCTCCGGGAAGAAGAGCAGGACGAGCGGCGCCCCGACCACGAGGATCAGGAAGACCGCGCGCTTCACGGGTTGGATGTTAACGACACGCCGGGCCTATGCGAAAGGAGCCGGCTCATCGCGTCCGAGGCCGCGTGCCTCGAGGAGGGACGAGGCGTCGTCGATCCGGTCGAGACGCAGCCGCGAGAGGCGCCGCGCGGCGTGCGCGGGGCGCGCGTCATGTTCGTGCTCGAGCGCCCAGCTCGCGTGCTCGGTGAGGAGTGCGGTCTCGAGCGCGAGCCCGAGCGTGAGCGCGAGGCGCCGGGCGCCGGCCTCGACGCTCTCCGGGTCGTTTGCGCCCGCGAACCAGCTCTCCGCGTGTCGCACCGCGTCCCGCGCGCGGTTGCCCGCCGCGGTCAGTTCCGGGTGCGTGACGCCCCGAAGGGCCCGGTCGACTTCGGCGGCGAGGGGCTCGAGCCCCCCTGTCTTCGCCGCCGCGCGCAGGAGGTCCAGGGAGAGCACGTTCGTGGTTCCTTCCCAGATCGGCAGCACCTGCGCATCCCGAAGGAGTCGGGGGAGACCGGTGTTCTCGACGTATCCGGCCCCGCCGAAGCATTCCAGAGTCTCGCTCGCGACGGACACGACCTGCTTTCCGGTCGTCAGCTTGGCGACCGGGGTCAGGAGGCGCAGGAGCGCGGCTTCGCGCGCGTCGAGGCCTTCGGCCTCGTCGCGTCCGACGAGCTCGACGGCTCGGAAGGCGAGGTGAAACGCCCCTTCGAACACGGCCTGAAGATCGGCGAGCGTCTCGAGATGGAGCGCCTTCTCCGCGAGGGGAGCGCCGAACGCCACGCGCAGGCGGGCGTAATCCCGCGCCAGCGCCAGAGCGCGGCGCATGCCGGCCACGGCCCCCACCGCGTTCCACATCCGAGTGATGGTCAGCATGGTCGCGATGTTCTTCACGCCGTCGGAAAGGCCCTTCACGGGCGCGGCGAGCGCTCCGTTCAACAGGAGCTCGGCCGTCGGGACCATGCGTGTACCGAGCTTGTCCTTCAGACGCAGGATCTCGATTCCGTTCGGGGCGCCGGAGGCGTCGCGCGCTTCGACGTAGAAGAGAGCGAGTCCGCTCCCGCCCGGTCCGTTGCCCTCGGGACGCCCGAGCGTGAGCGCCATCTCGGAGCTCGTCGCCGAGGTGAACCACTTCGTGCCGAAGAGCCGCCAACCCTCGGGCGTGTTCTTCGCCACCGTCTCCGACAGGCCCACGTCCGAGCCGCCGGTTCGCTCCGTCATCCACTGTCCCGAGGTCCACGCCTGCGACGGATCGCGGCTCGTCAGGCGCGGGCAGGCGCGCTCCTTCAGCGCGCGGTTTCCGGAGACGACCAGAGTCCGCGCGGCGCCGTCCGTCATCGCGAGAGGGCAGCTGTAGACGCCGGAGGAGGGCTCGAGCAGATACGCGAGCGCCATCTGCGGGAAGCGCGAAAGGGCGCCCCAGGGCCTCTCGTAGGCGAGCGCGATGAGCCCCATGCGGGCGGCGAGGGGCGCCGCCTCTTTCCAGAGGCGTGTCGGCTCGATGTGGTCGACCCGACGGCCCCATGCGTCCCAGCCGGTGAGCGTCGGGACGGCGTCCGGCTCCGCGAGGAGGAGGTCGTAAAGAGGCCCGGCCGCGAGAGCGCCCATCTCGCGGAGCGAAGGCTCGACCGCTCGGAGCGTCTCGGCCGGGAGCTTGCGCGACAGGAAGCTCCTCAGGACCCTGTCGTCTTCGTACTGGTTCGCGAGCCGGGGCGGATCCTGGAAGAAGGGCATGAGAAACGGGGCGACGGCGTCCTCAGTGGGGCGGGATCCCGCGGTCCCGGTCCACCTGTAGGACGGAGTGGTGCCGCCCGTAGGCGAAGTAGATCACGAGGCCGATGAGCAGCCAGCCGCCGAGGCGCCACCAGTTCCCCGTCGGGAGGGAGAACATCAGCATCAGGCACATCAGAATGCCCATGATCGGCACGAACGGAACCCACGGGCAGCGGAACGGCCGCTCGACGTTCGGATTCGTCCGACGCATGATCAGAACGGCTCCGCAGACGATCACGAATGCCAGGAGCGTCCCGATGTTCGCGAGATGCAGGAGGAAGTCGATCGGCGCGAACCCCGCACCGATCGTGACGAAGAGGCCGATCGCGATCGTCGACTTCCAGGGAGTCCGGAACTTCTCGTGGACCGCGCCGAAGAAGTCATGGGAGACGAGGCCGTCGCGCGCCATCGCCAGGAACACGCGCGGGCCGCTCAGCATCATGACGAGCAGCACGGACGTGATGCCCGCGACGCCGGCCGTGGCGATGATGCCTTCTGCCCAGCCGATGCCCTTTTGCTGGAACGCGCGGCTCACGGGCGCATTGATGTCGATCTGGTCGTACCTCACCATTCCGGTCAGGACCGCCACGACCGCGATGTAAAGCACCGTGCAGATGATGAGCGACGCCACGATCCCGATCGGCACGTCCCGCTTCGGGTTCCGGGCCTCCTCGGTGTGCGTGGAAACCGAGTCGAAGCCGATGTAGGCGAAGAAGATGATCGCCGCGCCCGCCAGCATCCCGATCGGCGCGCCGCCCGGGTCGGTCTGGCCGGCCACGTGGTAGCCGAAGAACTTCACGCCCGTCCATCCGAAGGGCGCGAACGGGTGCCAGTTCGCCGTGTCGATGTAGAAGACGCCGACGGCGATCACGAGAAGCACGGCGGCCACCTTGATCATCACCATGGCGGCGTTGAAGGAGGCGCTCTCCTTGATTCCCTTCACGAGAATCGCCGTGACGATCGCGACGATGATGATCGCCGGGAGATTGACGACGGAGCCGGTCGACAGGAATTTCCCGACGGTCGCGTCGTAACGCCACGGCGACTCGCGGAGGAGGAGCGGGAGCTGGTATCCCAGCTTCGAGAGCACGTTCTGGAAGTAGCCGGACCAGCCCGTCGCGACCGTCGCGCTGCCCACCGCGTACTCGAGCACGAGGTCCCATCCGATGATCCACGCGAACAGCTCTCCCATCGTCGCGTACGCGTACGTGTAGGCCGAGCCGGCGACCGGCACCATCGACGCGAATTCCGCGTAGCAGAGCGCCGCGAAGATGCACGTCACGCCGGCGACGACGTAGGAGAGCATGATCGCCGGCCCTCCGACGTTGTGGGCCGCGGCCCCCGTCGCCACGAAGATACCGGCGCCGATGATCGCCCCCACCCCGAGGCTCGTGAGCTGCACCGGTCCGAGAATGCGACGGAGGCGGTCTTCGCTCTTCATCTCCTCGATGAGGCGTTCCATGGATTTCGTCGCAAAGAGCCGGTTCTCAGGCACGTTTCGCCCTCCTGTCCGCAGCGCGGCGCCGGATAGTTTCGCGGAAGATACACCAGAGGCCGCTTAGAATGTCGTCGCAGGGGAGCACGCATGACGGTCTCTCACCCGCCGGCCCTCGCGCCGGGCGACATCGCGGACGAGTTCCGTTCTTCGGCCAAGACCTACGGGGTGAAAACGCCCCTCGCGGGCGTGAAGGTCCACCGCCTCACGCGGCACGTGGACGACCGCGGCTTCCTGCAGGAGGTCTACCGCGCGCAGGCAGACCATCCCGGCAGCGAAGGCCTCGCCGAGTTCTTCCGGGACGTCGCCGTCGCCCAGATCAATTTCACGGTCGTGAATGCCGAGAACCACGTCAAAGGCCTGCACTACCACCTCAAGCAGCAGGACGTCTGGTTCTGCCCGCACCCGTCGAAGGCGAAGTTCGTCCTGTTCGACGTGCGCAAGGATTCGCCGACGTCCGGCAAGACGCAGGTCGTCGTGGCCGGGGACGGGCACGACGTCCTCGTGCGCATCCCGGAAGGCGTCGCGCACGGCTACCGGCCGCTCACGAACCCCTGCGCGCTCTTCTACATCGTGACGCGCACGTTCGACGCGAAGGACCCCGACGAATGGCGCATCGCCTGGGACCATCCCGCCGTGAAGGACCTCTGGGACGTCCCGAACGGCTGAGAGCTGTTCCGCCTCTGGAAACCGGGTCGAGGACGAGTGGCTTGAGGTCGACGTTTCCTTCGGCCTCGCCTCTCGACATGACAGCATGATGTGATTACACTTCCCAGATGATTCGGACCCAGATTCAACTCACGGAGAAGCAAAGCCGGAAGATCCGAGCCCGGGCGCGCGAGAAAAAAGTGTCGCTGGCCGAAGCGATTCGCCAGTGCATCGACGAGAGTCTCGTCGATGGAGGACGGGATCGCACCGCGCTCTTCGAACGTGCGGAGCGGATCGTCGGGACTTTCAAGGACCGGTCGGGGGCGTCCGACCTCTCCTCCCGGCACGATCGATACCTCGCGAAAGCGTTCGAATGAGCGCATGAACCGGGTTTTCGCAGACACGTCGGCCTTCCTTGCGCTTCTCGTCGCGGGCGACGAGTCCCATGGCGCGGCCAGGCGCGCGTTCGCGTCCTTGAAAGACCGTCGGGCAGCACTCGTGACCACGTCTTACGTTCTCGTCGAAACCTACGCTCTCTGCGAAAGGCGTCTCGGCCTCGAGTCGGTGCGCGCGTTCCGCGAAGCGTTCGAGCCGCTCCTCGAGACCCGCTGGGTCGACGAACCGCTCCACGAGCGCGGGCTCGAGCTGCTGCTGGCGAAGAAGAGACGTGGCCTGAGCCTGGTCGACGCGGTTTCCTTCGTCGCCGCCCGGGAAGCCGGAGTCGGCGAGGTGTTCGCCTTCGACCGGCATTTCGCGGAAGAAGGTTTCTCGCTCTTCCGCTGATCGCGCCTCAGCGTTTCTCGCGGACCGTCAGGACGGGCACGGGGCAGAGGCGCACGACGCGTTCGGCCGTGGAGCCGATGAGGAGCTTCTCGAGCGCGTTGCGGCCGTGCGTGCCGAGGACGACGAGCGACGCCTTCGATTTCACGGCCGTGTCGACGATCGCGTCCGACGGGCGGCCCCACAGAAACTCGGATGTCGCGTCGACGCCGCGTTTTTCGGCGGAGGCCACGGCGGCCGCGAGGCGCTTCTTCGTGGCGTCTTCCCACTCCTTCTGCGTCGTCACGTCGAGATAGGGGAGCGCGCCCGCCACATCGAACGCCTGCACGGGCTCGACGAGGACGTGCACGAGGTGGATCTTCGCGCCCTGCGAGGCCGCGAGCGACACGGCGAACGAGAATGCCCGCGCGGCACAGACGGAGAAGTCCGTTCCGACGAGGATGTTCTTGAGGAAAGGTGCCGTTCTCTTCGACATCGTGCTCACCTCTTCTGTTCGTGCCGGCGCCGCTTCAGAGTCGCGACGGCGCCGCCGATTTCCGCGGACGAGGGCTTCAGGGGGAAGGGCGCCCCGCGGCGGTAGCGTGTGATCCCGTCGACGAACGTCGCGGCGACGTGCGACCGGTCCATGCTGTAGACGATAGGCCCGTACGGGTCGTCGCGCCAGGTCGTCGGCTCGGCGAAGCCCGAGCCCGGGTCCAGGAGCATGAAGTCGGCCCGGCGACCCGTTTCGAGCGTGCCCGTGGGGAGAGAGAGCGCGGAAGCGCCTTCGGCCGTCGCCATGCGGACGACGTCCCAGGCGGAAAGCGCGCCGGCGCCGAGGCGGATCTTCGGGAGCAGCGCGGCGAGGCGCATTTCCGAAAACGCGTCGAGCCGGTCGTTGCACGGCGCGCCGTCCGCCCCGATCGTGACGCGGATCCCTTCCGCGCGGTATTCCGGAACGGGACAGATCCCGGACGCCAGCTTCAGGTTCGAGGACGGGCAGTGCGCGACCGCCGTGCCGCGCGCGGCGAGCAGGGCACGTTCGGCACCGTCCGTGTGGACGACGTGCGCGAGGACGACGTGGTTTCCGGAGATCCCGACGTCGTCGAGATAAGCGACGTTGCGCTTTCCGGTCCTCTGCAGGACGAGCGCGACTTCTTCGACGTTCTCGGAGGCGTGCGTGTGGACGAGAAAGCCGTTCGAGCGCGCGCGCGCGGCGGCCCCCCGAAGAAGGCGATCCGTGCACGAGACGGCGAATCGCGGGCAGTAAGCGACGCGCAGCCTGTCGCCCGCCGCGCCGTGCCATTTTTTCGCGAGGCGCTCCACCTCCTCGAGAGACTCGTCCGTGCCGAGGCGCAGCTCTTCCGGGTTCGTGGACGGGTCGTCCATGAGCGCGTTCCCGCTCGTGACGCGCAGGCCCGAGGCTTCCGCCGCGCGGAAGACGGCATCCGTGTGGCGCACCGTGCCCATGTCGAGGATCGCGGTCGTGCCGCCCGCGAGGAGCTCCGCGAGGCCGAGCCGCGCCGAGACCTCGAGCGTCGCCTCGTCGTGCGCGGCCTCGCCCGGCCAGACGTGAGTCCTCAGCCACGGGAGGAGCGGCAAGTCGTCCGGGCCGTTCCGAAGCAGCGTCTGGCAGAGGTGGATGTGCGTCTGGACGAATCCCGGCAGGAGCCAGAGGCCGCGCGCGTCCAGGCGCTCGAGAGGTCGTCCCGCGGCTGTGATCTCGCGCGCGCGGCGCTCCGCTTCGCCGTGGAGAGCCGAGATCGCGCCGTCCTCGACGAGCACGTGGCCGCCGGCCGTCACGTCCGAGGGCTTCGTCATCCCGATGACGAGCGCGTTCTCGACGAAAAGGGGAGTCACCGGGGGATTATCTGCTTCCTAAGCGAGGATCGCCCCTTCGTGCGCGAGCAGCCAGCGCTTTCGCGGAATCCCTCCGCCATAGCCGGCGAGCTTTCCGTCCGAAGCGATGACGCGGTGGCACGGCACGACGACGGAAACGGGGTTGCGCGCGTTCGCGCCCGCGACCGCGCGGACGGCGGACGGTTTCCCGACGGCGCGCGCGAGCCGCGCGTAAGACCAGGTCGTGCCAGCGGGAATGCGGCGCAGGGCCTTCCAGACCCTTTCCTGAAAAGCGGTGCCGGCCGTGTCGACGAGGACGTCGGCAAGAGCCTCGAGATCGCCGGCGAAATAGCGCCGTAAGGCGTCGGCTGCTCCTCCGCCTT
>DATIFW010000132.1:0-2784 GCA_035455045.1 Thermoanaerobaculia bacterium | reverse complement strand
TCGACAACGCGCTCCGCGAGCGCGCCGCGGCGCGCGGAGCGGCGGTCGACGATCGGCCGCACGCCCCGGAGCACTCGATCGAGGTTCAACTGCCGTTCCTGCAGCGCGTTTTAGGCGACGGTTTCACGTTCCTGCCCGTCGCCGTCTCGGAGCAGTCGGCCTCGGACACCGCCGATCTCATCGACTCGTTCTTCGGCGAGACTGGCACGCTCGTCCTCGTGAGCACGGATCTCAGCCACTACCACGGCGTCGAGACCGCGCGCCGCCTCGACCGGCAAACCGCGCAGAACGTGGTGGCGCGGAAAGCGAACGCGCTCGGCGAGGGAGACGCGTGCGGAATCTTCGCGCTTCGCGGACTCGTCGAGCTCGCGCGCCGGAAAGACCTCCCCGTCGAGCTTCTCGACCTCAGGACTTCCGCGGATACTGCGGGCGGCCCGGAGCGTGTCGTCGGCTACGGCGCGTTCGCGGTCGGGAGGAAGAGAGAAGAGAATCGGATTTCTTAGAAGGTAATAGCGCCTGGGCGCGGCTGAAGCCGCGTTATGGCGGCCCTCGGGCATAACGGGTGCCTGAAAGCTGAGACAAGTACGTCGCGGTGGCCTTGGAGGCCCTTGACGCTGAGATGCCGTCTCACCTAACCCTTTCTAAGAAAGTCTCTTATCCTCGCTTCTCAATCGTGCTCCTCCCTTGACTAAATCGGTCCCATTTAATATCGTACCGATTCGGTTCGGTATGCGGGACCGGGGAGAAAAACGATGTTCCGGATGACGAAGCTGACCGACTACGGGATCGTGCTGCTGACGCACTTCGCGGCGCACGAGGACACGGTGGCGCACACGGCGCGCGAGCTCGCGCAGGAGACGCGCCTGCCCCTCCCCACCGTGGGGAAACTCCTCAAGCAGCTCTCGAAGGGCGGCCTCCTCGCCTCCCAGCGCGGCACCAAGGGCGGCTACGTCTTGGCCAAACCGCCGCGCGAGATCACCGTCTCCTCCATCATCGCGACGCTCGAGGGACCCGTCGCCATCACCGAGTGCAACGGCATGACGCGATGCGAGCACGAGAGCTTCTGCTCGACGCGCCCGAACTGGCAGATCATCAACGAAACCATCCGCGGCGCGCTCGAGGGCCTCACCCTCGCGGACATGACGCGCCCGCTCGCGCGCCGGATCGCCCTCCCGACCGCCTTCGCCCTTCCCGCACGGGCGCCGGAGGGGACCCTATGAGCGACGCCGTTCTCGACCGGCTGACGCGGCAGGAGTACCCGCACGGATTCGTGACGGACATCGACACGGACGTCATCCCGGCGGGTCTTTCCGAGGACGTCGTGCGACTGATCTCCAGGAAAAAGGGCGAACCCGACTGGCTCCTCGACTGGCGCCTCAAGGCCTACCGGCACTGGCTCACGATGGAAGAGCCGAAATGGGCGCGCGTGACGTACCCGCCGATCGACTACCAGAAGATCGTGTACTACGCCGCGCCGAAGTCCAGTGTGGAGGGCGCGCCGAAGAGCCTCGCCGACGTCGACCCCGAGCTCCTCGCGATGTACGAGAAGCTCGGCGTGCCGCTGAAAGAGCGCGAGATCCTCGCGGGAGTCGCGGTGGACGCCGTCATCGACAGCGTGTCGGTCGCGACGACGTTCAAGGAGAAGCTCGCGTCTTTGGGCATCATCTTCTGCTCCTTCTCGGAGGCCGTGCGCGAGCACCCCGACCTCGTGAAGAAGTACCTGGGCAGCGTCGTGCCTTCCAGCGACAACTTCTTCGCGGCTCTCAACTCGGCGGTCTTCTCGGACGGCTCGTTCTGCTTCATCCCGAAGGGCGTGCGCTGTCCGATGGAGCTGTCCACGTACTTCCGCATCAACCAGGCGGACACGGGCCAGTTCGAGAGGACGCTCATCGTCGCCGAACAGGGCGCGGTGGTGTCCTACCTGGAGGGATGCACGGCGCCGAAGAGGGATACGAACCAGCTCCACGCGGCCGTCGTCGAGCTCGTCGCGCTGGATGACGCGCGGATCAAGTACTCGACCGTTCAGAACTGGTACCCGGGCGACCGCCAGGGCAAGGGCGGCATCTACAATTTCGTCACGAAGCGCGGCAAGTGCGCCGGCAGGAACTCGCGCATCTCGTGGACGCAGGTCGAGACGGGCTCGGCCATCACGTGGAAGTACCCCAGCTGCATCCTCCTGGGCGACAACTCGGTCGGCGAGTTCTACTCGGTCGCTCTCACGAACAACTACCAGCAGGCCGACACGGGCACGAAGATGATCCACATCGGGAAGAACACGAAGTCCACGATCGTGTCGAAGGGCATCTCCGCGGGTCACGGGCAGAACACCTATCGCGGCGCCGTCACGATCATGAAGAACGCCGAGAACGCGCGGAACTACTCGCAGTGCGACTCGCTCCTGATCGGCGACCAGTGCGGCGCGCACACGTTCCCTTACATCGAGGTCAAGAACAGCTCGGCGACGCTCGAGCACGAGGCGTCCACGTCCAAGATCGGCGAAGACCAGCTCTTCTACTGCCGCCAGCGCGGCCTCTCGGCGGAGGACGCCGTCTCGCTCATCGTCAACGGCTTCGCCAAGCGCGTCCTCAAGGAGCTCCCGATGGAGTTTGCGGTGGAAGCGCAGAAACTTCTCGGCGTGTCCTTGGAAGGATCAGTGGGCTGATGGAGATCAGGATTTCGGATTCTTCTGATATGCGGCGGCTGCTGATGCAGCCGCCGATGGACGGTCAATCTGCCTCTCGAACGACCGGTGTCAAGGGTCATAGACCGCAACGCGGCGCGCGG
>DATIFW010000131.1:0-5756 GCA_035455045.1 Thermoanaerobaculia bacterium | reverse complement strand
CGCACCGGTGGACGCATCCGTGCCCGAGGCGGGCGTCTTCCCGTCGCGGATGCGAGGCATCCTCCGGCATCCGGTTCTCGCCCTCTCGAGCCTCGCGGCCGCCCTGCTCCTCGTGGGCGCGCTCTCGCTCCTCAACTCCGGTTCCACGGCGCCTCCCGTGCAGACGGCGGCCGTGAAGGCGAGCGAGATCAAGGAGAAGACTCCTGCGGCCGTGAACGACGCCTCCGACGACGAGCTGCTCGTCTCGGTCGACCGCGCGCTCGAGGACTCCTCGCTCGCCGGCCTGGTCGTGGAAGAGACGTTGTGAGCGACGCGGCGAGGAACGTCGTGAGACGAGTTTCGGGAGACGCGATGAGACGTGCGGCGAGGCTTCTCGCGGCGGCCTCGTTCGTGTTCCTCACGGCGGCGCCTGCGCGCCCCGCGGCTGCTCAGATGCCGGAGGCGCCTCCGGGCAAATGGTGGAAGCGACCGCTCATCGTCCGGATGCTCAATCTCACCGCCGAGCAACAGGTGAGGCTGGAAGACATCTTCTCCCGCCACCGGCGCGAGTTCGTGGATCTCAAGGCCGACGTGGAGCGTCGACAGATCGACGTCGAGGAGCTCGTCGCGAAGAAGGACTCCGACGCCCGGAAAGTCTCCGAGGCCGTCGACGCGCTCGAGCTGTCGCGGCTCAAGCTTCGCAAGGCGGCCACGATGATGTTCCTCGAGCAGAAGGACGTCCTTTCGGCCGCGCAGTGGCAGCAGGTCCTCGACCGGCGCGAGGAATGGCGCAGGCTTCGCCAGATGGAGAGACGTGGAGCGGCGCGGGGCGAACTCTCACCCGGCGGGGAAGCGGCCCCGGGCGCCGGCCGAGAGCGAGCCCAGGGGCGTCCGCCGGAGCAGCGGCCCACCGACCAGCGGCCGCAGGACCGGTAGCCTCAGGGGGCCGGAGTTCCGAGGGCTTTCGGCGCTCCTCCGCGCCCGCGTGCAAACGCGAGCGCAAAGAGCGCGAGGAGGCTCGGCAGGGCGAGGAAGACCGCGTAAGGGATGTGCGAGCCGCCGGCCTGAAGGCGGTATTGGAGAGCGGTCGCGCCGGCGACGAGGAGCGCGCCCGGTACGAGGCGCAGCGGTTTCCAGCGTGCGAAGACGACGAGCGCAAGCGCGAGGAACCCGCGCCCCGCGGTCACCCCCTCCACGAACGTCGGCGAAACCGTGAGGACGAGGAGAGCGCCGCCCAGGGCGCCGAGGGCTCCCGCCGCGACCGAGGCGGCCGTGCGCACGGCGACGACCGAGCCCCCCGTCGCCGCGAGGGCGAGCGGATTCTCGCCCGCGGCCACGAGCGCGAGACCCGGGCGCGTGCGCGCGAGGAAGACCTCCAGGACGAACGGCACGACAAAGACCGCGAGGGCCGCCGCCGGGAGGCCGAACGCGAGAGCCGGCAGGGTCCTGACCTCGAGGACCGAGCCCGTCACTCCGGCGAGCAGGCGGTAGCAAAACGCGGTTCCGCCCACGGCAACGAGATTCCACGCGGTGCCCACCAGAATCGGATCCGCCCGGCCGGCCACCGCGAAGGCCGCGAATGCCGCCCCCGCGAGAAGGCCCGCGGCGGCGGCGGCGAGGAGCGCGGCGTGGGGACCGGCTCCGGAGCGCGCGGCGGCGAAGGCCGTGAACGCCCCGATGAGCATCGTGCCTTCGAGCCCGATCTGGATCGAGCCCGCTCGCTCGAGGAGCAGCTCACCCGCTGCGGCGAGGAGGAGAGGTGCGGCGAGGAGAAGCGCGACCTCGAGGAACCCGCTCATGTCGTCTTCCGCGCCAGACGCGCGCGTGCCGCGAGGACCGCGAGGACCAGGACGCCGGGCACGATCGTCGCGAGCGCGCCCGGAACGCCCGTGTCGCGCTGCATCGCGGACGAACCGGCGCCGAGCGCCGCGAAGAGGACCGCCGAAGCCGTCGCTGCGAGTGGATGCGAGCCGCCGAGGAGGGCGGCGGCGATCCCGGTGTAGCCGGCACCCGCCGCGAAGGGGTCGTACAGGCGGCCCGTCACGGCCATCACCTCGAGGCCTCCCGCGAGGCCGGCGAGCGCGCCCGAGGACGCGAAGGCGAGGAGTCGAAGCCGGGCTCGGGGCAGGCCGATCGCCCGCGCGGCTGCCGGCGCGAGACCCGTGGCCCGCAACTTCAGGCCGAACGGCGTCCACTGGAGGAGAAGCGTCACGAGGAGAGCGAGCGCGAGCGCGATGAGAACGGCGGCGGTGATACGGCTGCCCGAAGCCAGGGGCGCGAGGCGCACGGCGTCCGACAGGGCTCGGCTCTGCGGATAGTCGCCTTCCGGATCCTGCAGCGCCCCGCGCACGAGGCCGCTCACGGCGGCGGCGGCGACGAGGTTCAGGAGGATCGTCGAGAGCACTTCCGGTACCCCGCGCCGCGCCTCGAGGTACGCGGCGGGCGCCACCCAGAGCGCTCCAGCGAACGCCGCCGCGGCGAGAATCGCGACGCGTGCGCCGAGAGCGCTTCCGGCCAGGAGAGGCCCGACCGCCGCCGCGGCCACGGCGCCCGCGAGGAACTGTCCCTCGAGACCGATGTTCAGGACGCCGGCACGGAAGGCGAGGCTCGCGCCGACTCCCGTCAAGACGAGGGCGGTCGCGCGCGTCAGCGTCTCGCCGAGCGCCGCGGTGGAGCCCGCCGCCCCTTCGGCGAGCGCCCGGAGCGCTTCGAGAGGTGACGCGCCCGCGAGAATCGCGAGCCCCACGAGCGCGGCCGCGGCGGCCGCGAGGGCGGTGGCGGCGACTGCGAAGCGGCGAACGGCGGATTCCCCCCTCATGCTTCGAGCCCGGCCATCAATCGGCCGAGCGTCGCGGCGGGAGTCGTGGGCGCGAGCTCGCCGGAAAGGCGGCCGCGATAGACGACTCGAATCGGCGCGTCGAAGAGCTGCGCCTCGTCGGGATCCGCCGTGACGACGAGAGCGGCTGAACCGGCGCAACACGCGTCCAGAATCCGGCTCCTGACCGCGGCGGCAGACGCGAGATCGAGGCCCCTCGTCGGATGGACGGCGATGAGAATCGCGGGATCACGCGCGAGCTCGCGTGCGAGCACGACCTTCTGCTGGTTTCCTCCGGAGAGGGAGCCGGCCGGGACGTCGGGAGACGCGAAGCGGACGCCGAAGGCGCCCAGCCGCTCCTCGGCACGGGTCCGCATCGCCGCGCGGTCGAGGAGAACGCGACCTGGGGGATTCGGGAGCGCGAGATTCTCCGAAAGGGACAAAGTCGCGACGAGGCCTTCCTCGCGCCGGTCCGCGGGCACGAACGCTCCGCCGGCGGCGCGAAACACGAGCGGGTTTCCCGAGGACGGCAGGGTGACGCCGCAAATCTCGACGCGCCCCGAGAATGGCTCCAGTCCCGCGATCGCGCGGGCGATGTCGTCGGCTCCGTTCCCGTCGATCGCGAGGAGGACGAGAAGCTCGCCGGGGGAGAGGGAAAGAGAGATTCCTTCTGCTCGGACGGCGGATGTGACGTTCGGTGCGAATCCGGTGAGTGCGAGACTTTTGTCGGGGTGTTGCGCGGCGCTGCGCGCCGCGTGCTTAGAAGGGTGAGTTTGGCTTCGGCCGCGGGCCATGTCCCCGCGTAACTCGAGCGGCCGTGCGCCTCTTACACCTTCTATGAAAATCTTCTCTTCCTCTTTCTCTCTCTTTTTCTCTGTTTCTCGTACGGCTCCCTCTGCATTCTTCAGCAGAAGGCCCCCGATCTCCTCCGGAGTCGTCTCGCTGATCCGACAGGTCTTCACCGACCGCCCCCGCGCGAGAAGCGTCAGCCGGTCGGCGCCGGCGAACACCTCGGCGAGGCGGTGGGTGATGAGGACGACGGCGGCACCGGCGTCTGCGCGTTTCCGGAGGGAGGCGAAAAGGGCGGACGTCTCGTCGGGGGAGAGGACGGCCGTGGGCTCGTCGAGGATGAGAACGTCGGGATCGCCGGCGAGCGCTCCCGCGACCTCGATGCGCTGGCGCGTCCCGACGGGCAACGCGTCGGCGCGGGCGTCCGCATCCCCGAGCTCGAGCCCGAACGCCCGCGCGAGCCGCGCGACGCGCGCGCGCCGCGACCCGGCGGATTCGAAGAAGGGCGCGGCGGAATCGAGGAATGCGAGGTTGTCGGCCACGCTCGCCGCGCCGATCAGGAGATCGTGCTGCGGGACGAGAACGAGTCCGGCGAGGCGCGCGTCGCGAGCCTTCCGAAACGAGACGTGTGCTCCGCCGCGCAGGACCTCTCCCGAATCGGCCGTGAGCCGCCCCGCAGCGATCGAGACGAGCGTGGTCTTCCCCGCGCCGTTCTCGCCGAGGAGGGCGTGGATTTCGCCGGGGAAGACGACGAGATCTGCTTCGGAAAGAGCCCGGGTCTCCCCGAAGCGCTTCGAGATGCGGCGGAGCTCGAGCGAGGGGGGCGAAGACGAACACGAAGCGGGAGATTTCTTAGAAGGTTGTGTGGACATCGGCGCAAGGGAACCGCTGGAACCAGAATGAAGAGGAAGACGAGGATTTCTTAGAAGGGGGTGTGGGCGGCTGTGCAGCGGAACCGCCGGAACCGGACCCGGACACTTCGTTCACACACCCTTCGAAGAAACAGCGGCGCGCAGCGCCGCTGCAGAAACGTCCTCTTTCAGAAGTTCCCCCGCGGCACCACGAGGGTCCCAGCCTTGATCTTCTCTCCCGCCGTCTTCGCCTCCTCGACGACCGCGGGCGGCACGCGCGCGAACGCAGCCGGGTTCCACACGAACGAGATCACCCCGCTCGAGAGGCCGTAGCGCAGGGGCTGGCCGTCGAACTTCCCGTCCCGAACGCGGCGCGCGGTCTCGACGAAGGCGCGCGGCATGTCGATGACGGCCGAGGCGAGCACGGCCGGCGAGAGCGCGTTCTGGTCCTTGTTCGTGCCGAAGGCCCGGATCGCCCTTTCCTCGGCGCCCTTGAAGACGCCGAGAGCCGCGGCGTCCGCGTTCTGGAAGAGAAAGTCGCAGCCCCTGTCCGCGAGCGCGAGCGCGGCCGCCTTGGCGCCCGCGACGTCCTCGAACGAGCCAGTGAAGACGGGCTGCGCGTCCCCGCCGGGACGTCCCGCCAGAAAGCCGGCCTCGAACGCGAGGAAGGTGGACTTGATCGACGGAAGCTCCACGCCGCCGACCATGCCCGCCTTCCCCGTTTTCGTCATTCGGCCCGCGACCAGGCCGCACAGATACGCCGACTGCTCGAGCTCGAAGACGATGGGCGCGAGATTCGGCCCCGTCCGCGAGCCGGACGTCGTCACGAAGATCGTCTTCGGGTATTCCTTCGCCACGCGCGCCGCGGCATCCTGGAACTCGAAGCCGTGGCCGAACACGAGCCGCGTGCCCTTCGCCGCGTAGGCGCGAAACTGCTCATCGAATTCCGAGGGCGACTTCACCTGCACGTGCGAGATGGACGCGCCCAGCTCCTTCTCGATCGCCTTGAGACCGTCGTAGGCGCCCGCGTTCCAACCGGCGTCCGAGATGGGTCCCGGCGTGAGGAGCGCGACGCTGAAGGGGGCCGTTCGCGCGGGCGTTTCGCGCCTGTCGCAGGAGACGAAGACGAGTGCGGTGGCGGTGAGGAGGGCGAGAGGCCGGTGGTTCATGCCGCGATTATGCCGTCGGGACCTATCATCGGAAGGTGACGCCCACTCTCGACGCCGAGGCCCGCGGGCGCATCCTCGACTTCGTGAGGCCCCTCTCGGTCGGCCTCGACGGTGTCACGAACTTCGGCTACGTCGAACGCCGGTTGAAGATTT
>DATIFW010000130.1:0-2473 GCA_035455045.1 Thermoanaerobaculia bacterium | reverse complement strand
CATCGTCCTCGTCACCTCACTGGGCGACTGACGAACCTTTCTTAGAAGGGTGTGTGATGCCGAGCCGCGCGACGGCTGCGGGAACGGCGGGGGAAGCCTTCCGTCGACTCGCCCTTCGAAGAGAATCTGCAGACCATTCTTCTTATGTGCTTTCGCCGCTTTCCCTTTTCGCCTGATAGTGGCGGTACACCTGCCACGCGCCGAAGGCGACGAGGAGGAGCGGCCACCAGTCGTTCAGGAACGACAGGTCGATCGTCGCGAACCGGTCGAGGAGCAGGAACCCGCCGATCAGGATGAGGAGCAGACCGGCCGTGAGGCTGCCGCTCACCCGCACCGGCTCGTCGGAGCCGAGCACGTTCGCTTCCGGCCGTCCCGTCATGTTGATCGCCTTCGCTTGCCGCACCGCGTCGATGATCGAGAACACCATCCAGAACGGAATGGCGATTCCGGGGAACGGGCCATGGGTATGCCCGGCCAGCGAGATGAAGAGGACCCACACGCCGAAGAGGATCGCGGCGCGCTGGTAGAGGCCGAGGTAGAGGTGCCCCATTCCCGGAATGATCCCGAGCACGCCCGCGGCGCCGGGGTTCTTCGGCAGGGGCGGGGCCGGCGACGCGGCCGCAGGTCCGAACGCGATCGGAGGCGGCGGCGGCGCCTGGGAGAGAGAAGGCGGGCTCGGAGGTTGAGGGTTCGTACCTGTGTCGTTCATCGTTTCCACCTGTCGTCAGGAACGTCGAAAGGGCTCGGAAGGTTCCGGCGTCTCGTGCGACGCCTGCAGGGCGTCGACCGTTCCGCCGAAGATCTTTTCGAAGACGAGCTGCGAATACGCGATCGCCCGGGCGCGGCCCGCGGCAAACGCGCGATACACGCGGTAGTCGAGGCGCTTCGTGATCGGGGCGGTCGCCCGGCCGAGGGCGCTTTCGTCGAAGCGCTGCACCGCCGCGACGCGGGCTTCGGAGAGCGCGCGCTCGCCCGCCGACGTGAGGTCGTTCGCCGCGCCGCGGGCCGCGGACATGGGGTCGAGGCGCAGGAGCGCGACGATCAGGAACGTCGCCGCGTACGCCGCCACGACCGCGAAACGCCAGTCGGTCAGGATCGGTTTCAGCCGGCCGAAGACGCCGCGCGTCACGTTCGACAAAGCCCCGGAATGCGCGGGCTCGGGGACGGCGAGCAGGCGCTTCAGGAGCGCGCGCGAAGGTTCCGGGCGCGCGAGCGCCCCGGGGGTCAGGAATGCGAGAACTTCCGAGGCCTCCTGCCGCCCGCGCACGTCGGCGGGAGTCTCGGCGAGCCGCGAGAGGAACTCGGGCGAGGGCTCGGGATGCGCGAGGAACGCGAAAACGCCCACGTGCCCCGCGACGAGAGTCGCGAGGAGCGCGCACGAGGGGCATTCCGCGGCGTGCGTGTCCGCGCTTTGGTGGGCGCGGGCCGCCACAGCGATGGCGCTCTCCCCGGCCCGGTCGAGGGCCTCGGCGAGGCGCTGCTCGAAGGCGCGGCAGGCCGCGTTCACCGCGCGCCTCCCGTGGCCGTCGTCGTGCGCGGGCCGAAGGGCGAATAGAGCGACCTTCCGTCTCCCGTCGAGGCTCCAACGCGCCCCCTGACGACGCGGGCGAGCTCGATGCGCGCGCGGTTCAACCGCGACTTCACGGTGCCGTCGGCCAGCTTCAGGAGGTCGCCGATCTCGCGGTAGTCGAGGCCGTCGAGGTCGCGCAGGATCACGACCTCGGCCAGCTCGTCGGGCAGCTCGGAGATCGCGTCGAGCAGCATTCTCACGCGCTCGCGGCGGACGGCGTCCGCCTGGGGGTCGTCCGTCGCCGGAAGGAGCGTCGACACGGCGTCATCGGAGAGGAACGAGAACCCCTTCTCCCTCTTTCTCCTTCGATAGTGATCGATGCACAGGTTGCGCGAGAGCGCCGCGATCCAGGCGAGAAGCGAGGCTTCGGTGGGCTCGTAACGGTCGAGGTTCTGCCAGACCTTGAGGAAACAGTCCTGCGTCAGCTCCTCAGCCTCTGCGCGGTCGTATGTCATGTGCCAGGCGATCCCGTAGACTTTCTTTCCGTAGGCCGCCACGAGGTCCGCCCAGGCGCCCTCGTCCCCCTTCTGACAGCGGGCCACGAGCTCGGCATCGGGGTGAGGATCTGGCGGCATTGGTCCTCGAATCGGTGTAACGAAAAAGCGGCCGGACCGGTTCCGGTGGCGCTAAGTCTATAATCGTCAAGAGTTCCGGAGGAGGGCAGGAAGTCGATGCGGACCGGTTCCGCCCGTTGGGGGCTTCTCGCGCTCCTCGCATCGGGGCCGGCCGCGGCGCAGACCCAGCCTCCGCCCGCGCCCGCCGAGAGCCCGGCGCCCGCGATTCCCGCTCCCGCCACGGCAGCTCCCGCGCCGGCCGCCGCAGCCGCCTCGCCGGCCTGGCGGCCGTTCCAGGAGTTCGCGTTTCTGGTCGGCTCGTGGTCGGGCAACGCCGAGTCCGGCACCC
>DATIFW010000129.1:0-8978 GCA_035455045.1 Thermoanaerobaculia bacterium | reverse complement strand
CGACACGGAAGAAGATGCGAAGAGAGTAGAAGAGATACTTCTTAGAATGGGAATCGGCGCCGCCGGCGCTCGCGAGAGCCGCGGTGGCCCATCGACGGCCTCCATATTCACCTTCGAAGAAAACCAGCGTGACGAGAGCCGAGTCGTCAACCCCTTAGCCACTGCGGAGGTGTAGCGTGGGAACCAAATACATATTCATCACCGGCGGCGTGGTTTCCGGCCTCGGCAAGGGAATCGCCGCGGCGTCCATGGGCGCGCTCCTGGAAGCCCGGGGGTTCCGCGTCACCCTCCAGAAGTTCGACCCCTACCTGAACGTGGATCCCGGCACGATGTCGCCGTTCCAGCACGGCGAGGTGTACGTCACCGACGACGGAGCCGAGACCGACCTCGACCTCGGGCACTACGAGCGCTTCACCTCCACCATCACCGGCAAAGCGAACAGCGTGACGACCGGTCAGGTCTATCTGTCGGTCATCGAGAAGGAGCGCCGCGGCGACTTCCTCGGCAAGACCGTTCAGGTCATTCCGCACATCACGGACGAGATCAAGGACTGCATCCGCCGCGTCGCGGGCGACAACGACGTCGTCCTCGTGGAGATCGGCGGCACCGTCGGCGACATCGAGTCGCTGCCCTTCCTCGAGGCGATCCGCCAGTTCCGCCAGGACGTGGGCCGCGGCAACGCGATCAACGTGCACCTGACGCTCGTCCCGCACATCGCGGCGTCCAACGAGCTCAAGACGAAGCCCACGCAGCACTCCGTCAAGGAGCTTCTCTCCATCGGAATCCAGCCGGACATCCTGCTCTGCCGGGCCGACCGCTCCATTCCCGAGGAGATGAAGAAGAAGATCGCGCTCTTCTGCAACGTGGACGAGCGGGCCGTCATCACGGCGCGTGACGTCCCGTCGATCTACGAGGTGCCGCTCGCGTTCGCGCGCGAGGGCCTCGACGAGATCCTCCTCGACTATCTCTCTCTCCCCCATTACGACCGCGACCTCGCGAAGTGGGACTCGATCGTGAACCGCGTCAAGAACCCCCAGGAAGAGGTCACGATCGCGTTCGTGGGCAAGTACGTGCAGCTCGGCGACAGCTACAAGTCCCTGAACGAGGCCCTCCACCACGGCGGCATCGCGAACAACGTGAGGGTCAGGATCTCGTTCGTGGATTCCGAGGAACTGGAGACGGCCGGCTTCCCCGAGACGCTCGCGCGCGCGGACGCGATCCTCGTGGGGCCCGGTTTCGGCCGGCGCGGCATCGAAGGCAAGCTGAAAGCGATCCGCCTCGCGCGCGAGACGAAGATCCCGTTCTTCGGGATCTGCCTCGGCCTGCAGTGCGCCGTCATCGAGTACGCGCGCAACGTCTGCGGCATCAAGGACGCGAACTCGACGGAGTTCGAGCCGAACGCGCCGCACAAAGTCATCTTCATGCTGCGAGACCTCATCGGCGTCGACTCGCTCGGAGGGACGATGCGGCTCGGGAAGTACCCGTGCGACCTAGCCGAGGGCACGCTCGCACGGCGGGCGTACGGCGAGCCGACGATCTGGGAGCGCCACCGCCACCGCTACGAGGTGAACCAGGAATATCTGCCGGCCCTGCGCGACGCCGGCATGACGTTCTGCGGCATGTCGCCCGACCGGAAATTCGTTGAGATGGTGGAACTCTCCGATCACCCGTGGTTCCTCGGCTGCCAGTTCCACCCCGAGTTCAAGAGCAAGCCCACGGCGCCGCACCCGCTCTTCAAGGACTTCGTCCGCGCCGCCCGCGCCCACAAACACGCGCGGAAGGAGGGAGTCGACAAGAAGAGCGCCGAGCTCGTGCCCGCCGTCGTCGCGCCCGCGAACCTCCCGACTCCGAACGGCCAGTCGGCGTGACGGACGTCGTCTCGTTCGACCCGAAGAGCCGCTACGGGAAGACGGCGGAGCGCTGGGGCAACCTCCTCCTCCCCGAGGGCGCCGCCCGCATCGACACGCGCTTCGTCTTCGCGGGCGAGCCCGGCACGACGTATCGCGTGCTGCGCGTGAACGTCTTCCCGCAGGATCCGGCCAAGCGCCTCTACTACTACCTGCGCACGACCGACAACCCGAACAACTCCTGACGCGCGGTCACGAGCAGAGCGCCGAGAGAGCTCGGGACGCGCGGTCGATCTTCCGGTAGACCGGGATTCCGCCGCGCTGGAGAACCGCGACGAAATCGTCGTACAGGCGCCCGGAGTCGACGTTCACGACGAGCGGCTTCTTCGTCGAACGGAACAGCCGCAGCAGCTCCTGAGCGAGCGAGCCCTTCGAGAAGAGATTCTCGGAGTGCGTCCCGAAGGGATCCGGCGCGAGGATGTCGAGCGAGGGCGTGACCGGGATCGGAGACACGAGAAGTGCGTCCACCCCCCCGTCGTCGAGGAGCGCCGCCGCCGCTTCCACGAACGCGGGCGTGTCGGCCATGGGCGTCGCATCGATGGGGTTCGCGGCATGCGCGATGGCCGGAAGGCAGGCTCGCAGCCGGGCGAGCGTCGGCTCCGCGAGCGTCGCCGGCGTCAGGCCGTAGAGCTTGTCGAGCACCGCGGCGCATTCGAACCCCGCGTTCGAGAGCACCGCGAGACGCCGGCCCGCGGGCAGCCGGTCGACCAGCATCGTGTAGACCTTCGTATAGTCCTCGAACATGTCCAGCGACTGTGCGACGAGGACGCCCGCGTCCTCGAGGAGCGCTTTCGCGACCGCATAGTCGCCGGCGAGTGAAGCCGTGTGGCTGCGTGTGGCCGCGGCTCCGAGCGGCGTCTTGCCCGCCTTGAAGAGAATGACGTGCCGCCCTTCCCTCGTGACGCGGCGCGCCACGCGGGCGAATCGCTCTCCGTCCAGAGGCGCGAAGCCCTCGACGTAGAAGACGAGAAGGCGGATCGACGCGTCGTCCGCGAAGTACTCGAGGAAGTCCGCCGCGGTGAGGTCCATCTGGTTGCCGTACGAGATGGACGCCCGGGGAAACACGATGCCGTCGAGGTTGCTCGTGAGCGACACGAGGTACGCACCGCTCTGGCTGACGGCCACGAGGCTGTCGCCCGGCGCGTCGTGGAACGGCAGCTTGTACTGAGGAAGAAAGAACGTGTTGTACTGCCGCTTCGAGACGATCCCGAGACAGTTTCCGCCCACGAGCACGGGCCCGCCGCCCGGCCTCGCGTGCGCGGCGGCCAGCGACGCGCGGAGTCGCGCCTCCAGGTCCGCGTGGCCCGCCTCGCCGAAGCCGCCCGGAATGAGGATCACGGACTCGGCCCGGCCGACGGCGAGGGCCTCGACGACCTCCGTCGCGGCGGGAGCGGGCACGGAGACGACTGCGAGGTCCACCGTCTCGGGCAGAGCGTCCACGGAGGGCACGCACGGCACACCGTCGATCGCCTTCTCCTTCGCGTGGACCGCGAAGAGGTGCCCGTAGGCGATGCCCTCGGACTGCTTGAGGTTCCGGAGGATGATCCGGCCGGGGTTCATCGCGTGCGCGGAGGCCCCGATCACGGCGGCGCTCTTCGGGGCGAGGAGCTTCCCGATCTTCGCGAGCGGCCGCGCGGACGGCACGAATCGCCGGTTCGAGAGCCGCGCCTTTCCGTCCGCCGCGACCCAGCGCCCGTCCGTCGTGAGCACGAGCGGGTTTACTTCCAGCTCTTCAAGAGTCGGATTGCCCAGAGAGTTGTCGGGGGAATAGGAGAGAAGATTCTTGGAAAGGTCCTCGAGGCGGACGGCCACCTCGTCGAGCACGAGCGGCGCCTGCGCGTGGGCCCTGCTCCTTTCGAAGAAGATCTTCAACGCCGCGTACTTCTCGACTGCGGCCTGGAGGCCCCGCTTCACCTCCCCGGGCTGCAGGATCACGGTCGTCGCCCCCGGCGCGAGCTCGCCGTACCACTCCGTCAAGAGGCCGCCGAGTCCGAAGACGAGGACGGGCCCGAACGAGGGGTCCTGCTTGAAGGAAAGGAGCGCCTCGGCCGCGGGCGCGCCGGAGGCGGGAACGAGCTTCTCGACGACGAGGATCCCGAGGCGCTGGGCTGCGGGCGCTCGGCGGGAGACCTCTTCCCACATCGTCCTCGCCGCAGCGATGACCGACGCAGGAGATTTCTTTGAAAACGAGAATCCGCCGACGTCGGACTTGTGGGCGAGATCCGGCGAGACGATCTTGAGGACGACGTCGTCCCCTCTCAACCCTTCCAAGAAATCTTCAATCTTCGTCGGCACCCGCCCCGGCGCGGCGCTCCAGAAGACGTGTCGCGGCACGTCGAAGCCCGCCGCTCCGAGCAGCGCGTAGACCTCGTGCTCGAAGAGCACCGCGCGGCCGTCCTCACGCGCCTTCCGGAGGATCGCCGCCGGTGAAACGGCGTCTACCGCGGCCGCACCGCTCATCCCGGGAAGCCGCGGAGCTGCAGCTCCATGGCCTCGAGGCCGTCGAGCATGCGCGTGACCTCGACGCACTGGTCGCAATTCGCGTGGACGCTCGCGCACGGCACGCCGTCCGGCTGGTGCTCGGGGCAGCGCGGCTCGCGGGCCATCCGGAAAAGAGCTTCGATGAGCGCCTTCACGCGCGTCTTCAGCGAGGACTCCGGGACATCACGCAGGCCCATGAGCAGGCGGTACTCGGCGGGCGTCAGCGAAACCGGGATCAGGTCCTGATTCATGGTGTCCTCCGCGTTCAGTTCGGAGCCGGCCTCACGGCTCGCATCCCCCAGGAGAAGGCCTCTTCGTTCAGGGGAATCAGAGCGCATTTGTCCTTGAGCGCGAGGCGAATGGCGGTGCGCAGCGTCTCCGCGGGGAAGAGCCTCGTCGCGGCCTGCAGCGCTCCGAGCGCGACGATGTTCTTCACCATCGCCTTGCCGAGGTCCACGGCGATCTCCGTGAAGGGCACGGCGAACACGCGTACGTCGGCGCGGAAAGGCGGTGGATTCTTCACGACCGAGCTGTCGTACAGGATCGTGCCCCCCACCGGCACGTCCGGGGCGAACTTCGCGAGGCTCGGGGCGTTGAACGCCACCAGGATCGCCGGATGCGGCGAGGCGGGCGACAGAACCTCGTCGGCGCTCACGTGCACGTCGGCGTACGAAGTGCCGCCGCGGGACTCGGGCCCATAGCTGGGAATGTGCGTCGCGTCGTAGCCCTCGTGGATGGCGGCGCGTGTGAGGAGCATGGCCGCCGTCTGCGCGCCGTCGCCTCCCGCGCCCGCGAGCTTCAGGGCGATGTCCGTGGCGCCGAGGTGCGTGGGAAAGCCCGCCGCGAAGCGCGGCGGCCGCTCCGCGGATGCGCCGATCGCCGCGACGAGGCTCTCGGCGTCGAAACGGGGCTTCTCGCGGTGAAACCAGGGCTCGGGCACTGCGTCCTTCTTCACGCCGAGCGGGAAGACCGGGAGCATCTTCTCCTTCACCCAGTGCTCGGTCTCCTCGGGCGTCATCCCGAGATGCGTCGGGCACTCGGCGAGCACCTCGACGAACGCGAGACCCCGGTTCTCGGCCTGCAGTTTCACCGCCTTCAGGACGGCCTTCTTCGCCTTCATGCGCTGCTTCGCGTCGAAGAGCGCGACACGCTCGACGTAAACCGGCCCGTCGAGCCCGGCGATGAGCTCGGCCATCTTCATCGGCTGCCCCATCTGGGGCGTGCGGCCCTCGGGGCTCGTGGCGCTCTTCTGGCCGATGAGCGTCGTCGGCGCCATCTGGCCGCCGGTCATCCCGTAGATCGCGTTGTTCACGAAGATCACGGTGAGCGGCGTTCCGAGCTGCGCCGCCGAGACGATCTCGGCGAGGCCGATGGAGGCGAGGTCGCCGTCGCCCTGATAGCTGATCACGACCGCTTCGGGATTCGCGTACTTGTGGCCGAGCGCGACCGCCGGAGCGCGCCCGTGCGCGGCCTGGGAGTTTCCGACGTCGAAGTAGTAATAGAGAAAGACGGAGCAGCCGACCGGCGAGATCGCGACCGTGCGGTCCTGGATGCCGAGCTCCTCGATCGCCTCGGCGAGGTACTTGTGCACGAGCCCGTGGCCGCAGCCGGGGCAATAGTGCGTCGCGTGGCCCTTCAGCCCCTCGCCGCCCGCGTGACGCGCGAACTTCTCGTAGAAGACGCTCATGCCAGGACCTCCTGAGAAGCCCGGACGGCCGCGGCGATCTCGGCCGCCTGCGGCAGGATGCCGCCCGAGTGCCGGATGCTCTCGATCGGCGGCGGCACCACGCCTGCCTTCGAGAGAGCGAGGCGAAGCTCGTCCTCGAGCTGCCCGTTGCTGGCCTCGACGACGAGGATCCTCTTCGCGTTCGGCAGGAACGACTTCAAGGCGGCGGTGGGGAACGGCCACAGCGTGAGCGGCCGGAAGAGGCCGACGCGCACGCCCTCGCGGCGAAGCGTCTCGACCGCGCCCTTCGCCATTCGCGCCGGCGTGCCGAACGCCACGACGAGGGTCTTCGCGTCCGAGCAGTTGAAGGGGTCCGAGAGCTGCTCCGCTTCCATGCGCCGGTATTTCTCGTTCAGGAGCTCGTTGTGGCTCTCGAGGTCTTTCTCGTCGAGGTAGATCGAATTGATGAGGTTGCCGCGGTGGGGCGCGTCGCCGAAGACCGCCCAGTCCGGCAGGCCGGGCTGGATCATCGTGGCCGGGAGCACGACCTTTCCGGTCATCTGTCCGAGGTAGCCGTCCGCGACGAGGACGACCGGATTCCGGTAGCGGAACGAAAGCTCGAATGCGAGGCGCGTGAGGTCGAGCATCTCCTGCGGCGTCGAGGGCGCGAGGACGATCGCGTGCGTGTTGCCGTGGCCGAGGCCGCGGCACGCGAGCTTCACGTCCGCCTGTTCCGGGGCGATGTTTCCGAGGCCCGGCCCGCCGCGCATGACGTTCACGAACACGCCGGGCACCTCGGCGCCGATCATGTACGAGATGCCTTCGACCATGAGACTGAAGCCGGGCGACGACGTGAAGGTCATGCAGGGAAGGCCCGCGCCTCCGCAGCCGTACATCATGTTCACAGTCGCCACTTCGCTCACGGCCTGCAGAAAGATGCCGTCCAGCTTCGGCAGGAGCTTCGCCATCAGCTCCGCGCCTTCCGTGGAAGGCGTGATCGGATACCCGAAGACGTGGCGGCAGCCCGCGAGAAGCGCGCCGATGGCCGCGGCATAGTTGCCCTTCAGGACGAGCGGCGCGACGGCCGGCAGGGAAACCGCTCGAGATGGAATGGGCGCCGGCCGGGGCGGAGCCGCCCGTTCACCGAACAGCTTCGCCGGGTCCTGGAGCTCGAAGTCCCCCTCCGGTTGCGGCCTCAGGCCGTACGGCTCGGGGCACGCGTCGAAACAAAGACCGCAGCCGTTGCAGGCCTCGAGGTTCAGCGTGACGGGCACGAGGCCCGTCCGGGGATCGATCTCGCGGCCCGGAGAGATGCAGTCCTTTGCGCACGCGTCGATGCAGCGCCCGCAGCCCTTGCAGAACTCGGGCAGGAGGAAGGGCTTGGGGCGTTCCCTGAGCGCGGTCGGCATGCGGGAACCTCCGCTGTCAAGGTACCCGCCGGGCACTTTTTCCGGTATGCCGCAAATGAATCAGGTCCCGCTCGATCGAGCGAGCAAAGGCCTCGCCGGCGATCCCGAGTTGAGATAGGATCGCGCCGGCATCCAGGAGATCGAGGCGCTGGTCGCGACGTGGGCTCTTTCCACGGTTCCGATTCGGCACACAGAATTCGTACGACGTCGTGACTCGACTGGGAAAGGGTTTCTTCGATGAGAGAGCTCGGCCGCGCGTACGTCTCCTTCTTCGGTAAGAAGTTGCTCGTCGCGGCGGCCGCCGCCTGTGCGCTCGGCGCCGGCCCCGCTTTCTCCGCCTCGCCCGCTTCCACGTATTTCAGCGTGACCCCGTGCCGCATATTCGACACGCGACTTCCCGCAGGACCCCTGGGAGGCCCGCCGATGGGCCCGGGGGAGCTCAGGCTCTTCACGATCGCCGGTAACTGCGGCGTTCCGCTCACCGCCAGCGCCGTCAGCGCGAGTCTCATCGTGACGGACGCGAACGCCTCCGGCCTCCTGCGCGTCTTCCCGAGCGACGTCGCCGAGCCGACCACGAACACGATCAGCTTCTCGGCCGGCCAGACGCGCGCGGGGAACGGATTGCTGCTCCTCGCCACCGACGGCTCGGGGGCGCTCGCGTTCCACAACCTCTCGCTGGGCGCGATCAACGTCGTCTTCGACGTCACCGGCTTCTTCGACACGGCGTGTGCTCCGATCACCGTCGACCCGCCGTCGCTCGCGAGCGTTCCCGACGGAACTCCGGTGAACGCGACGCTCACGGCCTCGGGCGGGAACGGGCCCTATTCGTTCGCCGTGACGTCCGGCGCGCTTCCCGGAAACGTCAACCTGAGCCCTGCGGGAGTGCTGTCGGGCACCGCCACCGCCGGCGGCTCCTTCAACTTCACGGTGACCGCGACCGACTTCAACGGCTGCACGGGCTCGCGGGCCTACACGCTTCTCATCGTCTGTCCGACGATCACGGTCACACCCACGACGATTCCGCCGGGGTCGGTGGGCGTGCCGTACGGCCCCGTCACCTTCACGCAGACCGGGGCGGTCGGCGCCGTGACGTGGTCCTTCACCGGCACGCTCCCGACGGGCGTCGGGCTCGACGCCGCGGGCATCCTCTCCGGCACCCCGACGCAGGCCGGCACCTTCCCGATCACGGTGAAAGCCACGGACGCGGGAGGGTGCTTCGGTACCGTCGACGTCGTTCTCTCGACGTGCCCGACGATCACGGTCAACCCGACGAACGGCACGCTCCCGGTCGGCACCCAGGGCTCGCCGTACAGCCAGACCTTCACGGCCAGCGGCGGATCCGGCACGTACACGTTCGCGATCACGGCCGGAACGCTGCCGGCGCCCATGAATCTCTCCTCGGGAGGCGTACTTTCCGGAACACCAGCCGTCGCCGGCGACTTCGGCTTCACCGTCACCGCGACCGACACCGTGACGAACTGCAAGGGCTCGCGGGCCTACACGCTTCACCTCGCG
>DATIFW010000128.1:0-2383 GCA_035455045.1 Thermoanaerobaculia bacterium | reverse complement strand
GGTTGTAGCCCGCCTTCATGCCGGCCCCCGAGAAGGTCTCCCATTTCAGGACGTCGAGCTTCGTCGACTCGTCGACGGCCAGGAGATTCGCGACGACGGCGTTCCCTTCGTAGACGACGCTCGCCTTGCCGCCCGAGTCCTCGCGAATCGCGAGCGAGCCGGCCGCGCTCACGGAGCCCTTCGCGAGGTCGAGGCGAAGATCCTGGAGGACGTAGGCCCGGATCGGGACGAGGTCGACGCCCTTCACGTCGACCCGGAGGTCGGCGAACATCGGCTTGAAGCCGACGGTGCCCTTCGCGAACGCGACGCCCCTCCCGTCCACGCCGAACCGCACAGACAGCGCCCCCTTCGAGCCTTTCGCCGTCGACAGGCCTTCGAGGACGAGATCGGTCTTCGTGAGGTGGTAGCGCGCGGGACGGCCGACGGCGCGATCGTCCATTCTCACGGTGTAGTCGTGCAGGGCGATCCTCTTCGTCGTCACGTCCCACGGCGGCGCCGGCGGAGCATCCGGATCCGATTTCGGGACGAGCTCCGCGAGGTCGGCGTTGCCGTCCTCCTCCCGCGCGACCGCGAGGACTCCTGCGGTGCTCTCGAGACTTCCGAGGACGAGCGCGTGTTTCGCGAGGTCGAGCGACGTGTCCGCGACCGTGAGCGACGCCGCCTTGAAGAAGGGCTTCGTTTCGCTCTTCTTCCTCACGCGTGGCGACTTCACTTCGACCGAGAGGCCGGACAGGACCGTATTCGCGTCCGTGCCCGTCGTCCAGCGGTACCGTGTCTTCAGGGCGAGGATCCCGTCGTCGATGGCGACGGGCACGAGCTCGCCGAGGAGCGTCCCGTAGCGCTTGAGGGAGACGCCGTCCACCGAGAAGCTGCCCTCGAGCGCGAGCGGCTCCACGGTGAACGCGCCGGCGCTCTCGAGCACCTCGCCCGCGTCGCCCTTCGCGGAGATTTTGAGCGCAGCGGGCTTCCCGGGCTCCGTCGAGAGCCCCTCGAGAACCACCGTCGCCTCCGACAGGACGACGTCGAATGCGGGAGGGGACGCGAAACTGAGGACGACCTTCCGGAGTCCCAGGGTCCCGGATACGACGAGCGCCGGTCTACCCTTCGGAGGCTGGGTGAACGAGAAGGCGAGCTTCGCGTCGAGCCGCGCCGAGGTGAGCTTCGAACGCGTCTCGACCGGAACGTATGCGAGGTAGAACGGCACGTCGACGTCCGAGAGGTCGAGATCGATCGCCGTTTCGTGCGTCCTGCTGAACGGCCTCGTCTTCCCGCGAAGCGCGAAGGGCGAGCCGTTCACCTTCGCATCGAGGACGGGCAGCGTCGTGATCTCGACCTTCGACGGGATGTTCGAGAGGAACGGGATCCCGATCTGGAGGTCGCGGATCTCGTGTCTCGTCTTCTTCGGGCGGTCATCGAAGTCGATCCGGCCGCCTTCGAGTCGGATGTTGTTGAGCGAGAACCGGAGGGGTTTGTCGTCCTTCGGGCCGGCCTTCGACGCCTCGTCCATGAGGTCCTGTACGTTGTACGTGCCGTCCTCTTTGCGGACGAGCGAGAGAGAGGGCTTCACGAGCGTGATCGCACGCAGAACGGGACCTCCGCGCAGGACGGAGGAGGCCTCGGCGTTCAGGTCGAGACTTTCGAACGAAAGGAACGGGGTCGTGCCGTCGCGCTCTTTGACCTCGAGGCCTTTCAGCGTGGCGGAGAGCGTAAAGGGGTTGATCGAGAGGCCGCGAAGAGAGACTTTTCGATGAAGGACATCCGCGACACTCCGTTCCACGACGGGGCGCAGGAGAGACGGGAGAACGAGGAAGCCGAGAAGGCCGTAGAAGAGGAGGAGCCCTCCCGCGACGAGGCCGGCGACGCTCAGCCGCGACCTCCATGTTCCTTCTAAGAAACCCAACGGCGGCTCCCCGCCCCGCATGCTAGTCGAAGCGAGTCGGCTGGCGCGGCGCCCCCGCGGTCCCTATTCTTCTCCCGTGACCGCGAACCTCACGCCGCAGTACCACGACGCCGAGGAGCGCTACAAGCGCGCTGCGGACCACGCGGAGAAGCTCGCCGCTCTGCGCGAGATGATCGCGCTCCTCCCGAAGCACAAAGGGACCGAGAAGATGCTCGCCGACCTCCGCAAGCGGCTTTCGAAGCTCGAGGACGAGGCCGCGCATCCCTCGCGCGGCGGGCCGGGGCACCGGGTCGAGGTCGGCCACGTGAGGCGCGAAGGCGCCGGCCAGTGGGTCCTCCTCGGGTCCCCGAACGCGGGTAAATCGGCGCTCCTCGCGGCGCTGACGCACGCGCACCCGGACGTCGGCGAGTACCCGTTCACGACGCGCGCGCCGCTCCCCGGGATGATGGAGTTCGAGAACGTGCAGGTGCAGCTCGTCGACAC
>DATIFW010000127.1:0-13981 GCA_035455045.1 Thermoanaerobaculia bacterium | reverse complement strand
TGTCAAGGGCGCGCTCCGCGCGCCGCGCAGCGGTCGAAGACCCTTGACATCGGCCATCCGGGACGAAGATTCGCTTCCATCGGCGGCTGCGATTCGCAGCCGCCGCATATCAGAAGAGAAACATCCTGACGAAATGCTCCTGCCCGGCCCGCTGGGGCTGGTGCCTCCACCCCTTCCCCCGGGCGTCTCTCTTCCCCGCCTGACCCTCCTCGCCGAGGACCAGAAGGGCTACCGGAACCTCTGCTCGCTTCTCACCGCCGCCGCCTCCGGGAAGCCGAAGGGGCAGGCGGCCGCGACGTGGGAGGAAGTCGCCGCGCACGCGGAAGGGCTGCACGTCCTGACGGGCGGCGAGGAGAGCGTCGTGACCCGCGCGCTGACGGCGCGCGACGCGGGCGGCTTCGAAGCGGCGCGGCGCGAGCTGGAGCGCCTCACGGCGCTCTTCCCTGGACGCCTCTACGTGGAGCTGCAGCGCCACTTCCTGCGCGAGGAGGAGCACCTGAACCGCGCGCTCCTCGACCTCGCGGACGCCGCGCACCTGCCCGTCCTCGCGACGAACGGCGCGCGCTACGCGGCGCGGAAGGACAAGGACCTCTTCGACGCGCTCACGTGCATCCGCCACCACACGCACCTCGACGCGGCCGGCACGAAGCTGCACGCCGGGCGCGAGCGCCACCTGAAGTCCGCAGGCGACATGGAGGCCCTCTTCGCGGATCTGCCGGGCGTCCTCGAAAGAAGCGCCGAGCTCGCCGGGCGCCTTTCCTTCACGCTTGCGGATCTCGGCTACCGCTTCCCCGCGTATCCGCTGCCGCCCGGCGAGACGCCGTCGTCGTTCCTCAGGCACGTCACGTGGGAGGGCGCGCGGGCGCGCTTCCGGCCGCTCACGGGCAAGGCGCAGGCGCAGATCCAGCGGGAGCTCGACCTCATCGAGAAGCTGGACCTGGCGGGCTACTTCCTCATCGTCTGGGACATCGTGAACTTCTGCAAGAAGGAGCGCATCCTCGTGCAGGGGCGCGGCTCGGCCGCGAACAGCGCCGTGTGCTACGCGCTCTCGATCACGGCGGTGAACCCCGTGAAGATGGAGCTTCTCTTCGAGCGCTTCCTCTCGGAGGAGCGCGGGGAGTGGCCCGACATCGACCTCGACCTGCCCTCGGGCGACCCGCGCGAGAAGGTGATCCAGCACGTCTACAAGACGTACGGCGCCGACGGTGCCGCGATGACGGCGAACGTGATCACGTACCGCGACCGTTCGGCCGCACGCGAGATGGCGAAGGCCCTCGGCTTCTCGCCGGAGCAGGTGGACACGATCGCGAAGCACCTCGGGACGTGGAGCTTCGGCGAGTACCGCGACGGCGCGGCCGACCTCGCGAAGGAGATGGCGGCCGCCGGCTTCGATCCCGCGCATCCGCGCGTCGCGCACTTCGGGAAGCTCTTCATGCGCGTCCAGAGCCTGCCGCGCCACCTCGGCCAGCACTCGGGCGGAATGGTCGTGGCGATGGGAAAGCTGTCGGAAGTCGTGCCGCTCGAGCCCGCGGCGATGGAAGGTCGCGTCGTCATCCAGTGGGACAAGGACGACTGTGCGGACCTCGGCATCGTGAAAGTGGACCTCCTCGGCCTCGGGATGCTGGGCGCGATCGAGAAGATGCTGCCCCTGATCAAGGCGCACGAGGGCGTGGACGTGGATCTCGCGCACCTGCCTGCGGACGACCCGAAGGTCTACGAGCTGCTCCGCGCGGCCGACACGATCGGCCTCTTCCAGGTCGAGAGCCGCGCGCAGATGGCCTCGCTGCCGCGCCACGCCCCGAAGGTCTTCTACGACATCGTCGTGCAGGTCGCGATCATCCGGCCGGGTCCGATCGTGGGCGGCATGGTGCACCCGTTCTTCGACCGGCGACAGGGCAAGGCGCCGGTCGAGTATCCGCACCCGTGCCTCGAGCCGATCCTGAAGCGCACGCTCGGCGTGCCGCTCTTCCAGGAACAGCTCCTGAGGATCGCCATGGTGGCCGCGGGCTTCACGGGCGGCGAGGCGGAAGAGCTGCGCCGCGCGATGGGCTTCAAGCGCTCCGAGGAGCGCATGGGCGCGATCGAAGAGCGGCTGCGCTCGGGCATGGCGAAGAAGGGCATCACGGGGCCCGCGCAGGACCAGATCGTCAAGTCCATCACGTCGTTCGCGCTCTACGGCTTCCCCGAGTCGCACGCGGCCAGCTTCGCGCTCATCGCGTACGCGAGCGCGTGGCTGAAGGCGCATCACCCGGCGGCGTTCACGGCGTGCCTTCTGAACGCGTGGCCGATGGGCTTCTACCACCCCGCCACGATCGTGAAGGACATCCAGCGCAAGGGCACGGCGGTCCTGCCGATCGACGTGAATTTCTCGGGGTGGGATTGCAGGATAGAAAGAGAAGAGAAGAGTTTCTTAGAAGGTGAAGAGAAGAGGGCGCGAGACGCCGGGGTACCTCTCGACGCACGCGCGTGCTGTCTGAGCGAAGCGAGTTCACGCGCGAAGGAGAGGGGTACCCCGGTGGCGAAGCGCCTCGCGGTGCGCCTCGGCATGCGTTTCATCAAGGGGCTGAAGCAGACGACCGGAGAATTCATCGAAAAGGAACGAGAGAAGGGATTCTTCGAAGACGCGGCAGACTTGCAGCGAAGGTGTGCGCTGCGGTCCGACGAGATCACGAAGCTCGCGTATGCCGGCGCGCTCTCGTCCCTCGGCGTCTCCCGACGCACCGCGCTGTGGCAGGTGGCGGAGGTTTCCCGCCCGCTCGGCACTCTCTATGAAACTCTCCCTCTTTCTTCCTCTTCGAAGAACTCTCCTCTCCCCGAGATGTCCCTCATCGAAGAGACGACCGCCGATTACCGCGCGACGGACCTAACGGCAGGGCCGCATCTCCTCGAACACCTCAGGCCATTGCTATCCGCCCAATCGATCCTCTCGGCCGCCGAGCTGTACGGCGCCAGAGAGGGTGAACGCGTCAAAACCGCGGGCGCGGTCATTGTGAGGCAGAGGCCGGGGACCGCGAAGGGCTTCGTCTTCCTGTCGCTGGAGGACGAAAGCGGCATCGTGCAGGCCATCGTCCGTCCCGACCTCTTCCGGGAGAACCGTTCGGTCATCGTGGGCTCGGGGGGCCTCGTCGTGGAGGGGAAGCTCCAGAAGGAAGGCGGAAACGTATCGGTGAGGGCCGAGCGGTTCTGGCCGCTCCCGGCGCTGCCCGACCTTCCCAGCCACGATTTCCGCTGAAGCTCCGCGTCAGCGCGCAATCGCGATTCGCGCGGCCTCGTGGAGCTTCGAGGCGGACGTCGCGAGGGCCCGAAGCAGCCGCGCTGTCTCAGCCTCGACCGATCCATCGCCGTGCAGCGCCCGCCGGAGGCCGGGCAGCGTGTCGGTCCCGCAGCCGGACTCGGCGGAGGGCCCGAGGAGAAGATTGCGGCGTTGGAATTCGGGCGCGGCGCCGTCGTGGAAAGCGGCCATGGCGTCCAGAAGGAGGGGCTCGGCTTTCTCCGCGACGGAACGCCGGTGAGCGGGGAGGAGCGATTCCCAGCCGCGGGCCGCGAGGCGAAGCCGCAGCACCGCCGAGAAGAGCTCGCTCCGCCGCACGAGCTGGGCGGAGGCCGGTCCTTTCGCGAGCTTCGAGAGCTCGTCGTCCAGGAACGACGCGACCTCGGAAAGGCGCCACGGCGGCTCGGGCGACCCGGCAAGCTCCGACGCGAGGAGAGCGAGGATGCGCGCAACGGTCGCGCTGACGCGATAGCCGGGATCGAGGATCCTGCCGAGGAGGTACGGATCGTCGTATGCCGAGTGGTATTGCGGATACGTGCGCCGTCCGAACCCGATCTGCACCGACGGGACTCCGCCGAGGCCGAGAAAAGGCGACGTGTCCCCGCTGAAGCCGGGCAGCTGGGGCACGCCGCGCAGCGACAGGAGGACGCGACCCGAAACGGGATCGGCCACGTGCCCGAGGACCTCGTCGAGCGATTTCCTCATGCCCGGCGAGACGTCGGCCATGAAATCGAGGGCACGCACGGAAGAGTCGACGTAGAGGAATGCCGCCATCGGCGGCGCATGCGCGGTCAGGCGCTCCTCGACCCAGAGCGTCGAGCCGAGCATGCCGTACTCCTCGCCGTCGAAGAGCGTGAAGACGATGTCGCGTTCTCCCCTCCAGCCGCCGCGCGCGAGGGCCGAGAGCGCCCACGCGACCTCGAGGACCGCGGCAACTCCCGAAACAGGATCGACGGCGCCGTTCACCCAGGCGTCCGTGTGCGCGCCGACGACGACGACGCCGGCGTCGCGCCGGCGCCCCGCGAGAACGGCGGTGACGTTGCGGAGCACGCGCACCTCGGTGCGCGAACGCGTCCGCAACCGGACCGACTCCCGCGTCGTGCCGAGGCGATACGGGACGTCGAGCCATCCGGTCCATGCCTCGGGCGCGGGAGCGCCCTCCACGCGTCCGAGCAGCTCCTTCGCGACGCTCTCGGAGACGGGCAGCGCGGGGAGCGCCGGACGAAGCCGCGGGAGGGCGCGGCCGGCCGCACAGTCGGGATCCCCCGGGTGCAGGAAATAGCGCAGCATCGAACCGCGCTGTACGGTCCACGGGTTGAGGTACGGCCCGGCAGGGAAGTCCGGCTTGACGATCCCGAGATCGCGGCGCTCGGGATAGAGAAGGAGGGCCGCGGCGCCCGCCTCCTCGGCGAGGAGCGACTTCATGGAGCGGCAGATCCCCTGAGCGCGCGCGAGGACGATCGCGCCCTTCACGGGGACATCCGCCCGGCGCAGGACTTCGTAATCTTCACGCGCTCCGTGGTTCGCGTAGACGACGCGCCCGGAGACGTCGCCATCGGGGGCCCACGCGAAGAACGGCACCTCGGCAGGCGCCGCCCCAGAGTAAGGATCGCCCGCGAGCTCGCGCTCGACGAGATCGAAGGTGTGCCCGGCAGGCCCCTCGACCGCGAGCGAGACCTCGACGGGCTCGGGGATCGCGGCCGTGTGCTCCGAGATCACCGCCTCGAGGCCTGCGGCACGGAGGAATCCAGCGGCTGCCTCGACGGCGGCGCGCTGCGCGGAACTTCCCGCACGGTGCGGGACTCGCGCGAGGATCTCCACGTTGCCCTTCATCCGGGCGGGATCGACGAGCGTCTCGAGCCGCGTCGCGCGCTGCGCCAGCGGATCGCGGCCCGAGCAGGCCGCGAGCGCAGCGAGCACGATGGCGGCGGCTGCGCTCGAGCGGCGTGTCACTGCTTGGGTGAGTTCCCGGGCGTGGGCCGCGGGGGACGCGCGCCGCCCTCGGCAACCCGGTTCGCCACGACGAGCTGATCGCGCGCGCGGGAGAACGCGCCCGCGAGGCGCCCGACCTCCTTCGCCGCGGCCGGACGATCGTTCCGGCCGATCGCCTCCTGGAGCGCCGGGAACGCCGCGGCGCCGCACCCCGTCTCGGGCGAGGGCCCCCAGAGGCGGCACCCCCTTCCGAACGCGGCGCCCGGGGCGGTGAATGCTCCGAGCGTCAACGAGACGAGCCGATCGAGCTTCGCCGCGTCTTTTCCCGGGCTTCCCGCGGCGCGGACGCGGGCATCCCATGTGCGTGCCTCGGCTTCGAAGAGCTCGATCTGGACCGAGAGCGGTCGCGTAATCTGCGGCACCCATCCGATCGACGAGGGATAACGCGCATGGATCTCACGGATCTCGCGGCCCGCGAAATCGGCGAGCTCGCCGAAGCGCAACGGGAAGAGGCGAGGGGTCGCGAGCATACCCGCATAGAGGGCGAGGACCCGGCTGAGCGTTGCGGATCGCACGAAGCCGGGATCGCCGAAGCGCTTCACCCAGGTGACGGTGTCGTAGAGCGAGTGGTAGCTCCCGTACCAGCGGCCGAAGCCCAGCTCGGCGACGGGTGTCGCCGAGAAGCCGAGGAACGGTGCCGCGTCGCTGGAGAAGCCCGGCAGCTCGGGGACGCCGGATGTTTCCGAGAGCGGCCTGCCGGAGGACGGGTCGCGTACGAGCTCGAGCACGTCGGCGAGGGGGCCCCGAAGGCCCGGCGTCACGCTCGTGTAGAGGTCGTTCGCGCGGACGGCCGAGTCTACGTTGACGAAGGCGAGAGCGGGAATGTCGCCGCTCGCGAGGCGCTCCTCGAGCCATCGCGTGGACCCGAACATGCCAGGCTCTTCGCCGTCGAAGAACGCGAACGTGACGGGGCGCGAAGGCCTCCAGCCGCGCTCGCCGAGGTGCGCGAGAGCGGCGGCGGTCTCGAGCACGGCCGCCGTGCCGGAGGAGGGATCGACCGCTCCGTTGACCCAGGCGTCGGAATGGTTGCCGACGACCACGGGCGAGGCCAGCGGGTCGGCGCCCGGAACGGTCGCGAGCACGTTGCGGAGCGAGGCGCGCACCCGCTTTCCCCGGACCGTCATGCGCACCCGCGCCGGCCCCGGACCGAGCGTGTAGGGAGCATCGAGGAGGCCCTTCCAGTCCGGCGGAGGCGCCGGGCCTGCCATTTCCCGAAGCAGCGCTTCGGCGACGTCGCCGGAGATCGCGAGCGCGGGTATCTTCGGCAACGTGTCGACGCCCATCGCCTTCGCGCGGCCCGGATCGCCCGGCCGGAGGAAGTACTTGAGGAGCGAACCGCGCGAAACCGCCCACCGGTTCGTGGACGGGCCGAGGGGATAAGCCGGCTTGACGATGCCCTGGTCCCGCGGCTCGACATAGATGAGAAGCCCCGCGACGCCCGCGCGCTCGGCGGCCAGCGATTTCATCCCCCGACAGACGCCCTGCGCCTTGACGAGCGCGATCTTGCCGCGGACGTCGACACCCGCCTTGCGCAGCACCTCGAAGTTGTCGGGTCCCCCGAACCCCGCGTACACGACGGGGGCTTCGAGATCGGCGTCCGGCGCGTACGCGAGGAAAGGCAGGTCGTCCTTCGCGACGGCCGTGGCCGGATCCTCCGCGAGGGCCCGCTCGTGCAGGTCGAACGCGCGCGGAGCGGGCTTCGTGAGCGCGAGCGAGAGCGTCACGGGCTCCCACAGCTGCACCTCGTGGACGTCGCTCCAGGTCTTCAGGCCCGCTTTCCCGAGCCGGCGCGCGATCTCGTCCGCGACTGCGGCGTTACCTGGGGTGCCCGCCCGGTGCGGACCTTTCGCGAGGGTTTCGAGCGCCTCGCCGATCCTCTCGGGCGAAACCAGCCCGTCGACGTCGGATCGGAACCGCGCGAGAAAGGGCCGCCGCGCGCGGCGGACGACGTATCCGGCCCCCAGGATCGCGAGCATCGCGACGGCGGCCGCGATGACGGTGACGCGTCGAATTTCGGTGTCCTCCGTTTGGCCTTCTCATGTTAACAGCGCCCGTCAGACCGTCCGCATGAGGAGGCTGGCGTTCGTTCCGCCGAATCCGAAGGAATTCGAAAGGGCGACGGGGATCCTCTTTTCGCGTGCCGAATTCGGCGTGTAATCGAGATCGCACTCGGGGTCGGGAGTTTCGTAATTGATCGTGGGCGGGACGACGCCGTGGCGCATGGCGAGCGCGAGGATGCCGGCCTCGAGCCCTCCCGCCGCACCCAGGAGATGCCCCGTCATGGACTTCGTGGACGAGACGGCGAGCTTCCTGGCGTGTTCGCCGAAGACCCGCTTGATCGCGATCGTCTCGATGCGATCGCCGTGCGGCGTGGACGTGCCGTGCGCGTTCACGTAGATGACCTCGTCCGGGTTCACGCCCGCGTCGAGAAGCGTGTTGCGCATGACGCGAAACGGGCCGTCGCCATCCTCGGAGGGCGCCGAGATGTGGTACGCGTCGCCGGACATGCCGTAGCCCGCGAGCTCCGCGTAAATCGAAGCGCCGCGCGCCTTGGCGAGGGCCAGGTCCTCGAGAACGACGATGCCCGCCCCTTCTCCGAGGACGAAACCGTCGCGGTCCTTGTCCCACGGCCGCGAGGCGCGTTTTGGATCGTCGTTGCGCGTCGAGAGGGCACGCATCGCCGAAAACCCGCCCACGGCGAGCGTCGTGATGACGGCCTCCGAGCCGCCCGCGATCATCGCGTCGGCGTCCCCGCGGCGGATGACGTTCGCCGCATCGCCGATCGCGTGGGCGGACGTCGCACACGCGGTGGCCGTGGCCGAATTCGGGCCCCTCGCGCCCGTCTGGATCGAGACGAGGCCCGAGCACATGTTCACGATGAGGCCCGGGATGAAGAAAGGGCTGATTCGCCGGGGCCCTTTCTCGAGGACCGTCTTGTGCGTCTCCTCGATGAGCGGCAGGCCGCCGATCCCCGAGCCGATGCAGACGCCCACGCGCTCGGAATTCTCGGGCGTGACGACGAGGCCCGAATCGGTCATCGCCTCCCTCGCCGCCGCGACGGCGAAGTGGATGAACGTGTCGAACTTCTTGACTTCCTTCTTCTCGAGGAACGCGGACGGGTCGAACCCCTTCACCTCGCCGGCAATGCGGCACGCGTAATCCGTCGCGTCGAAGCGGGTGATCATCCCGACGCCGGAGACGCCCGCCGTCAGGCTGGCCCAGTTCTCCTTCGCCGTGAGACCGACCGGAGACACGAGGCCGACGCCCGTGACAGCCACGCGCCGCCGGCCGCGGCCGTCGAGGAGGGGAGCTGGATTCGCGGACACGCGTCGAGGGAGCCCCGGATCAGGCAGGCTTCGCGTGCGACTCGATGTAAGCGACGGCGTCCTTGACCTTCTGGATCTTCTCGGCGTCCTCGTCCGGGATCTCGATGCCGAACGCCTCCTCGAAGGCCATGACCAGTTCGACGGTGTCGAGCGAGTCGGCGCCGAGGTCGTCCACGAAAGAGGCCTCGGGCTTCACCTCGTCCGCCTGGACGCCGAGCTGCTCCACGATGATGCCCTTGACCTTTTCTTCCACAGAATTCGCCATCGCGATCCTCCGAAAATCTCGTCTCGTGAGAGACCGGCATTCTGAGGGCTGCCGGGACCCGATTTCAAGCGTGCGCAGTGTATCCGATGGAGGAAGAATGACGGTTTGGGCGGCTCACGTCCGGAAACCCCGATCCCGGGCGAAGACGATCGCCTGGGCGCGCGTCCACACCCCGAGCTTGTCGAAGAGATTCGAGACGTGGTTGCGGACGGTCTTTTCGCTCAGGCCGAGGCGCTCGGCGATGTCCGCGTTGCTCAAACCCTCGGTCAGCAGGGCGAGAATCCCCCGCTCGCGCAGGGTGAGCGAGGCGAACGCACGCTCCTCGCCGCGCTGGACGTGCTCGATTCCCGTGAAGTCCCGAACGGCGCCGCAGAATCGCTCCCAGGCCGGCTCGCCCTCGAGCAGGATGTGGTTCTTCGAGTCCAGCTCGACGAACTCGGCGCCCGGGATGAGCGCGGCGAGCTGGCGGCCGGCGGAGACCGGCACCGCGGCGTCCTCGCGCGCGTGGATGACGAGCGTGGGTGCGCTCACCTTCGGCAGCAGATCCTTGACGTCGACGTTGGCGCGTGAACGCAGCAGCTCGGCGGCGATCGCCGGCGCGCTGGTCCTCTTGCAGAGCTCGTTGAACCAGTCCATCTGCTCGCTGGTCGCTCCCGGAATGAAGCGCGAAGTGAACACCTGGCGGAACGCGGGATTGTCCCGGCCCCAGCCGAGGGCGGCGAGGTCGACGATCGCCTCGTGCTCGCGCTTTCCGGCCGAGTCGCCGCGAACGCCCCAGCCGCGCGCGTAGCCGCCGTACAGCACCAGCCGCGAGACGCGCTCCGGGTGCTTCACCGCGTACGCGACGGCCGTCGCAGCCCCTTGCGAGATCCCGAGGAGGGGAAACGCGCCCTGCGGAAGGGCCGCGTCGGCGACGGCCTCGAGGTCGCCGACCCAGCGCGCGAAGGAGAAATCGTCCACGTTCCAGTCGCTCATCCCGCAGCCGCGCTCGTCGTAGCGCACGAAGCGGAAGTGGTCGCTGAAGAACCTGATCCAGTGCCTCCAGACGGGGCTTTCCCATTCGAATTCGAGATGACTCAGCCAGTTGGAGGCCTTGACGAGGGGCGGGCCGGCCCCGGCCTCGGCCCAGGCGAGCTGCACGCCGTCGGACGTGCGGAGAAAGCGAATGCGCTGGCTCGGCCTCTTTTCCATCGGCTACGGGACATCCGTCCCGGCGATCCGGTAGCGATCATAGCCAGATCGGGACATTGTTCCCATTGGCAAGGCGCCGCCTTGATCCGATCTTGAGGCACAGGAGGATCGGATCATGCTGACTCACAAATACGACTACCGATCGAATCTCGACGCCTCGCAGAAGGTCAACTGGAAGATCGAGGACGTCATCGATGGACGGACCTTCGACTTCGCCAAGCCGTTCCTGCCGGACTCGCTCGCGGGCGTGAACGGCATCCGCTGCCTGAACGCGGCGGAGAAGCTCAAGCTGAACCAGATCCGCGGCTTCACCTACCTGTATCTCTTCGGCCTTTGCGAGGAGTACATCCTGCCCTCGGTGATCGAGCACGCCGAGGGCAGCGTGCACGGCGACGACTACGAGATGCGCGCGGTCCTGCGGTTCGCAGAGGAGGAAGCGAAGCACATCCAGCTCTTCAAGTGGTTCGTGAAGGAGTTCGAAAAGGGCTTCGGCACGGCCTGCGGCGCCATCGGTCCGGCGAAGGAGATCGCCGCCGCCATTCTCAACCACTCCAGGCTGGGCGTGTTCCTCGCCACCCTGCAGATCGAATGGATGACGCAGAAGCACTACACGGAGAGCGTGAAGGACAACGCCGCGGAAGGCCTCGATCCGCTCTTCTCGAGCCTGCTCAAGCATCACTGGCTCGAGGAGAGCCAGCACGCCAAGCTCGACACGCTCATCGTCGACAAGATCGCGAGCGCGCTCGAGCCGGCGAAGATCGAGGCGGGCATCGACGACTACATGGACATCGGCAAGATGCTCGACGGCGGCCTGGCCGCGCAGGTGAAGCTCGACCTGGAGAGCCTGCAGAAGGCGATCGGGCGCATCCTCTCCGCCGAGGAGAAGGCCGAGATCGCGGAGGCGCAGACCAGGGCGTACCGCTGGACGTTTCTCACGAGCGGCATGACCCACCCGAACTTCGACAGGAGCCTTCGCGAGCTGAGCGCCCAAGGCCACAAGCGGGTCGAGGAGCTGGCGCGCGCCGTCGCCGCATGAGTGGTTGCGTGGGGAGCGACCTCACCGAGGCGCTCCCCACGGCCCCTATCTCCGTCGACCGGCGCGAGGGCTCCCCGGCGGGCTACCCGATGTGGAGACCGCCGCTCACGTTGAGACATGTCCCCGTCACGTAGGCGGCAGCGTCGGACGCGAGATAGACGACGGCGGCCGCCACGTCCTCGCCCGTTCCGAGCCGCCCGAGGACGATCTGGCCGACGAGCGCTTTCTTCTGGTCGTCGTTCAGAGCATCGGTCATGGACGTCTCGATGTAGCCGGGGGCGACGGCGTTCACGGTGATCCCCCGCGAGCCGATCTCGCGCGCGAGAGCTTTCGTGAAGCCGACGACGCCGGCCTTGGCGGCCGCGTAATTAGTCTGGCCCGGATTTCCCATGAGACCGACGACGGACGTGATGTTCACGATGCGCCCCGGGACCCTTTTTTTCAGCATGACCTTCGCGGCCTCCTGGGCGCAGAGGAAGACCCCCGTGAGGTCGGTCGCGAGGACCTTGTCCCACGACTCCTTCGACATCCGGAGGATGAGACCGTCGTCCGTGATGCCGGCGTTGTTCACGAGGATGTCGAGCTTCCCGTGCTTCTCGACGACCGCCTTGAAGGCCGACGAGACGGAACCGAAGTCCGTGACGTCGAGACGGAGGGCCTCGGCGCGGCCGCCGGAGGACGTGATTGCCCCTGCGACGTCGGCAGCCTTGTCCTCGCGGCGCGCGGCCACGACGACGTGTGCTCCGTACGTGGCGAGCGCCCTCGCGATGGACTCCCCGATCCCCTGCGAGCCCCCGGTGACGAGCGCGACCTTGCCTGAAAGCGCGAACGAGACAGCCATGGCGTTCCTTTCCGTCAGTCTTCTATCAAATCGGCGCTCGCGGCGTCGTGACCTTCCGAGACAATTCAGGACAGCGCGTCGAGCGCCGCCGCCGTGGACGTGGTCCGGACGGGCCAGTCCTTCGCGATGCGCTTCGCGAGGCCCGCGAGGACGGTCCCCGGCCCGACTTCGACCGCCGACGGGGCGAGCTCCACGAGGCGCTGCACGGACTCCACCCAGCGAACGGGCGAGCAGATCTGACGACGAAGAGAATCGCGCGCCACCTCGGGATCGGTGGTCTCGCGTGCGTCTACGTTCGTGACGACGGGAATCGCGAGCGGCCGGAATGTCGCCGCCTCGAGAAACGGCGCGAGGTTCTCCTCGGCGGGCTTCATGAGAGCGCAGTGGAACGGGGCGGAGACCGGGAGCGGGAGCACGCGCTTGGCGCCCTTCGCCTTCAGAACCTCCGCCGCCTTCGCGACGCCGGCGACGCTCCCCGCGATGACGGTCTGCTCGGGCGAGTTGAAGTTCGCGGCCGAGCAAGCCTCGCCGGTCGACGCGGCGGCTTCGGTGCAGGCCTCGGCGACGAGCTCGGGAGAAAGACCGATGACTGCCGACATGGCGCCCTCCCCCGGCGGGACGGCCTCCTGCATGAAGAGGCCGCGGCGCCGGACGAGGACGACCGCATCCTCGAACGTGAGCGCGCCGGCCGCGACGAGCGCGGCGTATTCGCCGAGCGAGTGGCCGGCCGCGACCGAAGGGGCGAGGCCCTTCGTCTTCAGGACCTCGAAGACGGCCACGGCATGCGTGAGGATCACGGGCTGCGTGACCGCGGTCTGCTTGAGGTCGTCGTCGCTCCCTTCGAAGGAGATCGTCGAAACGTCGAGGCCCAGCGGCTCGAGAGCGGCGTCCGCTCGCTCGTAGACGCGGCGGGCCTCCGGAAAGGCCTCCGCGAGATCCCGTCCCATCCCGGCGAATTGCGAGCCCTGGCCCGGAAAGAGGAACGCGAGGCTCACCTTTTCACCAGCGGACGAGCGCGGCACCCCACGTCAGCCCGCCGCCGAACGCCGTGATGAGGATGAGGTCGCCGCGCTTCAGGCGGCCGTCGCGGAAGTATTCGTCGAGCGCGATCGGAATCGAGGCCGAGCTCGTGTTCCCGTAGCGTCCGATGTTGTTCATGCACCGCTCGGGCGGAATCTGGAGCCGGTCGGCCGTGGCCGTGAGGATCCGCTCGTTCGCCTGGTGCGGGAGGAGCCAGTCCACGTCGGCGGTCGTGAAGCCGCTCTCCGCGAGGACGAACTTGCTGACCTCCACCATCGACCGGATCGCGACCTTGAACGTCTCGCCGCCCTTCATCTGGATGAACGGAAGTCTCTTCTCGAGCGTCTCGGGACGATTCGGCGGGTACGTAGACCCGCCGCCCGGCATCGCGATGAAAGGGGCGCCCTCGCCGTCCGAGTGGATCGACGTCGACAGGACCCCGTGGTCGGCCTTCGTCGCCTTCAGGACGGTCGCGCCCGCGCCGTCACCGAAGAGTATGCACGTGCCGCGGTCGGTGTAGTCCACGAATCGGGTCAGGAACTCGGCGCCGACGAGGAGAACGTTCCTCGCCTTGCCCGACTGGATGAGCCCGTCCGCCACGTGAAGCCCGTACAGCCAGCCCGAGCACGCGGCGTTCAGATCGAACGCGGCCGCTTTCTTCGCGCCCAGCTTGTGCTGCACGACGGGGGCGGCGCCCGGAATCAGGTGATCGGGCGTGCAGGTCGACAGGATGATCGTGTCGAGATCGGCGGCCGAGATCCGGGCATCGGCGAGCGCGGGGATGGCCGCGCGCACACAGAAATCCGAAAGGACGTCTCCCTCGCCCGCAACGCGGCGCTCGCGAATCCCCGTGCGCGACGTGATCCATTCGTCGGACGTCTCGACCATGTTTGCGAGGTCCGCGTTCGTCAGGATCCGGTCCGGAATGGCCCGGCCCGTGCCGGCGATTGTGGCGTGGAACATCGTTCCTCCGTGGGGGACGTGAAGCCGGAATGTTACCGGGAGAGCGACGGCGGCGCGAACTGAAGCGCCCGCTCTC
>DATIFW010000126.1:0-2332 GCA_035455045.1 Thermoanaerobaculia bacterium | reverse complement strand
GACCGCTGCTCCCGCAGCGGCCCGAGCTCGAGGACGTGGAGGTCCGATTCGAGTTCGCGCTGCCGGCACGCGACGATCTGAAGGGGCTCGTCGCCGACGTCGCCCGACGCACGGCGCGCGAAGGCTCGGCGCGTGTCGCGCTCTCCCCCGCCGAGATCGAGTCGCTCGTCTCCGCCCTCGAAGGGCTCACGATGTTCGAGGCGGAAAGGGCGCTCGCGCGCGCCGTCGTCGAGGATGGGAAGCTCGACGGCGCAGACTTCCCACAGATCCGCCGAACGAAGGAAATGCTCATCGGAGGGGGCGGGATCCTCGAGCTCGTCGCGGCCCCCGAGGGCTTCGACCGCGTCGGCGGTCTCGCACGCCTGAAGAAGTGGGTGGAGACGCGCAGGGCGGGCTTCGCTGAGGCGGAGGACGCCCTCCTCGATCCCCCGCGGGGCCTGCTCCTCCTGGGCGTTCAGGGGTGCGGCAAGAGCCTGGCGGCAAAGGCCGTCGCCGCCTGCTGGGGGGTGCCTCTCTTCTCCCTCGAGGCCGGCCGCCTCCTCGCCCCCTTCATCGGTGAGTCCGAGCGCAACCTGAGGGAAGCGTTGAAGCGCGTCGAGCGGATGGCGCCGTGCGTACTCTGGATCGACGAAATCGAGAAAGCGTTCGTGTCGGCCCGCTCCGCGGAGTCCGACGGAGGCGTGTCGCAGCGGCTCCTCGGCGCTCTCCTCACCTGGATGCAGGAGAGGCGGCGCCGCGTCTTTCTCGTGGCGACCTGCAACTCGGTCGAGGAGCTCCCGCCCGAGCTCATGCGCAAAGGGCGCGTCGACGAGGTCTTCTTCGTCGATCTGCCGGCATCGGCCGCCCGCGTGGAGATCTTCCGCCTGCACCTCGCAAAACGGGGCGAGAACCCGGCGCGGTTCGACCTCGTGAAGCTCGCGGCCGCAGCGGGGGGCTTCTCGGGCGCGGAGATCGAGCAGGCGGTCGTGTCGGGACTGTACGAGGCGCGGGCCGCGAGCCTCCCGCTCGATGAGGCGGCTCTCCTCGTCGCGCTCCGTTCGACGCGTCCGCTGTCGGTCGTTCGCGCCGAGGATGTCGCCGCCTTGCGCGCCTGGGCATCGGGGCGGTGCGTGCCGGCGGACTAGACCGTCGCGGTCGCTTCGCTCGGAATCTGGCTTTGCCACCGGCCCTCGGCTCGTCTGGATGCAGACTCGACCGAGCGCCTGATTCCTCGCTTGCTCCCGCTCCCGCGGCGCGAGGCTCCTCCCTCGATTACCTCGGGAGACTCCTCGCGCCGCGACATGGGAATGCCCCCGTCCCCCGATTCGAGCCGGCCGTCCGCTTCCGAAATCCCGCGAGGGAGTTTTTCGTACCTCGCCCGCAGAGTTGTTTCTCTCGAAGGAGGAGCCATGTCACGGATCCGGACGACCCCGGCGACGCTCGTTTTTGCCCTATTCGCGGCCCTCGGAGCCTCGATTTCTCTCGCGCAGAACCAGAACCAATCCCTCGCGCTCGACCTGCCGCTCGCGAGCCAGCGCGCGACGGTTTCCCAGCGCCTGGGTCTGACGACGATCTCGATCGTCTACCACCGGCCGCTCGTCCATGGACGAAAGGTCTGGGGCGAGCTCGTTCCGTGGGGACAGGTCTGGCGGGCGGGCGCGAATGAGAACACCGTCATCGCGTTCAGCGACCCGGTGACGATCGAGGGGCAGCCGCTCGCAAAGGGCTCATACGGTCTCCACATGATCCCGACCGAGACGTCGTGGACGGTCATCTTCTCGAAGAACTCGACCTCGTGGGGCAGCTTCACCTACGACGAGAAGGAAGATGCCCTGCGCGTCGCCGTCAAGCCCGGGCCGTCGGAATTGCATGATGCCCTCACGTACGACTTCGACGACCTCGCGCCCGACTCCGCGGTCGTCACCCTGCGATGGGAGAAGGTCGCGGTCCCCTTCAAAATTGCGGTGGACGTCCCGAAGACGACGATGGAGAACCTGAAGCTCCAGCTCCGCGGCCTCCAGCAGTACAGCTGGGTCGGCTGGAACGATGCTGCCACCTATGCAGTCGAGAACAAGACCGGCTACGAGGACGCGCTCAAGTGGGCGGACAACTCGATCCAGAACGAGGAACGGTTCGAGAACCTGAACACGAAGGCGCAGCTGCTGCGGTTGACCGGCAAGACCGCCGAGGCCGACGCGACGATGGCGAAGGCGCTCGCGAAAGCGGGTCCGCTCCAGCTCCACAACTACGGCCGGCAGCTGCTGGCCGAGAAGAAGCCGGCCGAGGCGACGAGGATCTTCCAGCGAAACGCGAAGCAGAATCCGACGGTATGGTTCGTCTACGTCGGTCTGGC
>DATIFW010000125.1:0-5245 GCA_035455045.1 Thermoanaerobaculia bacterium | reverse complement strand
CGCGTGGAGGGCAGCCCCTCGAATGTCGTGGGCCTGCCGGTCCGCCTCCTGTACCGGCTCGCCCAGGAGCTCGGCGTCGACCTGGCGCTCAGACCCTGATCGCGGAGAACTCGCCGGATGTGTCGCGCGCCGCGGCGCGGGCGATCTGGAGAACGCCCGCGAAGACGAGGTCCCCCGTCAGGGTGGCGGCTCCCGCCCGGACCTTGATCGGCCGGGGGGTCGGGCCTTTCCCCTCGCGCCAGGGCTTGAACGTCTCACCGAGGCGCGCCACCTTCAGCTTGCAGGCCTCGAGGTCGGCCTCGACGAGGAGCGCAAGGAACTCGTCATCCTCCCAGCGGAAGAGAAAGTCCGTCATGCGCAGGTTCGCGAGGAGCGTGTTCGCGATCGTACGGACGACGCTGTCGACGGTCGAGGCCGGCTCCGCGTGCACGAATGCTTCCCAGTTCGACAGCACGACGGACATGACGGACAGCACGACCCCGTGACGCCGCGCCCGCTCCAGCTCGCGTTCGATGATCTCGTCGAAGAAGGCTCGGCTGTAAGCGCCCGAATGAGGGTCCCGAATGAGGCGCGCGGCACCCATGGGGGAATCCTACCCTGACTCGCGGCTGCCGCGTGGGAAGAGAGCGGAGAGAGAATTTTTCTTGTTTTTCTGATATTCGGGGCTGCTGATGCAGCCCCGATAGTAGGAAGTCTTCTTCCCGAATGGCCGATGTCAAGGGCGCGCTTCGCGCGCCGCGCAGCGGTCGCGGACCCTTGACATCGGTCATTCGGGAATACAGACCCTTTCTGAGAATCTTCTCTTTCTCTTCTTTTCTACAGGGGAGGGGTCTGGCGTAGTCTGAGACCCGATGAGAACGCTTGGGAGCCCCGGGTCGCTTCCCCTAGCCGAGTTCGTCGCCGCGGCGCGCGGCAGCGTCCCGGCCGACCTCGTCCTCCGGAACGCCCGCGTCGTGAACGTGCTCACGGGCGAGATCCACGACGGAACCCTCGGCGTGAAAGGCGACCGGATCCTGGGCTTCGGTGACTACCACGCCGCCCGGAAAGGCGACGAGATCGACCTCGGAGGCGCCTACCTCGCCCCCGCCCTCTGGGACGCACATCTCCACGTCGAGTCCACGATGACGACGCCGGCGACGTTCGCGCGCCTCGCGGCCGCGCACGGGACGGCCGCGGCGGTCACGGACCCCCACGAAATCGCGAACGTGAAGGGCGTGCCGGGAATCCGGGCCTTTCTCGAGGCGGCTTCGGGTCTCCCCGTGGATGTCTTCGTGATGCTGCCGTCGTGCGTGCCGTCCACGCATCTGGAGACGGCCGGCGCCGCGCTCTCGGCTTCCGACCTCGCGCCGCTCTACGACCTCGAGAACGTCCTCGGGCTCGCCGAGATGATGAACGTACCCGGCTTTCTCTTCGGCGACCCCGTCGTCACGCGCAAGGTCGAGGACGCGCGCCGCCGGGGCGTCCCGATCGACGGGCACTCGCCGCTCCTCGCGGGACTGGACCTGAATGCCTACATCGGGGCCGGCATGCGCTCGGACCACGAGTGCCTCTCGCGCGCCGAGGCGCACGAGAAAGTGCGTCGCGGCATGGACATCTGGATCCGCGAGGGGACGGCGGCGAAGAACCTCGACGATCTTCTGCCGCTCGTCACGCCGGCGAATTCAGAGCGCTTCGCCTTCGCGACGGACGACCGCCACCCGTGGGATCTCCTGGCGCACGGCCACCTCGACCACCACGTGCGGCGGGCTGTCGCGCTCGGCCTCGACCCCGTCCTCGCGATCCGCCTCGCGTCGTGGTCGTGCGCGCGCCATTACGGATTCACCGACCGCGGCGCCGTCGCGCCCGGCTTCCGGGCCGACCTCCTGACGTTCGAGCGGCTGGAGGATTTCCGCCCCGACCTCGTCGTTCTCGGCGGGCGGCGGGTCGCGAAGGGCGGCCGCCTTCTCGAGGAGATCCCGCGGGCGCCCATGGAGGAAGGTCCCGGCTTCCGGGTGGAGGGCTTCGACCGCTCCCGGCTCCGGATCGCGGCGCCCGAGGGCGCTTCGGTGCGCGTCATCGAGGTTCGGGCGGGCTCTCTCGCGACGGGTGCATCGACGGCGCCCGCGCGCCTCGTGGACGGCGCGGCTTCGGCGGACCCCGCGCGCGACTTGCTGAAGCTCGCAGTCGTCGAGCGGCATCGCGGGACGGGCAACGTCGGTGTCGCGTTCGCCCGCGGCTTCGGCCTGAAGCGCGGCGCCATCGCGTCGTCGGTCGCGCACGATTCGCACAACGTCGTCGTCGTCGGGGTGGACGACGCGTCCATGGAGACGGCCGTGCGCCGCGTCGCGGCGATCGGGGGCGGCGTCGTCGTGGCGGACGGCGCGCAAGCGCTCGCCGAGGTCCCGCTTCCGGTCGCCGGGCTGATGTCGAACGCCCCGATGGTCGACGTCGATGCCGAGGAGCGCCGCGCGAACGACGCCGCGCACGCGCTCTCGGGCTCGATGGATCACCCCTTCATGACGCTCGCGTTCCTCGCGCTGCCCGTCATCCCGGCGCTGAAGCTCACGGACAAGGGCCTCGTCGACGTCGGCAAGTTCGATTTCGTGAGCCCGGTCGCGTGATCGTCGACTGCGCCCTCTACGACGCGGGCGTCCGCCGCCCTGGCACCTTTACGTTCGAGGAGGCGTTCGAGGCCTCGAAGGCTCCGGGCACGTTCGTGTGGCTGGGCCTCTACGAGCCGACGGAAGAGGAGTTCGCGAAAGTGAGATCCGCGTTCGAGCTCCACGAGCTCGCCGTCGAGGACGCGCTCAAGGCTCACCAGCGCCCGAAGCTCGAGGTCTACGACGACACGCTGTTCATCGTGGTCAAGACGGCGCGATACGTGGACTCCGAGGAAGTCGTATCGCTCGGCGAGCTCCTCCTGTTCGCCGGCGAGAACTTCGTCGTCGCGGTGCGGCACGGCGAGGCGAGCCCGCTCGCCGAGACGCGGCGGCGCGTCGAGAAACGTCCGGAGCTCCTGACGTGCGGACCGGGTGCCGTCCTCTGGGCCATCGTGGACCACGTCGTGGACGACTATCTGCCGGTCCTGAACGGACTCGAGCACGACATCGACGAAGTCGAGGACGCGGTGTTCTCGCCGAAGGAGGACAACCCGGCGGAGCGGATCTACTTCCTCAAGCGCGAGCTGATGGAGTTCCTGCGCGGGGTGCGACCGTTGCTCGACCCGCTCGACCGCCTCGCCCGCGGCACGTTCACGCTCCTGCACGAGGACGTGCGCCCGTACTTCCGAGACGTCCACGACCATCTCGTTCGCGTCGTCGAGCAGCTCGAGGGCGACCGCGACCTCCTCACGAGCATTCTGCAGTCCAACCTGACGCAGCTCTCGATCAGGCAGAACGCGGACATGCGGAAGATCTCGTCCTGGGCGGCGATTCTCGCGGTGCCGACGATGATCGCGGGGATCTACGGCATGAACTTCCAGCACATGCCCGAGCTGAAGTCCCCCTGGGGCTACCCCTTCGCGCTCGGGCTCATGCTCGCCGTCTGCGGCGGCCTCTGGAAGGCGTTCAAGCGCTCGGGCTGGCTGTAGGAAGAAGTAGAGAGAGAGAGAACGACAGGATTCGGATTTCTTAAAAAGAGCTATTCCTCGAACGGCCGGTGTCAAGGGTCGAAGACCGCTTCGCGGCGCGCTTTGCGCGCCCTTGACTCCGGCCGTTCGAGAGAAAGATTTCTCATCTATCGGCGGCTGCATCAGCAGCCGCCGCATATAAGCAAAGAAAGTCTTGGCCCTTCAGTTCGGCGGGCCGCCGAATGCGCGCATCGCGGCGCGGCGCCCCTGGCGGTGGGCGGCGATCCAGCCGTCGAACTTCGCCTTCTGCTCCGGCGTGAGGACGGCGTTGATCTCTGCGTGAACGCTTTCGCGCTGCGCCTTCATCGTCTTTCCGTCGGCCCGCACCCTCAGGAACGCGGCGCCGACCGCCGCCGGATCCGGGTTCTCGGCCGACACGGCGGCCCGCAGCGCCTCCCGATTCGACTTCGCCTGCACCCGAAAGGCCTGGAACTGGTCCTTGTGCGACGCGAAGATGGTCTTGACCTTCTCCTTCTGTGCGTCGCTCAGGTCGAGCGTCGCCATCGCCGCGCGGATTCCGCGGCCGAAATGGCCTCGGCCGCCCGCGTTTCCGGCGAGTGCCACGCCGCTGGCGAGGGCGAGCGCGAGGGCCGTGGCTCCCGCTCCCAGACCGATCATGTTGCTGTTCAGGATTTTGCGATTCACTTGAGTTCCTTCCTGCGGAGCCCCTCGCTCTTCGAGGGGTCGCGGATCATGAGACGCAGGAAGTGGGACGCGTGTTTACGTTCCGGGCTCGTCAGTTCTCAGAACCTCTCCCCGACGAGCACGATCGCGCCGGTGGGTTTCGGGACGCCGCCCTTCGGCTCGATCGAGACGGCGAACTTCACCGGCGTCTCGCCGAGGTTTTCCTGCTTCGAGATCGGGATGACGGTCGCGCCGTCAGGGCGCGCGTCGAACGTGCCGGCGGGGACGGGCTGGTCGTCCACGAACGCCCACAGCTCGTAGCTCTGCTCGAGCGGCAGCGGCGGCAGTCCGCTGACCCAGAGGATTCCCTGCTTCGTCCCGGGATGCCAGAGGAGCTTCGCCTTCGCCGTCGGGTTCGACTCGAGGCCCTTCAGGAGGGCGACCTGGACTCGTGGATCCTTCAGCCACGCGAGCTCGGCTTCCTTCGCCTGAAGGGCGCCGTCCCTGTCGTGGAGCATCGCTTCGAGCTGGGCGACGTTCCTGCGCGTGGCGCCGAGGTCGGTACGTGTCGCGTACCACAGCGCCGCGAACGCCGCGGCGAGCATGAACGAGGCGGCGACGCCGAGCGCCCAGGCCATGGTCGCGAGGCCTCGGTCAGGCATTCCGGCCGACACCCGGCGCGGGGGAGCGCTCGTGGCCTCGTCTGCCTGACCCCGGATCTGCCAGAGAATGCGCTCCTTCAGCTCGGGCGGCGGCGCGGTCTCGGGCGGCGCCGGAGCGCCCTCGTCCGTGGCGTCGAGCTCGGCCTCGAGCGCGTCGCACCACGTCGCGAATTCGGTCGCGAGGAGGGAAGGTTTGGGCTCGATGCGGTCGTCAGCCACGGCCTGCCCCTCCTTCCCCGGCGATCGCTCTGAGCTTCGTGAGGCCCGAACGCGTCCGGCTCTTGACCGTGCCGAGAGGCTCGTTCAGGCGCGCGGCGATCTCCTCCTGCGTGTAGCCGTCGAAGTACGCGAG
>DATIFW010000124.1:0-3847 GCA_035455045.1 Thermoanaerobaculia bacterium | reverse complement strand
GTTCCGAAGGCTCGCGCGCTCGCCCGCTCCGGCGCGCGTGGGCGGCGAGTCTTTCACCGTGACGTATCCCTCGCCGGGAACGCTCGCCTCGGCGTTCGCGCCGTGGTTCCGCCTGCGGGGGACGCGCGGCGTGGGGGTCTTCGTGCCGCCCAGCTCCGCCGAGCCCGCCGCGTCGCGCTTTCCGCGTCTTCTCGGAGCGCTCGAACACCTCGATCGGGTCGCGGCGCGGCCGCTCGCCCTTCTCGGCGACCACGTGCTCTGCGACTTCCAGCGGACGGCCGTCTCCGCATGAATGCCGAGAGCCCCCGCCGGCGATGGGCGCGCGCCTACGCGCGGCTGAGGCGCACGGAAGGCCGGGGCGCGGGCGGAGAAGCCGAGCTTCTCGCGCTGCCGTATCTGGCCTCCGGCCCCCTCGCCGGGCAGTGGGCGGTCCGCGCCCGCTCGTTCGATGCGCTGAAGTCGCGCGTCGTCGTTCCGCTCGCGAAAGAGCGCGCCAAAGAACTCGCCGTTCTCGACCTCGGCGCGGGAAACGGCTGGCTGTGCGCGCGTCTCGCGCGCGACGGGCACCGGTGTGTCGCTCTGGACCTCCGTCTCGACGACGTGGATGGTCTCGCCGCGGGCGCCGCGTTCCGGCGACACCTGCCGCGCATGTTCGGGCGCGTTTCCGCGTCGTTCGACGCGTTGCCGTTTTCGCACGCGCTCTTCGACCTCGTCGTCTTCGACGCCTCGCTGCACCTGGCCGAGGATCTCGGGAAAGCCCTCGCCGAGGCCGCGCGCGCCACGGCGCCGGGCGGACGCGTGGCTATACTCGACTCCCCTTTTTACGCGCGGAGAGCATCGGGGGAGGCCATGGCCGAGGAGAAGCGGCGCGACACCGCCCGGAGCTTTCGCGACCTCGCAGGCGATCTCCTCGCGCTGACGGCCGTCGAATACCTCACGCGGGAGACTCTCGAGCGCGCCGCGGCGCCCGCGGGCCTGTCGTTCGTGAAGCTCCGCGTCCTGTACCCGCTCGCCTACGAGACGCGTGGCGTCAAGGCCCGCCTTCTCGGGAGGAGAGAGCCCTCGCGCTTCGACCTGTGGGTCGCGGCCAGAACGTGAGAACCGCGTGATCCTCTTCCTCAACCCGCGCGCCACGCGCCCGAAGAACCGGCGCTTTCCGCTCTCGCTCCTCGCGCTCGGCGCGGCGCTGCCCCCCGGCGTCTCGTGGGAGATCCTCGACGGGAACGTGCCGGATTCCGACCTCGAGGCCGAGGTCGCGACGCGCGTCGCGAGCCGCGCGCTCACGGACGATCCCGTCACCCTCATCGCGATGACGGTGATGCCGGGCCCCCAGCTCGTCTCGGCCGTGCCCCTCGCATGCCGCCTCAAGGAGCGCTTCCCGAGGTGTCCCATCGTCTGGGGCGGCTACTTCCCGAGTCTCTACCCGACGCCCGTGCTGCGCGCGCCGTACGTCGACTTCCTCGTGCGCGGCCAGGGCGAGCGCACGCTCGTCGAGCTGCTCGAGGTCCTGGCGGGACGGCTCGATCCCGCCTCCGTCAAAGGCCTCGGCTGGAAGGACGGCGGCGAGGCGCGCCTCAACCCGGAGCGGGCCTGGGAAGGCCCCGACGCGTTCCCGCCGCTGCCCTGGACCCGGATCGACATCGAGACCTATCTCCAGCCGACCGCGTTCGGGAGTCGAAACGGCGTCTATCAGGCTTCGATCGGCTGCTCGTACACCTGCAACTTTTGCGGCGTCATCGCGGCGCTCGGGAGCCTCCAGAGATTCGAGTCGCCTGCGCGCACCGAGTCGAATCTCGCGTATCTCGTGAAGCGCCACGGCATGGACGCCGTGCACTTCTACGACAACAATTTCTTTCTCAAGGAGCCGCGCGCCGTGGAGCTCGCCGAACGGATGACGCCGCTCGGGCTGAAGTGGTGGTGCGAAGCCCGGATCGACGTGATGCTGCGATTCTCCGACCGAACATGGGAAGCTCTCCGGCGCTCCGGCCTCACGATGGCCTACTTCGGCGCAGAATCCGGCTCCGACGAGACCCTGAAGAAGATGTCGAAGAACCTCACGACGGCGCAGACGCTCGCTCTCGCGGAGAAGGCCCGCCGGTTCGGCATCGTGCCGGAGTTCTCGTTCATGTTCGGGGATCCCGACGACCCGTCGGGGGACGTCGAGACCACGCTCGCGTTCGTGGAGAGGCTGGCGGCCGTCAATCCCGACATGAAACTCATCACGTATTTCTACACGCCGACGCCCCAGCGGCGCTCGACGTACGGAAACGTCGACCCGCTCTCGACGACGCCCGCGACCCTCGAGGAGTGGACGACGCCGGAGTGGACCGGCTGGATGACGCACGAGGATCCGCACGTGCCGTGGCTCTCCCGCGCTCTCAAGGGACGCGTGGAAGACTTCGCGCGACGGCTCAAGGGAGGGCTCGTGCCTTCGGATTCACAGGCCTACGGACATCTGAGGCCGCCCGCGTGAGCGCCGAACCGCCCCTCGGGACGGCTCCCGCATACCGGCTGTGGGCGGCGACGTACGACGTCGAAAACCCGCTGACGACGATGGATTCGCTCGCCGTCCGGTTCTTCTCCCACGACATCGGGGGAAAGTGTCTCCTCGACGCGGCCTGCGGTACCGCGCGCCGTCTCGTCTTCCCGAAGGGGCACGCTCCGAAGAGTGCCTGCGGGGTGGATCTCGTCTTCGAGATGCTGGCGGCCGGCCGACGCGACCCTGCGCGGCCGCGCACGACCGCGGGCGGCGACCTCAAGGCGCTGCCCTTCGGCGCCGAGCGTTTCGACGTCGTGTGGTGCCGGCTCGCGGCCGGGCACTTCCTGAAGATCGCTCCGCTGTACCGCGAGTTCGCGCGGGTCCTTCGCAAGGGCGGATACGCCATCGTGACGGACTTTCACCCGGACGCCATTCGGCGTGGGCACGCGCGTGCGTTTCGCGACGCCTCCGGAGCCGCGCACGTCGTCGAGCACGTGGTGCACGACGTGGACGCCCACGAGGCCGCCGCGCGTGAGGCCGGGCTCACGTTCGACGCCTCGGGGTCGCTCGGCGTCGGCGTCGAGGTACGGCCGTTCTACGAGCGCGCGAAGAAGCTGGACCGCTATGCCGCGGACCTGGGCCTGCCTCTGCTCCTCGCGCTCCGATTCTCGAAATGAGGCTGCGCCTCGAGGCGAAGAACGCGACGCGTGACGTCGAAGGCGGAAGGCTCCGGGCGGCGGACGGAGCGGTCGACCTGACGCTCGATCTCGGAGAGGCCACCCTCCTCCCCGGGCTCGTGAATGCGCACGACCATCTCCACCGCAACCATCTCCCGCGCCTCGGCGAGCCGCCGTACACGAGCGCGGCCGCCTGGGGCGCCGATCTCCATGCCCGTTTCGCCGGCGGGCTCGGGCGGCGGAAGCTGCTGTCGCGTCGCGACGCGCTGCTCTTCGGCGCGCTCAAGAACATCCTCGGCGGCGCGACTTCGGTCGTCCATCACGACCCGTGGGAAGAGGCCTTCGACCGGAATTTTCCCGTGCGGGTCGCGCGCATTCACGCGGTGAACGCGCTCGCCGACGCGGTGGCCGAGCCGCCCGCGGGGCCCTGGGCGCTTCATCTCGCGGAGGGTACCGACGCCGCGTCCACCGCCGAGATCGACGAAGCGGCCGCTCGCGGCCTTCTCTCGGACCGGCTGCTCGCGGTGCACCTCGTCGGCACGACCTCGCAAGGAGTCGCGCGGCTCGCGGCGGCCGGCTGCGCCGCCGTGTGGTGTCCGACCTCGAACGTATTCCTCTACGGCTCGACGGCGCCCCGGGAACTCTTCGACTCCGGCCTCGACGTGCTCCTGGGCACCGACGCGCTCGTGAG
>DATIFW010000123.1:0-5705 GCA_035455045.1 Thermoanaerobaculia bacterium | reverse complement strand
GACCGCTGGCGGCGCCAGCGCCTCAGCCAGGAACTCCAGCGCGACACGATGCCGAAGAACATCCTGATGATCGGTCCGACCGGCGTGGGAAAGACCGAGATCGCGAGGCGCCTCGCGCGGCTCGTGGACGCGCCCTTCGTGAAAGTCGAGGCCTCGAAGTTCACGGAGGTCGGGTACGTCGGCCGCGACGTCGACTCCATCGCGCGCGACCTCGTGGAGGCGGCGATCCGGCTCGTGAAGGACGAGCGCCGCGCGCGCGTTCTGGACCGCGCGACTGCCGCGGCGGAGGAGCGGCTCGTGGATCTCCTCGTGACGGCCCTCGGCACCGACGCAACCGGAAGAGCGGTCCTCGCCGACGGGCGGGACCGGGTCCGCCGCGACCTCAGGGACGGCAAGCACGAAGCGCGCGAGGTCGAGCTCGAGGTGACGGACGAAAGGATGCCGCAGATCTCCGTCATGACGCCGCAGGGCATGGAGGAGATGGGGATCGATCTCCCGGGCATGCTCCCGAACCTCTTCGGCTCGCAGAAGAAGAAGAAGGTGAAGCTCCCCGTGTCCGACGCGCGTCCGCTTCTGGTGGCGCGCGAGGCCGACGCGATGTCCGACGAGGCGACCGTGCCCGAGGAAGCTGTGCGGCGCGCGGAGGAGACCGGGATCGTGTTTCTGGACGAGATCGACAAGATCGCGGGCAAGGAGGGAGCCCGCGGCGGGCCCGACGTCTCGCGCGAAGGCGTACAGCGCGATCTCCTGCCGCTCGTGGAGGGGACAACGGTCAAGACGAAGCACGGGATGGTGAAGACGGACCACGTCCTGTTCATCGCGGCCGGGGCCTTCCACGTCGCGAAACCCTCGGACATGATCCCCGAGCTGCAGGGCCGCTTTCCGATCCGCGTCGCGCTGGACTCGCTCACCGACGAGGACTTCCTGCGCATCCTCACCGAGCCCGAACACGCGCTCCCGAAGCAGTCCGCCGCCCTCCTTTCGGCGGACGGCATCGAGCTCGTCTTCGCGGACGACGGCCTCGGGGAGATCGCGAAGGCGGCGGCGGAGGTGAACCGTAACCTCGAGAACATCGGCGCCCGGCGCCTTCACACGATTCTCGAGACGGTGCTCGAGGAGATCTCCTTCGCGGGTCCGGACGCCGCGGGCGCGCGCATCGTCGTCGACAGGCCGTACGTCGAGCGGGCGCTCCAGGGCCTCGTGAGGGACCGCGACCTCTCGCGCTTCGTGCTGTAGTCAGGCACACAGATGGCGGAAGAAAGACGGAGCTTCAGCTATCGGTGGCCGCATTCGCGGCCACCGGAAGAAAGAACGTATTGCCGGGCGGCGGCTGTCAAGGACGCGCTCCGCGCGCCGCGTAGCGGTCGAAGATCCTTGACAGCCTACGCCCGGCCCAGATTCGCTCCGCGGCGGCGGCACCTGCCGCCGCCGATAGCAGAAAACCTATTCCTGGTCTTTCTCTCTCTCGCCATTCTCCAGGGCTGCGGGCGGAAGCTCGCGCCCGAGCCGCCTCTCATGGTCCTGCCGGCCCGCGTCGAGCCCGTGCGCCTCTCGCAGGAAGGCTCGGACGTCGTCCTGCGGTTCCCCTACCCGTCCAAGACGAACGCGGGCGAGACGCTCACGAATCTCACCGGCGTGACGGTGTACCGCGAGCTCATCGGGGCCCGGGAGGGTGAAAAGCCTCCGGAGCCTCCGAAAGACGCGGCGGCGCGCGCGCGCGACGAGAAAGGATTCCGCGCGCGTGCCGAGGCGATCCAGACGCTCACGCGCACGGAGCTCGACGCCGCCACGGTCGGCCCGGACGTCGTCGTGAGGGATCCGCTCGTGCCGCTCCACCGCGAGGGACGCCTCGGGCGAGTCTTTCTGCGGTACGGCGTAACGGCCACGCGAGACCGCAAGAGAGCTTCCGAGCTGTCGCCGCTCGTCGCGCTGCTGCCGCGCGTCTCGCCGGACCGGCCGTTCCGCGTCCTGTCGACCGTCGAGGAGGCGCGTGTTTGCCTGGACTGGAGCGCTCCTGTCGCCATGCTCGACGGCACCCGGCCCGCGAAGGTCGCGGGCTACGCCGTCTACCGGCGGGACGCCGCGGACGAGGAGTACGAGGACCGCCCGCTCGGCGTCGTGCTCGGCGCGACGACGTACGTCGACACGACGGTCCTGCCCGACCGGAAGTACGTCTACACGGTGCGCGCGGCGCCGGTCGCGGAATTGCCTCTCATTCTCGGCCCCGCATCGGACGAGGTCCCCGTGTCGACGGCGGACGTCTTTCCGCCGGACGCGCCGGACGGCGTCCTGGTCCTCGCGGAAGCAGGCGGCACGCGCCTCGTGTGGAACCCGAGCCTCGCAGGCGACCTCGCCTCCTACCGCGTCTATCGCCGCCAGGACGGCGCGTGGAAGAGGATCGCCGGGGACCTCAAGGATCCCGTCTACTTCGACGCCGGCGTCTCTCGGGGAGAATACGGCGTGACGGCCGTGGACAAGACGGGCAACGAGAGCGCGGTCGGGACGGCGAAATGACCCGGGAGACAACACCATCGCCTTTCGGCGCGCTGCCTTGCGCGTTCACGAAGATGAGCGGAGCGGGAAACGACTTCCTGGTCTTCGGAGCACGCGTCGAAAGAGGACCGCGGGAGATCGAGGCGATCCGCAGACTCTGCCGCCGCGGCACCGGCGTCGGGGCGGACGGCGTCCTCTTCGTCTTCGCGGAGCGAGAGGGAGACCCGTCCTCGAGAATCGTGGTGGATTACGTGAACGCGGACGGCTCGGTGGGCCGGTTCTGCGGAAACGGGACACGGTGCGCCGCGCGATTCGCGGTGCGGAACGGACTCGCCGGGGCCTCTCTCGTCGCCGCGACGGGCTGGGGCGCCATCGGCGCGACCGTGCGATCCGACGGGACCGTGGAGCTCGCGCTGCCCGAGCCGGTGGCCGTGGGACGTGCGGTCCCGTCTCTCGACACGGCGGGCGAGACGCTCGAGAAGGGCGCGTTTGCCCTGGTCGTGGGCGTCCCGCACGTCGTCTCGTACGTGCAGGCCGACGTCGATCTCGACGCTCTCGACCTCTCGATCCTCGGGCCGCTCCACCGGCGCCACCCCGCCATGCGCGAGGGTGCGAACGCGAATTTCGTCAAGGTGCTCTCTCCGTCGCGGATCGCGGTTCGGACCTGGGAGCGGGGAGTCGAGGCGGAGACGCTCGCGTGTGGCTCCGGCGCGGTCGCGGCCGCGGTCGTCACGAGCTTCCTCAAGGGCGCGAACCCGCCGGTCTCGGTCGCGACGCGCTCGGGCGAGACGCTCGAGGTGTCCTTCCTGAGGGACGGCGAGGTCGCCCGCGACGTCACGCTCACGGGCGACGCCCGTTTCGTCTTCGAGGGCACGCTCGTAGAGGAGCCTTAGGCCCGGCCCTTGCTATCGGGTTTTTCAGGCCCTTTCGACCTGCCCCGTTGGCGCGTCGCGGCGCCGGGAGGGGCGCGCGCACGTATACTCGCAGTCCCAAGGGGCGGCTCCCCGCCCGTCCATTCCTAAGGAGTCCCTGATGTCTCTCTCCAGAATCCGACCCCGAACGGCCGTCGCCCTGGCCGCGGCCTTCACGCTCGCCTACGCCCCGGCTCTCCTCGCGCAGGCGCCGGCCGCGGCGCCCGTTCCCCCGAAGGCCGATGCGGCATCCGGACCGAGGCTCGTCGTCCCCGAGGACAAGAAGGACGTCGGGACTGTCCCGAAGGGCGAGGCCATCAAGCACGTGTTCGTCCTGAAGAACACGGGGAAGGCCGACCTCCACGTCACCGACGTCAAGCCCTCGTGCGGCTGCACCGTGCCCGAGTTCGACAAGGTGATCAAGCCCGGCGGCGAGGGGAGGGTGACGCTCACGGTCGACACGAAGAACTTCACCGGGCCGATCTCGAAGACGGCGCTTCTCATGACGGACGACCCGTCGATGCCGCAGATGACTCTCTTCCTGTCGGCGAACGTGAAGCCCTTTGTCGAGGCGCTGCCGTACGGCTTCTTCCGCATCACGGCGCTCTCCGGCGAGGCGGCCTCGTCCGAGGTCGTGCTCGTGTCGGACGAGCCGGAGTTCAAGCCGACGAAGATCGAAACGCCGAACTCCTTTCTCAAGGCCACTCTCTCCCCCGTGCCCGAGAAAGAGCTCATCAAGGACAGAAACCCGAATCAGTGGAAGATCACCCTGACGGCCGCGCCCGACGCGCCGGAGGGGATTCTCGGCGGGACCGTCAAGGTCTCGACCGGCGTCAAGCGTCAGCCCGAGATGGAGATCTCGGTGTCCGGCTTCGTGAAGCCCGCCGTCTCGGTCACGCCGGTCTCGATCAACTTCGGGAACTTCGACCCGAAGGGCGATGCCGTGAAGCGGAACGTCATGATCGTCAACAACAACGCGCAGGCGCCGAATTTCGCGGTCACGAAGGTCGAGACGAACGTGCCCGGCATCTCGGCCGAGATCGTGCCCGTCGACAAGTCGCGCGTGCAGGTCGTGCTCACGGTCGACCAGAAGATCAAGAAGGGCGTCTTCGAGGGCGAGCTCCACATCAAGACGACCGACAAGGCCAAGAGCGACGTGAAAGTGCCGCTGAAGGGCGTCATTCTCTAGGCCCTAGCCCGCAGACGGCTTCGCGGTCCCCACGAGAAGGGCGGGCTAGAATCTGCGAGTTCTGGGGGAAACACGGTCGTGTTTCCCCCCTGCCCCCTTCACCGCTCGAAAGACGCCGGTTCTCACTTGCGGGGCCCGCGCGGAACCGCGGCTTCGGAGGCCGGCACGTCGTGCAGCGGAGGATCCTTCAGGCGCGCGGCCTCCTCGGCGAGGAGCTGAAACATGTTGAGTGAGGCCTGCCGCCTCTCGTGCTGGCGGCGCACGGCGGCGGGCGACAGGATCGCCGAGAACGGCGAGTCCGGGTCGTAATGCATCGCGAGATAGAGGTCCGTCGTCCCCTCCGCCGGCGTGTCGAGCACGAACGTGAGGGAGAGCTTCTCGATGCCCCTGTCGAGGAGGCCGGCGTCGTCGGACCTCACGAGAAACGAGAGGAGCTGGCCGGGGACCGCCGCGAGGACCACGAGCTCGAGATGCCGGGGCCCCTCGAGCGTCGTCGCGTCCAGCGTGAGAACGTCGTTCTTTTCGGCCGTGGGCCCTCTCTTGTAGCTCGCCCCGCGCGGCAGGAGCTGCGGCATGCCGGCGAAGAACCATTTCGCGGCGTACTCGGGCGCCACGAGCAGCCGCCACACGAGGGCGCGCGGCGCGCGGATCGACACGCAGTCGACGCCTTGGAACGTGGCGAGAGCGGTGTCCGAGCGCGCGCGGACGCGCGCCGCCCAGGGGTCGGTCTGAGCGCGGGCGAGGCCGGGCGCGAGACCCGCGGCGAGAAGAGCCGCGAAGAAGGGCCACCTCGGGGATGCCATTGAGAGAGCATACAAGCTCGCGTTCCGTCCGGCCCGTTCAGGACGCGAGCCAGCGCGTGGCGCGGGTCCGGCGGTCTCTTGTAGGATCCGGGCAGGATTTTTCGGAGGTGACAGGATGAAGCTGTTCCTGACCGCCACGGCGGCTCTCTTCGCGACCTCGAGCCTCTTGGGGCAGCAACCCACATCGACTCCGGTGCCCGCTGCCGCCCCGGCCGGCACGACGGCCGCAGAAGCTCTTCCCACGCCGACGCCGACCCCGAGTCTCGTCGACAACCTCATCAAGCTCTGGAAGGCGAACCTCTCGGAGGA
>DATIFW010000122.1:0-11832 GCA_035455045.1 Thermoanaerobaculia bacterium | reverse complement strand
GCGTGGAAGGAAGCGCCGTCCTCATGATGCGGGGCGAGCTCGAGGTCTGACCAGGCGGCCGGTCAGCCCGCGGCCGTCACGAAGCCCACGACGTCGGCGAGGCCGGCACCGGTCGCGTCGGGGAGGGCGCCGAGCTCCTCGGTCGGCTGGCCGAGACGGTTGACCCAGAACGTCGGATATCCGAACGTCTTGGCGCCTGCCGCGTCCCACCCCGCAAAGGCCGCGAAGAGGATCTCCCCGCGGTCGATTCCGAAGGCGCGCTCCGCCATCCGGTAGGCACGCGGGTCGGGTTTGAAAGCGCGCACGCGGTCGGTACTGAGGGGCGTCTCGAAGACGCCCTCGAGGCCCGAGTTCCGGATCCCGGCGTCCAGCATCGGCGCCGTGAAATTCGAGAGGAACGCCATGCGGACGCCCATGTCGCGCAGCGCCAGAAGGGCCGGACGGACGTCCGGCCACGCTTTGAGCTCGAGGTGAGCGTGCACGAGCCGCTCGCGCGCTGCGGACGGCAGTTCCAGCTTCAGGCTGCGCGCGGCAAAGACGAGCGCATCCTCGGTGACGCGCAGGAAGTCGGCATAGGTATCCGACAGGGTGCGCAGCCACGTGTACTCGAACTGCCGCGTGCGCCAGGCCGCCGTCAGGGCCGCGCCGTTGCCCGGGAAGAGATCCTCTGCGAGTTTGGGAATCGGCCGCGGATCGAGGATCGGGAACGCGTCAAACGCGATCGCCCGGATTCGCATGCGCTTCGCGGCCCGCGCGGGCGCGGCGGCCGCGACGAGGCTTGCGGCCGTGCCTTCTGCCGCGAGGGTCAGGAGCTCCCGTCGAGTGGTCATCATGACGCCTCCTTCGGCCGCCTCGGTCCGCGGCGAGTGCGTGATGGTTGGATGCGGCAGCGAGGGCGGTTTCTTCCGTTCCCCGGGAAGCCGATGACAACAGCTCTTGATCGAGATTCAGCCGACTTCGGGCTCGATCGACCCCATCTTCCCCGCCTCGAAGTCCTCGAAGGCCTCCACGATCTCTGCCTTCGTGTTCATGACGAAGGGGCCGTAGCGCGCGATGGACTCGTTCAGGGGCTGTCCGCCGATGACGAGTACGTCCGTTCTTTCCGCCGCCTCGATCGCGACATCGCCCGCGCCCGTCCCGAAGATCACGCAGTCGCCCGCGCCGCCGCGCGTCCCGTCCTTCCCGAAGCGCCCCTCGCCAGAGACGACGTACGCGAAGACGTTGAAGCCTTCCGGCACGCTCTGCGCGATCCGGCCGCCCTTCTCCAGCGTGAAGTGCAGGTACAGGATCGGGGTCCGCGTCTCGATCACGGCCTTCTGTCCGAGGGCTTCGCCCGCGAGCACGCGCGCGCGAACCTTCCCGTCCGCGCTCACGCCCTGGGGGATGCGCGCCGCCGGGACCTCCTGGTACCGCGGGCGCATGCGCTTGTCCTTCTTCGGAAGGTTCACCCAGAGCTGGAAGCCGTGCATCCGGCCACCCGTCCTCTGGAACTCCGGATCGGGCATCTCGGAGTGGACGACGCCGTCGCCCGCGGTCATCCACTGCACGTCGCCGGGCGTGAGCGCGCCGGTGTGGCCGCTCGAGTCGCGGTGGCGCATCGTGCCCGCGAGGAGGTACGTCACGGTCTCGAAGCCGCGGTGCGGGTGGTCGGGCGCGCCGACGGCCTTCCCGGGGGCGTAATTCGTCGGGCCCATCTCGTCCAGGAGGAGGAAGGGGTCGATCGCGGCGAGCGCGGGGGTCGGGAACGGGCGGCGCACCTGGAAGCCACCGCCTTCGAGGGTGACGACGCCAGGGACGATGCGGGAGACGCTGCGGGGTTCACTCATGGCGCGCGAAACGCGCCGCGCATTCGCGTTATTCCAGCGCTCCTTCCTCCGAGAGCGCGGGTCAGCCCTTTTTTCGGTTCTTCGCGTGTCGCGTTTTCGCCGGAGCGGCCTCGGCCGTCACCCCGCCCGCGGGCTCGTCGGTTGCCTGCGCGCGCGGTGCGCGCTTTCTTGCCCCTCTCGCGGGCGCCGGGGCCCGCGCTTCGGCGATGGCCGCCTCGAGCGCGCCTTCCGGAATCCGCGTGGCCGGCCGGTAGAGCTCGAGGTCGGCGGCCGGGACGTCGAGCCCGCAGCCCTCCATCTCGCAGACGTAGAACGGCCCCGCCTTGCGGTCGCGCACGAGGAGGTACGGCGCCTTGCACTTCGGGCACGTCTTGGGGACGGGCCGCGCCCGGAAGTTCTTCTCGCAAGCGGGGTAGTTCGAGCAGCCGTAGAAAGGGCCGAAGCGCCCGCGCCTCACGAGGATGTCGCCCGTCTTGCACTTCGGGCACTTCACGCCCGTGAGCGTCACGGGCTTCGGCGGCTTGAAGCGGCAGACGGGGTAGTTCGAGCACGCGACGTAATCGCCGTAACGCCCGTGGCGCGTCACGAGAGGGTGGCCGCAGCTCGGGCACTTCTCGCCGGTCGGGACGTCGGGCTTCGCTTCGGCTCTTCCTCCCGCGACTTTCACCGGGACCGTGTTGCGGCAGACGGGATAGGCCGTGCAGCCGAGGAACGAGGATCCGTTTCGTCCCGTGCGGAGCTTCATCGGGCTCCCGCATTCCTCGCAGGTCTGACCTTCGAGGTCCGACGCATCGATCGGGTCCTCTTCGACCTCGGGGATGTCCTGCGTGAAGTCGCATTCCGGATATCCGCCGCATGCGATGAAGAGGCCCGCCTTGCCCATTCGCAGCTTCAGGGGGTGGCCGCTCTTCGGGCAGGCGTCTCCGGGATCGTTCGTGAGGCGGAAGTCGGTGAAGCGCTTTCTCACGTCCGCGAGCGGAAGCCCCGCCTTCAGCGAGACCATCTTCTTCTTCGCCTTGTCGCGATCCTTGACGAACTTGCCGTCGAATTCCGCGAGCGCCTTTCGCCAGTCGAGCTTCCCCTCCTCGACCTCGTCCAACTCCTCCTCCATCTTCGCCGTGTACTCGGTCTGGAAGAAGTCGTCGAAGCCCTCGCGCATGAGGTCGACGACGACGCGGCCGAGAGGCGTCGGGGTGAAGCGGCGGTCTTTCTTCCTGACGTACTCGCGGTCCTCGATCTTGCGCATGATCTCGGCGTACGTGGAGGGACGGCCGATGCCGTTCTCCTCGAGGAATCTCACGAGCGAAGCCTCGTTGAACCGCGGCGGCGGCTGCGTCTCGTGTCCCTCGGCGGCGACCGCGACGAGCGCCAGGGGGTCGCCCTCGACGAGGGCGGGGAGGCGCACCTTGTCGTCCTCGTCGTCCGCCTCGCCGTTCGTTTCCGCCTTTTCCCTCTCCTCGGCGTCCGGCTCGGCTTCCTTCTCGTAGACGCGCAACCAGCCCGGGTCCTTGAGGACGGTGCCGGAAGCGCGAAGTCCGGCCGTCTCGCCGCCATTTCTGGCCTCGATCTCGACCGACGTCACTTCCGAGACGGACGGACCCATCTGGGACGCGACGAAGCGGTTCCAGATGAGCCGGTAGAGCTTCAGCTCGTCCGGAGCCAGATACCGGGCGACGGCCTCGGGCGGAAAGTCGAGCGACGTCGGACGGATCGCCTCGTGCGCATCCTGGACGTCCTTCTTCTGTCGGAAGCGTCGCGCTTCCTCGGGAAGGGCGCCGGGCCCGTACGTCCTCGAGATGAACTCGCGGACGGCGACGAGCGCCTCCTCGGCCGTGCGCGTGGAGTCCGTGCGCATGTACGTGATGAGGCCGATCGTCCCGCTCTCTCCGATCGTCTTGCCCTCGTAGAGGCGCTGTGCGATCTGCATCGCCCGCCGCACGCTGAAGCCGACGCGCGCGGCGCCCTGCTGGAGCTTGGACGTCGTGAACGGCGGGGGCGCGCTCCCCTTCCGCTCCTTCGCTTCGACTTTCACGACCGCGAGCGCCGCTCCCTCCACGTGCGCGCGGGCGGCTTCCGCCTGCTCTCTCGTCGCGAGGCGCGGGTCCGTCCCGTCGAACCTCAGCTTCTCTCCCTTCCACACGGCGAGGCGAGCCGGGAACGCCGCATCGCCTTTCTTCAGCGTGACGGGGACCGAGAAATACGGAACGCCGACGAAGCGCTCTCGCTCGCTCTCGCGCTCCACGATGATCCGCAGCGTCACCGTCTGGACGCGCCCCGCCGAAAGCCCGCGCCAGAGCTTCGACCAGAGGAGATCCGACACCTCGTAGCCGACGAGGCGGTCGATGATCCGACGGGCCTGCTGCGCGTTGACGCGGTTCTGGTCGATCGCGCCGGGATGGGAGATGGCGCGAGTGACGGCCGCCTTCGTGATCTCGTGGAACTCGGCCCGGTGGAATTTCGTCTTCGGAAGGCCCGGCTTCAGGATCTCCTGCAGATGCCAGCAGATGGCCTCGCCCTCGCGGTCCGGGTCGGCGGCGAGATAGATCGTGTCGGCGCCTTTCGCCGCCTTCCGCAAATCTTGGACGGTGCGCTCCTTGCCGGACAGGATCTCGTACGACGGCTCGTAGCCGCGCGCGCGGTCCACCGCGATGCCCTTCTTCTGGAGGTCGCGGACGTGGCCGTAGCACGCCATGACGGAGAAGTCCCTGCCGAGGAACTTTCCGAGGGTCGCGGCTTTCGCGGGGGACTCGACGATGACGAGAGACTTCGCCATGAGCGGCCGTCACGATGCCACGTCTGTCAACTCCGTGCCCGCGGCCGGACGAAGAGGGCCCCCGGCAGGACGGTCACGAGGCCCTCCAGCTCGAGGTGGACGAGGGCCGCCGCAAAGCGCGCCGCGGACAGTCCCGTGGCCGAAAGGAGGGCGTCGGCGTCCTTCGGCTCGTCGGCCTCGAGCGCGGCGAAGAGCGCCGCGGCGTCCGGGGAGAGATGGGCGGGCACCGAGGCGTCTTCGCGCGAGGCGACGTGCCGTTTGAGGAGCCTTCTCTCGGCCTCGGGCAGCTCCGCGAGGAGGTCGTCCGCGTTCCTCACGAGGATCGCGCCGTCCTTGAGGAGCGCGTTCGACCCCGCGGCGCCGGACGAGAGGATCGAGCCCGGAACGGCCGCCACGTCGCGGCCATAGCCCGTCGCGTAGCGGGCCGTGATCAAGGAGCCGCTCTTCTCAGCCGCTTCGACGACGCACACGATGCGCGCGAGACCCGCGAGGATGCGGTTGCGGATCGGGAAGTTCCAGGGCTCGGGAACCGTGCCCATCGGGAATTCCGAAAGCGCGGTCCCCGACGAAAGAAGCGTCTCGAGAAGGTCCTTCTGCTCGGGCGGATAGCAGACGTCCACGCCGCACCCGAAGACGGCGATCGTCTTCCCGCCGGCCCCGAGCGCCGCGCGGTGGGCGGCCGCATCCACGCCCCGGGCGAAGCCGGAGACGATCGTGACGCCGGCCTCGGCGAGCTGCGTCCCGAGGATCCGCGCCGACTCGAGCCCCGCGCGCGAGGCGCGGCGCGCCCCGACGACGGCGATGGCCGGGGCGTCGGGATACGGGCCGCCGCGCGCGAAGAGGACGGGCGGCGGATCGTGGATCTCGCGCAGCAGGGTCGGGTAACCCGGGTCGGTCAGGAAAAGGACGCGCGTTCCGGATTCCGTGAGCCGCCGCACGTCTTCCCGGATCTCGCTTCCGTCGTCCGTCGCGAAGAGCGGCGCCACGAGCGGGAGGTCCTCGCCCGCGATCCGGGCGGCCACTTCCGGGGACAGCGCACGCACCGCCGCGGGCGATCCGGCCGAAAGAAGGAGCGTCCTGAGCGCGCGCGCCGCCCTCCCGCGCCCCTTCCGGGCCCAGATGAGTCCTGTCCGGGCATCGCTCGCCGCACCGTCCATGCGGCACCTCTCTTGCTCTGAGAAGAAGTCTCGACGATGTCTATAATGCCCGACCTCGCCGTGACGCGCCGCCTCCGACCCGCCGCAGCGCTTCTCGTGGCCGTCGCTGCCGCCGGGGTGCCCGCGTGCTCGTCGTCCAAGGAGAGCACCGTGTGGAAGGAACAGAACAGCTACGGAAGCCAGATGGCGCGCAAGGGTTTCTGGCGCGAAGCCCTGTTCCGCTACGAGAAGGCGGCCGCCCTCCACCCCGAAAGCGCCGAGATCCAGAACAACCTCGGCGTCGCATACGAAAGCCTCGGCGACACCTCCCGCGCCCTGTCCGCGTACAAGAAGGCCCTCGAGCTCGCGCCGCAGGATCAGAAGATCAAGCGCAACTACGCGCGTTTCGCCGAGTACTACACCTCGGTGCAGCGCGCCTCGTCGCTGCCGGCGCCGTCCAGCTCCAGCCCCGCCGTCCGGGCCTCCCCCTCGCCCGTGCCCGAAAAGCCCGCCTCCACCGAGCCTCCGCGCGTCCCGCCGTCCGTCGGCACGGTGCCGTCCGAAGCCTCGCCCGGCACTCCGGTTCCGCCGCCCGCGCAGAATCCGCCGGGCGCGCCGCCGGCGCCGACGCCCGGTCCTCCGGCGCCTCCGGGGCCTCGATGAGGCGTGCCGCCGCCGGGCCCCGGGCTGCCTCACTCGTCGCCGCCGCTGTGCTCGCCTCGGCCTGCTCGGGCGGCACGAAGGAGGTCAAGCTCCGCCTTCCTCTGCGCCCGAAGCTCGCCGTGACGGGACGCGAGAGGATCTCGCTCGCGCCTTTTCTGGTCGCCTCAAAGCTCTCGGACAAGAAGGACGCGCCGCGCTACAAGGACCTCGATCTGGACGCCGAGTTCCGGCGCTACCTCGGCAAGCAGCTCGGCAAGCGCACGAAGATGACGATCGTGACGATGCCGCAGGACGTGCGGCTCCCGACGCAGAACCTCAAGGAGCTCGGCGAAGCCGGGGATTTCTGGCGCGGCGTGGGCGGCCGTACGGGAGCCGACATCCTCCTGACGGGAGTGGTGGACTTCCGCGTCGAGAACAAATCGGGATACCGCAACGAGGAGTACACGAGTCCGATCGACCACCGCATCTACTACCGCCAGGTGCTCGTCGAGTCCACGGGCTTCACGTTCGACGTGACGGTCGTCGCGATCGACGGGCACACGGGCTTGAAGCTCTTCCAGGAGAACTTCCGGGACACGAAGGAGAAGAGCAAGGCGCGCGTGGACGAGCTCGTGGGCCTCTTCGAGAATCTCTTCTCCCTCGAGAACCAGCTGCTCGGGCTCTTCGTCGTGCGGGAACGGGAGGCGAACCGTTATGTCTTCGATTGACGTTGCGGGCTTCGGGATCCGGCGGCGCCGTCCCCTTCGCAGGCGGACCTTTTTCGGGGGGTGCGACGTCCGTCCGCGCGGATCGAACCGCCGGGTGCGCACCCCCGACGAAGGGGCCCCAACCCCTTCGTCCCCCCTTTCCCACTCGCTCGTCACCCTCTGCTTCCTGGCCGTGCTCGCTTTACCTTCTCAGAATCCTCTCTTCGCCGCCGGGCAGAACAAGATCGTCTACGACCAGTTCGACTGGTCGATCTACCAGTCCACGCACTTCGACGTCTTCCACTACTCGCGCGAGCGCCAGACTCTTCAGAAGATCGTCTCGATGGCGGAGTCCGCGTACGACGAGCTCTCGCGCCGCCTGAATTACCAGATTCCGAAGCGGATCCCGATCATCTATTACGCGACGCACGCCGAGTTCGAGCAGAACAACATCGAGCTCAACTTCATCCCCGAAGGCGTCGGCGCCTTCGCCGAGCCGGCGCGGAACCGCATGGTCCTGCCCATCGACCTGCCGGACGAAAAGCTCCAGGCGCTCATCCAGCACGAGCTGACGCACATCTTCCAGTACGAGATCCTGTTCGGCGGGCGGCTCAGTCGCGCGCTCACGTCGAACGTTCCGACCTGGGTCGTCGAAGGCATGGCGTCGTACTACGGCAACGACGAGGACGACAAGGACCGGATGTTCCTGAGGGACGCGGTCAACCAGGACCTCATCCCGCCGATCACGAAGGTCTCGATCGAAGGCTACGCGGCTTACCGGTACGGGCACGCGGTTTACGACTTCATGGAAGCCGAGTGGGGCAAGGACGCGGTCCGCGACTTCCTTTTCGAGTACCGGTCGTTCCTCGGCCGCGACGTCGCCGTCGCCCTCCGGCGCGCCTTCGAGATCCAGCCCGACGACTTCGACCTGAAGTTCCGCCGGTACCTCCGTCGGAAGTACCTCCCCCTCCTCGCCGTGAAGGGCGAGGCTTCGGAGTACGGCGAGCGCTTCCGCGTCGGCCCCGTCGGGCGCGAGTCGTTCGAGATCGGCGCGGCGCCGTCCCCGTCCGGGGATTTCGTCGCGACGCTCACGACCTACAAGGGCGACGTGGACATCGCGCTCCTGTCCGTGCGCGACCGCAAGCTCTACAAGAACCTCTCCGCCGGCCGCACGACGAAGTACGAATACATCGTCGGCCAGTACCTCACCGCGGGGCCCGAGAGCGGGCGGGACCTCTCCTTCGCGCCCGACGGCGACCGCATCGCCGTCTTCGGCCGGCAGGAGCGCGGCCGCAAGCTCCTCATCTTCTCGGCGCGCGGCGGCGGCCTCCTCGAGCGCATCTCGGTGGCGCCCGACGTGCCGCTCGCACCTTCCTGGTCGCCGGACGGCGCGTCCATCGTCTTCTCGGGCGTCGAGGGCAACAGCCGCGACATCTTTCTCCTCGACCTGAAGTCGAAGGCGGTGAAGAACCTCACGAACGATCGGGAGTACGACGAGGCGCCCGTCTTCTCGCCGGACGGCAAGTTCGTCTATCACAGCAAGATCGTCTCCGGGTTCTCGAAGATCGTCCGGTTTCCGCTCGACGACCCGTCGAAGGCCGAGCAGGTGACGTGGGGCGACGGCAACGACGAGGATCCCTCGTTCTCGCCCGACGGCAAGAGGATCTACTTCACCTCCTCGCGCGGCGGGATCTACAACATCTACGGGCAGGATCTCGCGACCGGCGAGATTCTCCAGTACACGGACGTGATCGGCGCCGCTCTCGGCCCCGCGGCCTTCGTCGGGCCCGATGGGCAGGAGAAGATCGTCTTCTCGGGTTTCCAGGGCCTGCGCTTCCAGCTCTATGCCGCCGATGCGAAGAAGCCCTTCAAGAAGCTCGACGAGCGCGCGCTCCCTCCCGCCCCCGTCAAGACGGGCGGGACGGCCGGCTTCGTACCCGCCGTCGAGGTCGCGGTCGATCCCGAGAAACTCTCGCGCCCGAAATTCAAGATGTTCCTCGACAACGCGCAGGTCCTCGCGGGAATCAACTCCGACCAGACCTTCGTGTCGCAGGTGCTCCTGTCCTTCTCGGACTACCTCGGCGACCGCCGTGCGTTCTTCCAGTTCGATTCCGTCTCCACGTTCTCGAACTTCCGCATCGGCTACTTCAACATCGCCAAGCGGTTCCAGTGGGGGCTCCAGCTCTACGACGACCGCGAGTACTTCTACTCGTACAACTACCAGACGGGCGACTTCGCCCGCGACCAGCGCATCGCGCGCAACACCGGCGTTTCGGTGAACGGCTACTACCCGATCTCGCGTTACACGCGGCTGGAGGGAAACGTCGGCTTCGTGAGCCGGGCTCTCGACATCCCGCTCGTCGCCTCGAACCTCGAGGGGACCCAGTTCCTCGTGTTCGAGCCGCGCACGGACAACGTCCCGACCGCGGGCGTCGGGTTCTCGTACGACTCGACGCGTTACGCCAGCTTCGGGCCGCAGGGCGGCAAAAGGCTCGACGTCAACGTGCAGTACACGCCCTCGTTCAAGACGGGCGAGACGACGCTCTCGACCGACTTCTTCGTCGAGGGCAGGATCTACCTGCCGCTGTCGCGGCGCGTGCTCTTCGCGGTCCGCGGCTTCGGCGGCTATTCCCGGGGCGCGGCGCCCACGGTCTTCTATTTCGGCGGCCTCGACACCCTGCGCGGCTACGACTTCCGGAGCATCATCGGGAACAAGACGTTCTACGTGAACACCGAGTTCCGCTTCCCGCTCGTGGACGTCCTCGCGACGCCGATCCTGCAATTCGGCGGTATCCGCGGGCGCATTTTCGTGGACGTGGGCGGCGCGTGGCTCAACGACCAGTCTTTCCAGTTCTGGCAGGACGGCCGGCTCAAGGACGGGCACGCCTCCTACGGAGCCGGCTTCAGCGTGTATTTCCTCGGTCTGCCCTGGAACGTGGATTTCTCGAAGCAGTGGGACTTCCGCTCGGCCCTGTCGGGGACGCAGGCCACGTTCTACGTCGGCACGACGTTCTGACGGGACAGGACGCCGGAGCCCTGCGTCCGGTCCCGAAGCGTGAGGAGGCTCACGCAGGCGTTGCCGCGGGCCGCGATCGGCGGCGACCGGCTGCATAATCCGCGGCCGTGCTCGTTCGCGTCCTCGGGGCCCACGGCGGCTCCTCGCCTTCCCATCGCCAGACGTCGTTTCTCGTGAACGGCACGGTCTGCCTGGATGCGGGTTCCCTCACCGACGCGCTCACGCTCGACGAGCAGGCGCGCGTCCGCGCCGTCCTCGTGACCCACGCCCACATGGACCACGTCGCGTCCCTTCCCTTCCTCGTCGAGAACGTCTTCGGGCGGAACGGATCGCCCCTCGAGATCGTCGCTCCCGAGGAGGTCCTCGACGCCCTCAGGGCGCATCTCTTCAACGATGCCCTCTGGCCGGACTTCTCGCGCCTGCCGAACGACGCCGTTCCCACGGTCACGTTTCGGGCGATCCCGACCGGAACTCCCTGCGAGGTCGCGGGCCTCGTAGCGACGGCCGTGCCCGTGTCGCACGTCGTGCCGACCTGCGGCTACATCCTCGAGGACGACAGCGCGTGCGTCGTCTTCTCGGGCGATACCGGTCCGACCGAGGCGCTGTGGCGGGCGGTGCGGGCGCGGTCGGACGTGAAGGGGTTCTTCGTGGAGTGCTCGTTCCCGAACGCCCTGCAGCATCTCGCCGACGTGTCGAGACACCTGACGCCCGCGACGCTCTCTCTGGAGATGGAGAAGCTCCCGCCCGGCGCGCCCATCTACCTCTACCACATGAAGCCGCCGACGCTCGCGCAGCTTCGCGCGGAGGTCGCGGCGCTCGGCAACGGGCGCGTCTCCGTTCTCGCCGACGGGGACGAGCTCACGTTCTAGCGGGGCGAGACGGCCGCCTGGCTAGCGCGAGAGCTCGAAGAGCTCCGACACGAGGTGGAAGACCAGCGTCTTGCGGACGGCCTCGGTGGGGCCCTCCGGCGGGAGAGAGGGCGCGAGCGCCGACTCGATCGTGATCCTCGAGCCCGCTCCCGCCTCTTCCACGAGAACCTTGCGGCCGACGATCAGCGAAAGGGGCGGGGCGTCGCGTGCGATCCGCCGGCGGGCCTCGTCGGCGGAGACGGGGCTCTCGTGAAAGACGGAGAGCGTCGCGGGAATCGGCGCGGGGTTCGTCTCCTCGGGCAAGAGAACGCCCTCGAGCTCGAGCGCGAAGAGCTTCTCGAGAACGGCGCGCGAAGACGCGGGAAGCGGGTACTCGAGCCGGCTCCAGGCGTCGAGGATCGTCATGCGCCCCGCGCGCCAGAAGAGAACCCGGTCGTCGAGGACGCGAAGCGCGAAGGGCTTTTTGATCCCTCTCGATTCGTGGTGTGCGCCGGCATCGGGAGACGGTCTGGAGATTCCTTCGAAGGGAAGAGGGAAGACCCCCTCTCCTTCGTGCTTTGCTCTTGTGCCGGGTGACGTTCTGGAAAGCTCTTCGAAGGGAATGGAGCTCGCGGCCTGCGCCGGAAGGAGGTTGAGCAGCTCCGAAACCTCCCCCCGCGCGTCGCACGTCACGCGCACCGGGCCGTCTGGTGCGACCGCTGCGGAGAGTCGTCCCATCCCTGTCGGAATCTCGAGAGCTGGTGGATCGAGTGGCAGCAAGACGGGCAGCGGAAAGGCCGCGTCCGCGAGGATGGGCCGGCCCTCGATCGTCGCGAGGATCGCGCGGTGTGCTCTTTCCCCATTCACCTTCGAAGAAAAATCAC
>DATIFW010000121.1:0-2390 GCA_035455045.1 Thermoanaerobaculia bacterium | reverse complement strand
GGTCTCGCTCGCGTCGAAGACGTCCTCGAAGATGACCGGCAGGACGCCGCCGCCTTCGGCGCGCACACGAAAGAGCTTCTCCTTGCCGGGCTCCGCGGGCACCGTGAGGAGAAACGAGCCGTCCGATCCGGCAACGGCGGTGGCGTAGGGTTTCGGAGCCTCGCCGGCCCTCGCCTCGCGGCGGGCTTCGTCGAAAGGCGCTTCCCACGGCACGGCCGAAAGCACGACGCCCGCCGCAGGCTTCTCGCCCCGGTCCCCGACGAAGAGCCGCCCGCGGATCTCCCCGGCGCGCGCGGCGCCGGCCGAAAGAGCGAGCGCGAGAAACGCGAGCAGGCAGAAGGCGCGGGTCGTCCCGCGGGCCCCGAAAAGTCGATCTCGAAGCTGACTCATGGAGAACCTCCACGCCGAATTGACCGAGGAGACACCGTTCGTCTTCTCCCGAGCAACTCCAGGGCCACGACGGTCCCCGAAAGGACCCGCACGCGGCCGGGGGCCGAGAGCATCCATGTGTGACGCATGGAATCGCGAAAGGTTACGCCTTCCCGGCGGAACGGTCCGCTCCTGCTCCGGGCCGGCCTCCTGCGGAATCGGGCGCCGACGTGGCAAGCTGCGGGATGTGCTCGTGCGCCGCTATGCCCCGCCCGGAGATCATCTGCGGCTTTCGACGGACGAGCCCTTTCTCGCCGACCTCGCAGATCGGCTCTGGCGAGAGGACTCCTCGGCCACGCCGGGTGACGGAGGTGCGATCGCGATCGAGGTCGTGCGGCGCGAACCGCACCCCGGGAATGGAGAATACGGAGATTTCTCAGAAGGCGCGAGAGAGGACGATGCGGCGGCGCCAGGCCCGCCGCGGCCCGACGCCGCCAACTCCGCCTTTTCATTCGAAGAGAGACTGCGGTGGGTGCACGAGCCGGCGGAATTCCGCTGCGAGGTTCCCGGTGTACTCGACGTCCGCATCGACCTCGTGAGGGCCGAAATCCGCGCAGCCTTCGCCCCCGGACTCTCTCTTTCCCTTTCTAAGAAATCTTCCTCTTCACCTTCCTCTCCTGGTTCTCCTCTTCCCCTTTTTCTTGCTGAGAAATCTCTCTCTTCTCTTTCTTCTTCCCTGAGGTCCTTCCTCGCCCGCACGCTCCTCGAGGCGCCCGCCGCAGCTCTTCTCGCGCGCCGGGGCTGGCGCGCTCTTCACGCGGGCGCCGTCAAGGGCCCGACGGGCGCCGTCGTGGTGCGCGGGGGGGCGGGCGCGGGGAAGTCCACGCTCGTGGCCGCCGCGCATGCCGCCGGCCTCGAGGTGCTCGGCGACGAGAGCCTGCTCGTCTCGCGCGCCGATCCGGACGAGCTCGCTTCGTCGGTTCGCGAGCTCACGCTGCGCAAGGACAGCGCGACTCTCCTCGGGCTCCTTTCGCGCTCTTCGCCGGCGTTCTCGGGCGGCGAGGAGAAGTGCCGCATCGACCTCTTCGCCTCCTCGAGTCCCGAGACACGCGCCGCCCGCCGCATTTCGACTGTGCTTCTCGGCCCACGCGACCCCGGGCCCGCGCGCCTCGTGCCGCTCTCCCCTTCGGAGTTTCTCGAGGAGTTCGCGAGAGGCGAGATCCCCCAGGAGCACGTCCACGGCGGATTCGGAGCCGTCGCGCGCGCCTGGGCGTACGCAGGCGGCGCGCGCCTGGACGGCGCCTCCGACCTCCAGGGCGCGGTCGCATTGTTGAAAAGTTCCGTCACATAATGGAAATGAAGCTCACGTCACACAATTGCGGAATCGAACTGTATTAGGCTAAAGGCAGATGGGCGGAACCCGGCAGAAGGTTCTCCTCGCGCATTCCTACTACCTCGCACACGACGCGAAGCAGTGGCGGAAGATGAAACCGTATCCGCCCCTCGCGACGCTCCTCGTGGCGTCGGTGCTGCGCGAGCGCGGCTTCGACGTGGAGCTGTTCGACGCGATGCTCGCGGAAGACGAGGCCGAGTTCGTGCGCGCCCTCGACGCCTCGGAGGCTCCGATCGTCGGAATTCTCGAGGACAACTTCAACTTCCTGACGAAAATGTGCACGACGCGGAACCGCGACGCGGCCCTCGCGATGGTGGCCGCGGCCCGCGCGCGCTCTCGCCGCGTCGCGGTGAACGGGTCGGACGCCACCGACCATGCGGCGGCCTATCTCGCCGCGGGAGCCGACGCGGTCATCCTCGGCGAGCCGGAAATCACGTTCGCCGAGCTCGCGGAGGCATGGACGGCCGATCCCCGCGCGGCGCTCGAGGGCATCCCCGGCCTCGCGCTCGCCGGGGGCACCGCCGACGCCGCGGCGCGGAGGACGCCGGTCCGGCCCTTCGTCGAGAACCTCGACGCGCTTCCCCTTCCTGCGTGGGACCTCGTGGACGCCGACGCGTCCCGCGCGGCC
>DATIFW010000120.1:0-15244 GCA_035455045.1 Thermoanaerobaculia bacterium | reverse complement strand
GAAGGTGCGCGCTTACGCGACCGACGTCTTCCTGAGCGATCCGCCCGACCCGAACAGCCCGCTCCTGTCCGCGCCGAACGTTCTCATGACGCCGCACCTCGGCGGCTCCAGCCGCGAAAACCTGTTGAGGATCGGCGACAGCGTCGTGGAGCTCCTGGGGAAGTGGCGGAAGGCGCCCGTCCTGGCGCCGCAGGAGGGCGCGCTCGTCGCCGCGCGGTAGCGCCCGACGTCAGCGCGTCGCGGCCGTGCCGAGGCCGAGAAGCGGGCGGCCGGGGCGCGCCGCCGTGATCTTTCCGCCGTCGACCACGAGGGCGCCGTTGACGGCGACGTACGGGAAACCCTCGGAATAGTGCAAGGGGTCGGCGTACGTCGAAACGGCCCTTACGCGGACCGGGTCGAAGGCGACGACGTCGCCGGCCAGACCCGCTTTCAGGACGCCGCGATCCCGGAGCCCGGCGCGCGCCGCGGAGAATGACGTCATCTTTCGCACGGCCTCTTCGAGAGGGAGGACCTTCTCGTCGCGCACGTACGTGGCCAGGAGGCGCGCCGTCGAGGCCCAGGCGCGGGGGTGCGACCTCTCTTCCGAGTAGATCCCGTCCGTGGCGGCCGCCCCGGAGTCCGTGCAGAACCCCACGAAGGGGTCTTTCAAGGCTGCCCGGACGTCGTCTTCACTCATCATGAAGATGATGCACTGCGCGTTCGCGCGGTCGGCGAGGACGATGTCCATCAGGGCGTCGCGCGGGTCCTTCTTCATGAGCGCGCCGATCTCCTGGAGCGTCCCGCCTTCGTATTTCTTCAGCTCGGGGTTGAGAACGGCGGCGAGCATGACCCCGGACCCGCCTCCCGAGCCGAACCACTGGTTCTCCCAGGAGTCGGCATCCTCCGCCATCTCGTTCCGAATGCGGGCCCGGGCTTCGGGATCGCGCAAACGCGCCAGCAGCCGCTCGCGGCCGCCGGCGCGAACCCAGGGAGGCAGGCAGGCGTCGAGCCCGTTCGAACCCGCGTTCCACGGGTACTGGTTCGCCGCGACGTCCAGCCCCGAGGCGCGCGCGGCTTTGAACGCGGCGAGGATTCTCGGCATCGCGCCCCAGTTGCGCCGGTAGGCGGCTTTCAGGTGCCACACGTTCGTCGGGATGCGGGCTTCCCGGGCGATCCGGAACACCTCGGCGAGCGACGAGTCGATCCGGTTTCCCTCGGAGCGCTGGTGGGTGAAGTACACGCCCCCACGGGAGGCCGCGACCCTCGCGCAGGCGATGATCTCGTCCGTGGAGTTGTAGAGGTCGGGAACGTACTGGAGCGACGTGGAGACTCCGAGCGCGCCGTCTTCCATGGCCTGTGCGACGAGCGCCTTCATCCGGTCGAGCTCGGCCGGGCCGGCCCGCCGGTCCTCCGTCCCGACGACCGTCCGCCGGAGGCCCCCGAGCCCCACGAACGTGCCGAGGTTGATCGTGGGCGGGGTCCGCCGGAGCCTCATGAAGTACGTGAGGAGCGACGACCAGTCGGGCCTGAGGCCGTAATGGCGGTACGAGTCTTCGTTGCTCTTGAGCAACGCTTCGCCGAGGGGCGCGATGGACTCGCCCTCGCCCGTCACCTCGGAGGTGATCCCCTGCGTGATCTTGGACGCCGCGCGCCGGTCGACGAGGGCGTTGTATTCGGACTGGCCGAGGAGGTCGATGAACCCCGGCGCGACGACGAGGCCGGTGGCGTCGATCCGGCGGCGGGCGCGGGCGATCCGGTCCGGCGCGAGGTCACCCACCGCGGAGATGCGGCCGTCCCGGACCGCGACGTCCCCCCGGAATGCCGCTTTCCCGGTGCCGTCCACGACCCGCCCTCCCGTGAAGACGAGATCGTCCCCGGAGGGCGCCGCGCCCGCGAGAAGAAAAAGGGCCGCGACCGACAGGGTCGCAGCCCGAAAGAAACGAGTCATGTCGCGGCCCACTGATGTTTTCCGAGCGACCGAGTTTTCCCCATCACGTGCCGTCGCTCGCGCGCCTTTCCCAGGCGCGTGCGAAGCACGCGGCGCGCTAGCGGGGTCCGCGGGGTCCGCGCGGCTCGTCGGTCTTCGGACGGGCCTCGTTGACGCGGATCGTGCGACCGTCGTGCTGCGACCCGTTGAGCGCCTGGATGGCCTTCTGGGCATCCGCGTCGCTCATCTCGACGAAGCCGAACCCCTTGGAGCGGCCCGACTCGCGATCCGCGACGACCGTGGCTGATTCGACGGCTCCATGGGGTTCAAAGAGAGCCCGGAGGGCGGCATCGTTCACACCGTAGGAGAGATTGCCGACGTACAGTTTCATCCCCGAATTTCCTTTCCGTAGCGGGTCCGATCGATGGGAAAGTCTAGCACGGGCGCGCCGCGCAAGACCCGGGGGTGGGGGATACTGCGCCCATGGCACGCATCCGTCCTTTCCCCTCAGGCCGCCCGCCCCGCAAGCTCGCCGCGCGGGTCGCGTCCGTCCCCTACGACGTCGTGGATACCCGGGAGGCGCGCGCTCTCGCGGCCGGCAACCCGATGTCGTTCCTGCACGTCTGCCGCCCGGAGATCGACCTTCCCGAGGACGTGGACGTCCATTCGGACGCTGTTTACGCAAAGGGCCGCGAGAACCTCGACGCCTTTTACGCGAAAGGCACGCTCGAGAGCGACCCGGTGCCCCGGCTCCTGGTCTACCGTCAGACGTGGAGGGGGCGCAAGCAGGACGGCCTCGTCGCCGCGTGCTCGGTGGACGACTACGACGCGGACGTGATCCGCAAGCACGAGAAGACGCGGCCCGACAAGGAAGACGACCGCGTACGGCACCTGCTCGCCCAGTCCGCGCACGCCGAGCCCGTGTTTCTGACGTACCGGGCGGCGGACTCGATCGACGGGCGCGTCGCCCGGGTGACCTCGGCACCTCCGGAGTTCGACTTCGAGGCACCGGACGGCGTCAGACACACCCTTTGGATCGTGCCGGAGAGCGACGTCGCGTTCTTCGTCGCGTCCTTCGCGGCGGTTCCTTTTCTCTACGTCGCCGACGGCCATCACCGCTGCGCGTCGGCCGCGCGCGCCCGGGCCGCGCTGAAGGCAAAGCACGGAACGCTTCCAGACGAGCATCCGGTCAACTGGTTCCCGGCGGCGATCTTTCCGGACAATCAGCTCGCCATCCTGCCCTACAACCGGGTCGTGAAGGACCTGGGAGGACTCGGGAAAGAAGATTTTCTTGGAAAGGTTCGAGAGCGGTTCGACGTGCGGCCCGCCGAAGCGTCCGAGCCGCGTCGTCGCGGCGACTTCACTCTCTTTTTCGAAGAAACTTGGCAGACCATCACACCGCGCGATCCGGTCGATCGTGCGGACCCCATTTCCTCTCTCGACGTCTCGATCCTCCAGGACCGTCTCCTGAGTCCCGTCCTCGGCATCGGCGACCCCCGCACGGACCCGCGAATCGACTTCGTCGGCGGGATCCGCGGGACGGGTGAGCTCGAGACGCGCGTGCGCTCCGGGCGCGGGGCGGTCGCCTTCGCGATGTACCCGACGCAGATCTCCGACGTCATGGCGATCGCCGACGCCGGCGTCACGATGCCGCCGAAATCCACGTGGTTCGAGCCGAAGCTGCGCTCCGGCCTCTTCGTACACCGATTCTGAGGTTCGCCATGAAAGTGCTCGTTGCAGACAAGTTCGAGGAGTCGGGTCTCGCCAGCCTAAAGGCTCTCGGCTGCGAGGTCCTCTACGAACCGAAGCTCGAAGGATCGTCCCTCGGCGCGCGCCTCGCCGAGACCGGCGCCGAGGCTCTCGTGGTCAGGTCGACGAAGGTCGGAGCCCAGGAGATGGAGAGCGCTTCGGGTCTCGCGCTGATCGTCCGGGCGGGCGCGGGCGTGAACACGATCGACCTCAACGCGGCCTCCCGACGCGCGATCGCGGTCTCGAACTGCCCCGGAAAGAACGCGATCGCGGTGGCCGAGCTGACGTGGGGCCTCATCCTCGCGCTCGACCGGCGGATCGTCGAGGAGGCGGTGGACCTGCGCAACGGGCTGTGGAACAAGGCCGAGTACCAAAAAGCCCGGGGCCTCGCCGGGCGCACACTCGGCGTGATCGGCCTCGGGGCGATCGGGCTCGAAGTCGTGACGCGGGCGAAAGCCTTCGGGATGCCGGTCGTCGCGTGGAGCCGCTCCCTGGACGACGACCGCGCAGCTCGCCTCGGCATCGCGCGCGCCGATTCGATTCACGCGCTCGCGGCCGCATCCGACGTCGTGACGGTGCACTGCGCGCTCACGAAGGAGACGAAAGGCATGCTCGACGCGAAGTTCTTCGCGGCGATGAAGCCGGGCGCTTTCTTCGTGAACACGAGCCGGGGCGAGGTCGTCGACCAGCCGGCTCTCGAGGCCGCGATCGCGGAAAAAGGGCTCCGGGCCGGTCTCGACGTCTTCGCGAAGGAGCCGGCAGGCGGCACGGGAGCCTTCGAGGACGGGATCGCGCGCCTTCCCGGCGTCATCGGCACGCACCACGTCGGCGCCTCGACGGACCAGGCGCAGAACGCGATCGCCGACGAGACCGTACGGATCGTCGCGGCCTTCGCCTCGACGGGGGAAGTTCCGAACGCCGTCAACCTCGCGAGCCGCACACCCGCCACGCACGTCCTGTCCGTCCGGCACCGCGACCGGGTCGGCGTCCTCGCGCACGTATTCGGCGTCCTGCGATCGGCGGGGATCAACGTCGAAACGACGGAGAACGTCGTCTTCGCGGGTGCGGAGGCCGCGTGCGCCCACATCCAGGTCGGGCAGGCGCCGCAGCCGGCGGTTCTCGAGGAGATCCAGCGAGGCTGCGCCGACGTGCTCTCGATTTCGGTGCGGCCGCTCTAGCTCGTCCTCATCCCGCCGGGCGCGACCCTCTCCTGCATAATGGATCGGACGATCGTGCTCGAACCCCTTCCCGCTCAAACTCTGCTGGACTATTTTCGATTCGCCGCTTCGAGTGGCAAGGCGGAGCTTCTCGTCTCGAAGATATCCGGGACCTGGGTGCCCCTCTCGGCAGAGGACTTCGGAGAGCGCACGCAGGGCCTCGCCCTGGGCCTCGCGCTCCTCGGCGTCGACCGGGACGACCGCGTCGCGATTCTCTCGGAGAACCGGCCCGAGTGGGCGATGACGGACTTCGCGGCACTCTCCCTCGGCGCGCTCAGCGTCCCGATCTACACGAGTTACCTCGCGCCCCAGGTCGAGTACATCCTCCGGGATTCACTCGCGAAGGTCGTCGTCGTCTCGAGCGCGGTCGAGCTCCAGAAAGTGGTCGACGTCCGCGACCGGTGCCCCGACCTCAAGCACGTGATCATTCTCGACCACGTGCCGTGGAGCGGGGGGAAGGCCACGCCGTTCGCGACCGTGGTCCAGAAGGGCCTCGCGGCCCTGCGCGCGGACCCGGAGGCTTTCGACGAACGCGCGTCCTCGGTCGTTCCGGAGGATCTCGCGACGATGATCTACACGTCAGGCACCACGGGCGAGCCGAAGGGCGCGATCCTGACGCACGAGAACTTCGTGTCGAACGTCGCCGCCTGTTCGGCCCTCTTCGACGTGACCGGCGACACGAGCGCCCTTTCTTTCCTGCCCCTCTCGCACGTCTTCGAGCGGATGGTCGACTATCTCTTCTTCTCGCGAGCCGCGACCATCACGTATGCCGAATCGATCGACAAGCTCTCGGAGAATTTCCTCGAGGTCAAGCCGCATTGCTTCGCCGCGGTGCCGCGCGTGTACGAAAAAATGCTCATGCGGGTCCAGGCGGCCGTGGAGCAAGCTTCGGCGCTTCGCCGCACGCTCTTCTCCTGGGGGGTGTCGACCGGACTCCGCCGTCTCGCGGTCGTCGAGGAGGGGAAGGTGCCGGGGTTCTTTCTGAGGCTCAGGTACGCGCTCGCCGACCGGCTCGTCTTCGGGAAGATCAAGACCCGGCTTGGTGGCAGGTTTCGCTTCGCGATCTCGGGCGGCGCACCGCTCTCGCGCGACGTGGCCGAGTTCTTCTGGGCGGCCGGGATCGAAGTGTACGAAGGCTACGGCCTCACCGAGACGAGCCCCGTCCTCGCGTGCAACCGCCCGGGCGAATGGCGCCTCGGCACGGTCGGTCGCGCGATCCCCGGCGTCACATTGAAGCTCGCCCCGGACGGCGAGGTTCTGGCGAAGGGTCCGAACGTGATGGAGGGCGGTTACTGGCGGAAACCCGAAGAGACGGCCAGCGTCTTCGATGCGGAGGGCTGGTTCCTCACGGGCGACATCGGCTCCTTCGACGAGGAGGGGTTCCTGACGCTCACCGACCGCAAGAAAGAAATCCTGATCAACGCGTACGGCAAGAACATCGCTCCGGCGCCGATCGAAGCCGCGCTCCGATCGGTCCGCTACGTCTCGTCCGCGGTCCTCATCGGCGACCGGCGGAAGTTCCTGTCGGCGCTCATCGTGCCGAACTTCGAGAAGCTCGAGGCCTGGGCGCTCTCGTCCGGCCTGAAGTACCGGGATCGCGACGCGCTCGTGAAGAACCCGAAGGTCCTCTCGCTCGTGAAGCAGGCGATCGACATCCTCAACGGCGACGAGCCGCACGAGCGTCAGATTCGCGCGTTCACCCTTCTCACGAACGACTTCACGATCGAGGGCGGCGAGCTGACCCCCACGATGAAGATCAAGCGCCGCGTCATCGCCGACAAGTACAAGGACGTCATAGACAGGATGTACGCGGACGCGGAAGAGTCGCTGTCGGGAGAGAGACCGGGGATTCTCTTAGAAAGAAAGAAGAAGGACGCGTAGCTCTCGAACGACCGGTGTCAAGTGCGCGCGAAGTGCGCCGCGTAGCGGTCTTCGACCCTTGACACCGGCCGTTCGAGAGACAGGTTTTTCATCTATCGGCGGCCGCAACAGCGGCCGCCGCATATCAGAAGAAAACGTCTTCTCCCTGGGCGGCTGCATCAGCAGCCCCGAATATCAGAAATATAAAGAAAACAACTCCCTAAATCAGTCTCGCCAAGCGTGCCAACGCTCGCCGGGCTCCCGGCTCGTTCATCCTATCCGCTGCCTCTTGCAGCGTGAACCAGGCCAGGTCCAGCGACTCTCCGGCGTCGCGATGGATTCCATCCGGGTGCTCCGCCACGAGCGCGTATCGCACGTCGTGATGCTTGTGGGGCGGTTCGCCCTTCCCGGCGGGGATGTCGTGCACGTCCAGGTCGAGGATCGCGTCCTGGAGCAGCGTGAGGTCCTTCAGGCCCGATTCCTCCGCGGCCTCCCGGAGCGCGGTCGCGAGCGGGTCGCGTTCTCCGTCGTCGTGCCCTCCGAGCTGCAGCCACGCGTTCAGCCGGCGGTGATGGTGAAGCAGGACCTTGCCCGTCGAACGACAGACCACGAAGGCGCTGCCGGTGATGTGCCCGGGAGTGAACGTCCGGCGCGAGAAGCAGGCCGGCTCATGCTCCACGAGCGCCAGGATTTCGACCAGGTCGTCCGCTTCCGCGGCGTCCGCCGGAACGTGCCGGAGCAGCGCGTCGCGAAGGGCCGCGCGGGCGGGGTCGAGCGGCACGGGCCGGCTCACGCCGGAGACCTTAACAGCCCGGGAGGGCGTTCGGGCATCATTCCGGAATGCCGATGACGTTCGACCGCCCCATGCTCGCTGTTTTCTGCGGTGCGCGCACCGGCCTTTCGCCCGTACACGCCGAAGACGCGGCGGCCGTGGGGCGAGCGATCGCCCGGGCCGGCGCGGGCCTCGTCTATGGCGGCGGGCGCGTCGGGCTGATGGGCATCCTCGCGGACGCGGCGCTCGAAGAAGGCGCCCCCGTCTACGGCGTCATCCCGGCAGGCCTCGCGGAAAAGGAGATCGCGCACGGCGGGCTCACGCACCTCGACGTCGTCGCGACGATGCACGAGCGCAAGGCTCGAATGTCGGAAGTGGCGGCCGGCTTCCTCGCGCTCGCCGGGGGGTTCGGGACTCTCGACGAGTTCTTCGAGATCGTGACGTGGCGCCAGCTCGGCCACCACTCACGGCCGATCGTCCTCTTCAACGGCTCCGGTTTTTTCGACCCCCTTCTCAGCGCCCTCCGGCACGTCGCGGACCAGGGTTTCGCCCGCGACGGCGCCGAGTATTTCGCGGTCGAGACCGAGCCCGATCTCGCGGTACGGCGCGCCCTCGCCGGATCGGAACGTCAGGTGACGGCCCGATGGCCCTTGCGTCTCTGAAGAGGGTTCCGCGGGCGCTCGGGGTTTCTGTCCTCGCCGCATTCCTCCTGCTCGCCGGGACGGCCGAAGAGCGCACGTTCGGGACCGTCTCCGACGAGCAGCAGATGCTCTATACGGCGATCTCGATCGCCGAGACCTTCGAGCTCGGGATCGCGCGCGGGCAGACGTTCGCCATCCCGCGACCTCAAGGTGACGCGGTTTCACCTTACGGCATGGGCCTACCGCTGCTCGAGGTGCCGTTCGTCCTTGCGGCGGGCCCGTGGGAAGCGCGTTTCGGTGCGCGAACGTCGCAGTCGCTGTTCGTTCTCCTGCAGGTCCTTCTCGTGACGGCGGCGGCTGCCGGGGCCGGCCTCCTCGCGAAGGTGCTCGGCGCGGGCGTCTTCGGACAGGGGCTCGCCGTGTTCGGGACTGCGGTCGCCTCGCCTCTCTGGCCGTATACGGCTTGCGGATTCACCGAGCCGCTGCAGGCGGTATGCCTCGTCTTCGCCGTGACGTTCGCGGCGCGGGCGAGTCGGGCGCAAGGCCCGCCGGCGCTCGGCTTCGCCTTCGCCGCGGGGTTCTGCGCCGGCTTCCTCGCGCTCACGAAGGTCGTGAACCTCCTCTTCGTCCCTCTGCCGCTCGTGCCGCTCCTCGCCTCGACATGGCCGCCCGCTCGCGAGAGGGTGAGGGTGTGGGCCGCGGCCCTCGCGGGCGTCGCCATCCCGATCGCGGTCATGCTCGCCTTCGAAGTGGTTCGCTTCGGCCGCCCGTTCTCGTCCTACGCGCGCGGGCGGAACTTCTCGCATCCGCCTCTCGATGGGGCCTGGCGCCTCCTCGTCGGCCCGAACAAGGGACTCCTTCTCTACTTTCCGCTGGGTCTCTTCGCCGCCGTCGGGCTCGTCTCGCTCGTCCGCGGGCGCGAAACACGCGGCGTCGCGGCCTCGACGCTCGCGCTCGCCGCCGGCCTCCTCGCGCTGTATTCGGGCTGGTGGGCATGGGATGGGAGCGGGGGCTGGGGTCCGCGCTTCCTGGTCCCGCTCGTACCCCTCCTCGCAGCCGCCGCGGGCGCAGCCGCGGGGACGCCCGCGCGGCGGGCCGCAGGCGTCGGGCTCGTCGCCCTCGGTCTCGGGGTGAACGCGCTCGGAACTCTTCAGGCCGAGGCGGCCACGTTTTATTACATTTCGTCCACAGGGCTCGCGCGCGTCCCACGGGCGCTCTACGAGGAGTACCCGCCTTCCTTTCGCCCGCCCGAGAGCCGCGAGGGAGCGTACTGGCTGCCCCGATACGTGCCCGCGGCCGCGGATCCCGCTTTCTCCGCGTTCCGGGTTCATCCCTTTCTGCTCGCGAACCGCCTCGCCGAGCGTGACGACGACGAACGCCGGCGCCGCCTGTCTTCGCCTCCGTGGCTTTCGACGAGCCCCGATGCGGTCCCCCGCCTTCCCGCCGAGTCGCCGCAGATCACGACGCAGACGCCGCTCGTGAGGTATCTCGCCTCGAGATTCCGGTGGCCGCATCTCTTCATGTGCTTCGGGCGACCCGACGGGGAGCGGCCGGGAACGTACAGCACCGCCTGGGTCGCGGGGCTCGCGGACCAGACCCTCCGGAACCTGGACATCTCCCGCCCGGAGCGCGCCGCGCGTCTCGCCGAGAAGCTCTTCGGCGTTTCGCCTTCGGCGTACACGGCGGCCTTGCGCGCGGAAGCGCTGAGACTCTCGGGGCGGACGGGCGACACCCGAGCTTTTCTCGACTCCCTGCCCGAGCGGGTCCTGAACGCTCCCGTCCTCGCCCTCGTCCGGGCGCTCGCGGCCCGCGATGCGGGTCAGGATGCCGCGGCCGCCGCTCTACTCTCCGAGGCGGCGCGTGGAATCCGGACGATCACGCTCAGGCAGGCGCTCACCCGTCCCCCGTCCGAGTGGCCGCGTTCGCTGCGCGCCTTCCTCTCGGATCTTCCCGACGCTCCCTGAAGGGTTCCGCCGTGCGGGAGGGATTCGCCGCTGCTAAGATCGAAGTGATGCGTGTGCGACGACTCGTTCCCCCGTTTCTCGCCGCCCTCACCGCGGTTCTTGCGGCGGTTCCAGGCCCCTCACGATCGGATACGGGCGCCTCGAGGGCCGCGCCCGGCAAGGAGCCGATCAAATGGCGCTCGATCGCCTCGGGGGATGCCGAGGCGAAAAAGAGCGGCAAGCCCGCGTTGTACTTCTTCACGGCCGCCTGGTGCCAGCCTTGCCGGCTCCTCGAAGGACAGGTTTTCGCGGTCCCGGAGATGGCCGCACAGATCGAGAAGGACTTCGTGCCCATCGAGGTGGCGGATCGCATGCGTGAAACCGGACGCAACTCCCCCGAGATGCTGGCGCTCGCGGACCGCTATGGGCTGCGCGGATTCCCGACGCTCGTCGTTTCGCGCCCGGGCCTCGCGGCGAACGTGACGCTCGAGGGTTGGCGGGGCAGAGGAGCGGCCTTGGAGTTCCTCAAGACCGCAAAGAAGCGCTTCCTCGATCTCGAGAAGAAACCGCGTTGAGGTGACGACATGAGCGACGTGAGAATCCTGGTGAAGCCCAATGGCCCGCTCCTCGTGACCGGCGACATGAACCTCGTGGACTCCAGGGAGAAAGCCTTCGGCCTCGGCGGGCGCACGACGATCGCCTTCTGCCGGTGCGGCCATTCCGCGAACAAGCCGTTCTGCGACGGCACGCACAACAAGATCGGTTTCCAATCGGACCCGCCGGCGTGCGAACTGCCGCCGCGGGCCCCGAAACCCTAGCCGACGTCCACTCGCCTAGCCCGATATGATCAACCGACGCGAAGTCGTCGTTCGCACGGCGGGCACGCTGGGCGCACTCGCCATCTCTCCGGCTACGGCGCTCGCGGATCGACTGAATGCGATCGTCGCATTGAGCAATGAGATCGATCACGAGCTCACGGACCTGGGTGACGCAGCCGCACCCGAACTGATGGCGGAGGATGAAAAGTTCTGGGGACGGGTGCGTCGCGCATACGCGTTGGACGCGGATGTCGTAAACCTGGATCACGGCTGGACCAACCCGACCACTCGTACCGCGGTAGAGGAGCTGGTACGAGGTGCGCGGCGGCTCGAAGCACTGCCGGCGGAAGAGCTGGGCCGTTTGTTCTTCGGAAGCGGCGGCAAGGGAGTGCGGCCGGCCCTAGCCGAGGCGCTGGGGACGCCGTGGGCGGAGATCGCGTTGGTTCGCAACGCTACGGAAGCGCTGAACACGGTTCTGCTTGGGCTTCCCCTCAACGCCGGTGACGAGATCGTCTGCTCGGCACACGATTACTTCGCGATGCTCGATGCGCTGGAGCAACGCCGGGCGCGCGACGGTGTCGTGCTGCGGATGGTCAGACCGCCGATCCCCGCGCCGTCGCTCCAGGCGCTCGCCGAGCTCTACGAGGCTGCGATCAGCCCGCGCACGCGTCTCGTGCTCGTCACGCATGCGAGTAACCTCACCGGGCAGCTGTTTCCCGTGCCGCGTATCGCGGCGGCGGCGCACCGGGTCGGCGCCGAGGTGGTCGTCGACGGTGCGCAGTCGCTCGGAGTGCAGGGTGACCCGGTTTCCTCACTCGGTTGCGACTACTACGGGGCCAGTGGGCACAAATGGCTGGGCACGCCGGTAGGATTAGGCGTGTTGTGGATGCGCCCCGCGCACGTGGCGAAAATCTGGCCCCTGGTGCCGCCGCCGCCGGACGCCATCGGGATGCGTCGCTTCGAGTGGATAGGCACGGCACCAGCATACCTGGAGCCCGCCGCTTTGCCCGCCCTCGCGCTCCACCATTCGGTCGGCGCAGCTCGGAAGGGGGCGCGCTTGCGATACCTCAGTTCGTATCTGCGCAAGCGCATTGCTGTCGCCCTGCCTGACGCGCGCTTTTGCACCGTCGCGGAACCTGCGATGAGCATCGGTATTACCACGGTTGAACTGCCCGGCGTGTCCAGCGACGATCTGCAGAAGCGGCTTCGGGAGCGACATCGAATACTCACGCAGTCCATGGCGGGCAACAAGCGCGCGCCTGAAGTCCGCGGGCTACGCATCACCCCCAACGTCTACACCACAACCGCGGAGCTCGACCGGCTGGTGGGCGCTCTGAAGGCGGGCTAGAGGCGAGCGTCCCTCAACCCTCGCCGAGCAACCCCTCGGCGGTGAACCGCCGAAACGCGCGTGTGACGGTCCGGGGCGAGATCTTTCCCCCGCACGCGCGGGCTGCCGCGCGAAGCGCCGCCCCGAGCGGCCGCCCCTTCGCGAGCGCCCCGAGAAGGTGGAATTCCGCCCGCGTCAGGTCCAGACGGTAGACCGCGTAGCGGCGGCGGTGCAACGCCGTCCACGACGCCCGCGGGAGGGTTCGAGGACGCTTCCCCGCCTTCAGCGCGTCGAGCGCGGCTCCCGCCGCGTGGTCGAACGCCAAGAGGCGCAGCGTCGGGGGCGTGGCGAAGCGCCGCGACTCCCAGTCCTCGGCCATGTGGCGGAGAGGACGTGAGGGGAGCTCCGGGCCTTCCTCGTCGACTTCGAAGACTTCGGTGACCGCGCGCTCGAGGCGCGCCAGGTCGTGGAGGAAAGGCGCGGGCGAGAAGCGGCGCGTTCTCCTCAGGAACTCCGGCACGTGGTCGCCGAGGCGCGCGAACGTGTAGCTGCGGGAAGGGTGGGCCGCGACGTACGCGAGGACGAAATCGGAGAAGCGCTCGTGCCCGAAGAACGCCGCGAGGCCGGGATAGTCGGCCTCCAGGGCGTCGTGCATGCGCAGCGGGTACATTTCCTGATAGACCGCGAGCCGTTCGAGCGGCTCCATCGTTCTCGAAGGGAGGATCGCCCGGCGGGCCTCGGCGACCTTCATGTGGCGCGTTGCGGAACGCGCGCGCACCGCTTTTTCGACGTCGCCCGGATGCACGATCACCGCCTGCATCCAGCTCTCGAGGCGCGGCAGCTCAGGCACTGGCAGCCCGCCGCGGAACGTCGATGCGGGATTCTCGAGGGAGGGGCGGCCGATATTTCAGGGCCTTCCTCGCCTCACCGAGGACGGTCGCGAAGTCCGGGATGTCCTCGTCCCACTCGTAGAGCGTGGCGCGCGGCCCCGTGCGGGCGATCGCATGCGCGTAGAGCTTCCAGACATCCTTCTTCATGCGCGCGCTGTGCGTGTCGAGGAGGTGCGTGCCCTTGTCGGTATGCCCGGCGAGGTGGTACTGCACGACGCGATCCGAGGGCAACGCGTCGAGGTAGGCGACGGGGTCGAAGCCGTGGTTCACCGAGCTGACGTAGACGTTGTTCACGTCGAGCAGCATCCCGCAGTCGGCGTCCTTCAGGAGGCGCGCGAAGAACGCCGCCTCGGACATCGTCGAGGAGCGGAACTCCAGGTAGGAAGAGGGGTTCTCGAGGACGAGAGGCTGCTCGAGGACGTCCGAAACCTGCTTCACGCGGGAGACGACGTGGCGCAGGGTCTCCTCGTTGTAGGGCACGGGGAGGAGGTCGTGCGTGTTGCGTCCCGAAACCCCCGTGAAGCAGAGGTGGTCCGACACCCACCTCGCCTGGACGCGCGCGGCGAGAGCCTTGACCTTCCTCAGGTAGCCGAGATCGAGGGGGTCGGTCCCTCCGATGGACATGGAGACGCCGTGGAGGACGACCGGATAGCGCTCGGCGACGCGATCGAGCACGTGGCGGGGGCGCCCGCCCGTGTCGAGGAAGTTCTCCGTGAGGGCCTCGAAAAAGTCCACGTCGGGCGCCTTCGAAAGGACGTGCCCGAAGTGGACCGTGCGGAGCCCGACCCCCACGCCGAGGTCGGGCAATCCGAATCGGTCTCCCATGGGAAGGCGGTCAGCTCGGCTTCGGCGCTGCGGGGGCGGCCTTCTTCTTGAGCGGAACCGCGCAGCCGCCCTGGCCCTTGCACGCGTTCTGGCCGGCGCACTTGTGGTCCTTCGTCGCGCAGCCACCCTGGCCCTTGCACTCGTTCTTGCCCGCGCACTCGTGTTTCATGGACGCCGAGGCGCAGCCGCCCTTGCCCTTGCAGGCGTTCTGGCCGGCGCACGAATGGTCTTTCGTGCCGCAGCCGCCCTGGCCTTTACATCCGTTCTTGCCCGCACACACGTGGTCCTTGGGTTTGTCCTTTTCGGCGGGCTTCGTATCGGCGAAGAGGGCTTTGCCCGCGACGATTCCCGCGACCGCGGCTCCGAGGGTGCTGGCGAACTGACGACGATTCATAGATGCCTCCTAGAGTTCCTGTGGTCTATGGTTGACGATTCAGCTTTCCGACGATGTGGGCGTTCCGGAGGTGTATGAGAACGAGATTATGTCGCAAAATCAACTCTTTCCATACGGGGCGCCGGGGAGGACCTGGATCAAGTGGGGAGCCCTCTCGAAAAGCTCAGGCCGCCCGGGCCGATACGGAGAGGTGCGGTTCGAGCAGGGTCCGCAGGGCCTGGCGCGCCCGGTGCACGCGGATCTTCATGGCGTTCGGGGTGATGCCGAGGAGGCAGGCCGCCTCTTCGTTTCCGAGATCCTCGATGTCGCGCAGGAGGAGGGCCGTTCGGTAGGTCTCCGGCAGCCGGTCGATGAGCCTGCGGACGAGGAGACGGGTCTCCGTCCGCTCGAGGGCCACGTCGGCCCCCTCGCTCCACGGCTCGAAGAACGAGACGGGATGCCCGTCGGCCTGGAACCGGGGGAGGAGATCCTCGATCGACTCCTCGGGTTTCCTCCCGCGGCGGCGCATCCTCATGAGGCAGGCGTTGATCGTGATGCGGTGGAGCCACGTCGAGAGGCGGCAGCCGCCTTCGAACCGGTCGAGGGCCCGGAACGCGGAGAGGAACGCCTCCTGGACGGCGTCCTCCGCTTCCTGCTCCTGTCGGAGCATGCGGCGCGCGACGGCCAGAAGGCGGTCCGTGTTTCTCCGGACGAGATCGGCGAATGCGTCTCTGTCGCCGGCTCTGAAGCGGTTGAGGAACGCGGCGTCCTCGGCGGGCGGTGCGATTGTCTCGATCGTAGGCATGTTCCGCCGCTTGGATGCGGCATGGCCGCCGGTTTATTCCAGGCTGCTCAAGAGCAGCGCTCCTCGGCGTCCGGGCACCCTTCTCCTTCGCGCGTGAACTCGCTTCGCTCAAACAGCA
>DATIFW010000119.1:0-23436 GCA_035455045.1 Thermoanaerobaculia bacterium | reverse complement strand
GGATTCCCGCCTCGACCGCGCGGGCGAGACGCTCGAGGCCGACACGCGAGCGCTGTGCGCGTTCGGCCCGCGAGTCACGGGTTCGGACGCGTGCACGCGGGCGGAGGAATGGGCCGCCGCGCGTTTCCGCGAGTCGGGCCTTGCCGTGCGGCTCGAGTCCTGGGAATGGCCCGGGCGGCCGCCCGGCACCGCGACTCCGCGAAACGTCGTGGCGGAGCTTCCCGGCCGGGATCGGCCGGGCGAGATCGTGCTCCTGGCGGCGCATCTCGACACGACGGCGGGTAGCGTCGGCGCGAACGACGACGCCGTCAACGTGGCGCTCGTCCTCGGGGCCGCCCGGGCGATCCGCGCGGCGGGTCCGGCTCGCCGGTCGCTGCGCTTCGTCCTTTTCACGGGAGAGGAGGAGAAGCTCCTCGGCTCGCGGGCCTACGTGAAGGCACACGAGTCCGAGCTCGGCGCGCACATCCTCGCGGTCGTGTTCGACCTCGGGTCGGGCCGGATGCAGGGCTTCTACATGAACGGGCGGAAGGAGGACCTCCGAGCGCTGTTCAAGCGCGCCCTTTCGGCCCGCGCGGCCTGGCGCGGCCTCTTCGGCCTTTACACGATCTGGGACGGCGCCGACAGCTTTTCGTTCGTCGAGGCCGGAGTTCCGGTGCTGACCGGTCTTCAGGATCTCGAGCCCTATCGCGCCGTCCACCACTCGGAAAAGGACACGGTCGAAACCGTGGATTTCGCGGCGTCGCGCGCGAACGCGGTGCTCGCGGCCGCCCTCGTGGACGGCGTGGCGGACGACCCGGCGCCCGCCCCGCGCCGGATGACGCCGCAAGAGACCGCAGCGCTCCTCGCACGCCACCGATCCGGAGAATCCCCTCCGGACCTCAGTGCGTCCGCTCGCCCGACCGCTCTGCCCGGAGCTGAGCCAGCTCGGCCCTGAGAGCGGAGAGATCGGCCAGAAGACTCTCGCGGTCGGCTTCGGGGATGCCGGCGAGAGCCGGTTCGAAGGTCAACAGGCTCGCCGCCTCGGCCAGCTTCCTCTCGGCCAGGCCGAGCGCTTCCTCCACGTCGCTGCCCGGAAGGTCGAGGAACGCCTCGCCGACGAGCGACGGGACCGAAACCGCGGCTTTGCGGAGCCGCGTACCGGCCTCAGTGCCCTTCGCCCCGGCGGCTTCGACAGCGGCGTAAACGGTGTGAGCAAAGCTCATTCCGCGCTTCCAGGTCGGGAGATTCTTGTAGTCGCTCACCCTGCCCATCCTAGTACGTTTGCATGGTCGTCGGCGTCGCAACCCCGGTGCTAGGCTCCTCGTTCGGGCACGCCTCTCAGACCTCGACGTGCCAGGAACAAGGGGGAGCGAAGTCATGCGACGCAAGGTCACCGTGATCGGCGCGGGAAACGTGGGCGCGACCGTCGCCCAGAGACTCGTGGAAAAAGAGCTCGCTGACGTCGTCCTCGTGGACGTCATCGAGGGAGTCCCGCAGGGCAAAGGGCTGGACATGATCCAGTCGGGCGCCGTCGAGGGCTTCGACATGAGGATCGTCGGCTCGAACGGCTACGACGAGACCGAGGGGTCCGACCTCGTGATCCTCACGGCCGGCCTGGCCCGCAAGCCGGGAATGTCGCGGGACGACCTCCTGCGCAAGAACGAGGAGATCGTCGCGGGCTGCATTTCGAAGACGACGCGCGGCTCACGCGACCTCAAGGTCATCGTCGTCACGAACCCGCTCGACGCGATGTGCGAGGTCGTCCGCCGCGTCACCAAGCTCCCGAAGCAGAACGTGATCGGGATGGCGGGCATCCTCGACAGCGCCCGCATGCGCGCGTTCATCGCGATGGAGCTCGGCGTCTCGATGACGAACATCCACGCGACCGTCCTCGGCGGCCACGGCGACACGATGGTCCCGCTCCCGCGCTATTCCACGGTGGCCGGCGTGCCGATCACCGAGCTGATGTCCCCCGAGCGCGTCGCGGCGATCGTCAAGCGCACCGCGAACGGCGGCGCCGAGATCGTGAACTTCCTGAAGACGGGCTCGGCCTACTACGCTCCGTCCTCGGCCGCCGTCGAGATGGCCGAGGCGATCTTCAACGACCGCAAGAAGATCCTGCCGTGCGCCGCGTATCTCGAGGGAGAGTACGGGATCCACGGCGTCTTCGTGGGTGTGCCGGTCGTGCTCGGCTCCAAGGGCATCGAGAGGATCATCGAGCTCAGGCTGACCCCGGAAGAGTCCGCCGCTCTCAAGAAGTCCGCCAACTCCGTCCAGGAGCTCGTCGGAATGCTGACCGTTTGAGTCGGTCGGAGAAATGAGGGGAGGAGAAACGCACGAATGGCCGCGCCCGCAACCCTCCTGAACTCGTCGGTCGGCAAGAAGATCGTCATGGCGGTCACCGGGATCGTCCTGTCGCTCTTCGTCCTCGGCCACATGGCTGGAAACCTGCAGGCCTTCCTCCCGAACGGGCCTGCGGCGCTGGACCACTACGGCGCCTTCCTGCGCGAGCTGCTGCACGGCACGGGAATCTGGTTCGTCCGGGCGGGGCTCCTCCTCGCGGTGGGCCTCCACATCTGGGCGTACCTCGGCCTCACGCAGAAGAGTCTCGCGGCCCGGCCGCAGGGCTACCGGGTCACGGATTACGAGGAGGCCAACCTCGCGTCGCGCTCGATGCGCTGGACCGGTCCTCTCCTCGGGATCTTCATCGTCTACCACATCTTCCACTTCACCGTGGGGTCGGTTCACCCGCATTTCGAGGAAGGGCGCGTCTATCAGAACCTCGTGACCGGCCTGGCCGTCACGTGGGTCGCGGTCTTCTATCTCGTGGCGATGGGCGCGCTCGCGTTCCACCTCTACCACGGCGCCTGGTCCATGCTCCAGACCCTCGGCTTGTCGCACCCGAAGTACGACCCGTGGCGGAAGCGCCTCGCGATCGCGTTCACGGTCCTCGTGGCCGCAGGGTTCGCGATCGTCCCGATCGCGATCATGACGGGGTACCTGAAATGAAGACCTCGAAGAGGATTCTCTTGGGAAGAAAGAATTTGGAGAAGAAGAAGATTCTCTTGGAAGGAAAGAGAGACAGCAGCGTGCCGAGAACTGGTTTCTTCGTGGCTCTGCCCGGGGGGCATTCATGGAACTGAAGTCCAACGTCCCGGACGGTCCGCTCGAGAAGAAGTGGGACAAGCACCGCTTCGAGATGAAGCTCGTCAACCCGGCGAACAAGCGCAAGTACTCGGTCATCGTCGTGGGCTCCGGCCTCGCCGGCGGCGCGGGCGCCGCCTCGCTCGCCGAGCTCGGCTACAACGTCTCGTGCTTCTGCTACCAGGACAGCCCGCGCCGCGCTCACTCGATCGCGGCCCAGGGCGGGATCAACGCCTCGAAGAACTACCAGAACGACGGCGACAGCATCCAGCGCCTCTTCTACGACACGATCAAGGGCGGCGACTTCCGCGCCCGCGAGGCGAACGTCGACCGGCTCGCGCAGGTCTCCTCGAACATCATCGACCAGTGCGTCGCGCAGGGCGTGCCGTTCGGACGCGAGTACGGCGGCACGCTCGGAAACCGCTCGTTCGGCGGGGCGCAGGTGTCGCGCACCTTCTATTCGCGCGGCCAGACGGGCCAGCAGCTCCTCCTCGGCGCCTATCAGGCGCTCCAGCGGCAGGTGGGCCTCGGCAACGTGAAGATGTATTCGCGCCACGAGATGCTGGATGTCGTCCTCGTCGACGGGCGCGCGCGCGGCATCGTGACGCGCGACATGATCACGGGCAAGGTCGAGTCGCACGTCGCCGACGCCGTCATCCTGGCGACCGGCGGCTACGCGAACGTCTTCTATCTCTCCACGAACGCGGCGGGGTGCAACACGACGGCGATCTGGCGCGCGTACAAGAAGGGCGCGGCCTTCGCGAACCCCTGCTACACGCAGATCCATCCGACCTGCATTCCCGTCACCGGGGACCACCAGTCGAAGCTCACGCTCATGTCCGAGTCGCTGCGCAACGACGGCCGAATCTGGGTGCCCCTGAAGAAGGGCGACAAGAGGGCCCCGGGGGACATCCCCGAGGCCGAGCGCGACTACTACCTCGAGAGGAAGTACCCCAGCTTCGGCAACCTCGCGCCGCGCGACATCGCCTCCCGCGCCGCCAAGCAGGTGTGCGACGAGGGACGCGGCGTGGGCGAAACGGGCCTCGGCGTCTACCTCGACTTCGCGGACTCCATCAAGCGGCTCGGCGAGGGCACGATCCGCGAGCGCTACGGCAACCTGTTCGACATGTACGAGCGCATCACGGACGAGAACCCGTACAAGGTTCCGATGCGCATCTTCCCGGCCGCGCACTACGTGATGGGCGGCCTCTGGGTGGACTACAACCTCATGTCGACGGTCCCGGGCCTCCACGTCGCGGGCGAGGCGAACTTCTCGGACCACGGCGCGAACCGCCTCGGCGCGAGCGCCCTCATGCAGGGCCTCGCGGACGGCTACTTCGTCCTCCCGTACACGATCGGCAACTACCTCGCCACGACGAAGCAGGCCAAGGTCGACACGTCGCACGCGGCCTTCAAGGAGGCCGAGAGCGCCGTCGCCGCGCGCGTCCAACGCCTCCTGTCCGTGAAGGGCAAGCGGACGGTGGACTCCTTCCACAAGGAGCTCGGCAAGATCATGTGGGAGTACTGCGGCATGGGCCGCAACCGCGAGGGCCTGAAGACGGCCCTCCAGAAGATCCCCGTGCTGCGCGAGGAGTTCTGGAAGGACCTCACGGTCGTGGGCGGGAAAGACGAGATCAACCAGACGCTCGAGAAGGCGGGACGCGTCGCGGACTTCCTCGAGCTCGGCGAGCTGATGTGCCTCGACGCGCTCGAGCGCGAGGAATCCTGCGGCGGCCACTTCCGCGAGGAGTATCAGACTCCGGATGGCGAAGCGCTGCGCAACGACGAGAAGTTCTGCCACGTCGCGGCGTGGGAGTACGCCGGGGAGGGCAAGGCGCCGATCCGAAACGTCGAGCCGCTCGTCTTCGAGAACGTCCACCTGACGCAGAGGAGCTACAAATGAAGCTCACCCTCAACGTCTGGCGGCAGAAAGACTCGAAATCCCAGGGCAAATTCGTCACGTACGACGCTCCCGGCATCAGCCCCGACATGTCCTTCCTCGAGATGCTCGACGTCGTGAACCGGCGCCTCGTCGAAAAGGGCGAGGACCCCATTGCATTCGACCACGACTGCCGCGAAGGCATCTGCGGGATGTGCGGCATCGTCGTGAACGGCAACCCGCACGGGCCGCGCCGCGGCACCACGAGCTGCCAGCTCCACATGCGCACCTTCAAGGACGGCGACGTCATCACGCTCGAGCCCTGGCGCGTCACTCCGTTCCCGGTCCTCAAGGACCTCATCGTGGACCGCTCGTCCTTCGACCGGATCATCTCGGCCGGAGGCTTCATCACGCTGCCGACGGGGAACGCGCCGGACGGAAACGCGATCCTGATCCCGAAGGACTGCGCGGAGCGCTCGATGGACGCGGCCCAGTGCATCGGCTGCGGCGCCTGCGCGGCGGCGTGTCCGAACGGCTCGGCGATGCTCTTCGTCGCGGCGAAGGTCTCGCACCTCGCGCTCCTCCCGCAGGGCCAGCCCGAGCGCTACGACCGCGTCCTCACGATGGTCGCCCAGATGGACGCGGAGGGCTTCGGCACCTGCACGAACCACGGCGAGTGCTCTCGCGCCTGCCCGAAGGAGATCCGCCAGGAGTTCATCGCGCAGCTCAACCGCGACTTCTTCAAGGGGAGCCTCGTCTCGCGCCCGAAAGTCGCCGGAGGCGCGGGCACCGGCTAAACGATCTAGACTCCGCGCATGAACGCGCGGCGGGCGGCGGTCCTTCTCTCGCTGCTCGCCGCGCTTCGTGTTTCTGCGGAGACGCCGCAGCCCGCGCTCCGCGTCACGCTCCTCGGGACCGGCAACCCACGGCCGTCGATGGCGCGATTCGGGCCGTCGATCCTCGTCGAGGCCGCGACGGTGCCGCCGACGCGCATCCTCGTGGACGCCGGGCGCGGCGCGACGCAGCGCCTCTTTGCGATCGGCGGGCCCGGCCTCCTTTCCGGAGTCGACCTCGTCCTCCTGACGCACCTCCACTCCGACCACGTCGTCGGCTTGCCCGACTTGTGGCTCACAGGCTGGCTTTTCGGCCGGACGAAGCCGCTCGCCTTGAAAGGTCCGGAGGGGACGGCGGCCCTCGTGGCGCATCTCGAAAAGGCCTTCGAGTTCGACGTGAAGGTGCGGAGGGACGTCGACGAGCGCCTGCCCGGCGCGGGCGCCGCGATCGACGCGAAGGACGTCCCTCCCGAGACGATCGTCGAGATCTCCGGCGTGAAAGTGACGGCGTTCGCGGTGGACCACGGCCCCGTGAAGCCGGCATACGGCTACCGGATCGACTACGCGGGGAAGTCCGTCGTCCTGTCGGGCGACACGCGGTACTCCGAGAACCTCGTCGCGCACGCGAAGGGCTGCGACGTCCTCGTCCACGAGGTGGTGGCCCCGGCCGTGGAGGTCGTGCGGTCGGCGTTGACCGACGCCGCGAGGGTGAGGCGCATCATCGAGCACCACACGCAGCCCGAGGACGCGGGCAGGATCTTCTCCGCGGTCAAGCCCCGCCTCGCCGTCTACTCCCACATCGTCCCGTCGCCCGCGGCGGAGAAGGACCTCGAAGGGCCCACGCGAAAGACCTACTCCGGACCGCTCGCCGTCGGCTACGACCTCATGACGATCTCGATCGACGAGAGGATCACGGTCGAAAAGCGCGGCGTCATCGCGGAATGATCTTCCGGCGCGGCGGCGCGAAGAACGCGACATCGCGACAGCGCTCGTGATCGCGTGACGCCGGTCACAATTGAAAAAGAGCTCATGTGATCGAGGTCCGGTTGTTGCAGCCGGCCGGGAATGAAATATGAACCGCGAACACTTCAGGGGACGTCGGCACGACGAGTCATTGCAGTTCTCTTCCTGATCGCGGCCGGATCGCGCGCGGCGGCCCAGATTCCGGCACAGCAGATCGACTTCAGCAGCCCCGAGGCGTGGGCCCTCAAGTACTTCAGCTCGGTCTCGACGTTCACGGCGATCGGCCCGCCGGTCCTGCGCGAAGCCGGATCGATCGACTTCGGCCTCGAGGGGGGGTGGGTTCCGTACCTGAGCGAGAGCAAGCGCCGGGTCGGCTTCGGAGGAACGGAGCGCGAGGACCTCAACAAGACGCCGGTGTTCGGCCGGCCGCGGCTGACGCTGGGCCTCCCCGGCGGCTTCTCGGTCGAGGCGGCCTGGGTCCCCCCGATCACCATCAACGGCGGGAAAGCGAACCTCGTCGCCGCGGCGATCGAGCGGCCGTTCTTCGTCGGGGATCCGGGGACGCTCGGCCTCCGCCTCTACGGCCAGCTCGGCCACTCGAAGGGCGACTACACCTGCTCGGAAGACGTCGTCGCGCAGCCGCCCGGCTCGAGCGGCAACCCGAAGAGCTGCGACGTGCGCTCTCAGGATTCCGCCACGCTGAACAACGTGGGTGGGGCCCTCACGGGCGGCGTCAAGGTCGGCGGCGGGGGAGCCGTCCATTTCGCCGTCGGCGCGACGTACCACGATCTCGTGTTTCAGGTCGGCGCGCTGACGGCGGGAGTGCCCGACCACACGCGCCTCGCGACTCACGGCTGGACGGGCTGGGTGGCCGCGGGCGCCGGATTCCCGCTCGGCAAGACGGCGTCGGTCGCGGCCGAGGCCTACTACAGCCCGCTCCTCGTCCGGCGGCCTCCGGACACAGACACGCGGAACGACGGCCTCTTCAACGTCCGGGCGCTTCTCCGCTTTCACCTCCGCTGAGGGACGGGGTCAGCGGCTCGCCGTCACGATCTCGAAGTCGACCTTGACGTCGTCCCGCACCTTGACGGTGCCGCCGGCGACGCTGATCGGCTCGATCCCGAAGGCCCGCTGGCGGACCGTCGCCGAGCCGCGGAACCGTTCCTTCGTGCCCGCGACCTCGAACGACAGCGGCACTTTTTTCCCACGCAGCTCCAGGTCTCCCTCGACGCGCCAGCGCCCTTCGCCCAGAGCCTTCACCGCCGTGGACTTGAAGCGGATCTCCGGGAACTTCGCGACGTCGAGCACTTCCGGCCCGAGCATGCGTTTCTGCACCTCGGCCCGCTTCTCCTTCGCGAGGTCCGGGTCGAGCACCGTCATCCGGCGCGCGTCCACCTCGATCTCCACCGCAGGCGTCTCTCCGTCGGACACGGATCCCGAGGCGACGGTCGCGCGAACCTCGTGGTTGTCGCCAAAAGCGGAAAAGAGGCCTGATTTGAAGACGTGTACGGTGAACGACGACTTCTCGGCGTCGATCGCCCAGGTCTCGCCGTGCGCGGACGCGGAGAGGAGCGTGGAAGCCAGGAGAGCGCCCGGGACGAGTTTGCGTCTCATGGAAGGACCTCCTTCATCTTTCCACGGAAGCAAGCGGCGGGCCGGCGGAAAGGACCCCCGGTCACATTAAGATCGGGGCGTGCTCGTCCAGTCGCTCGTGTCCGGCCTCCACGTCGTCGCCCTTCCCCTGGGCTTCGCGAGTCTCTTCCTGCGCGGCATGCGCCTGCGCGAGCTGCGGCGCACGCGCGGCGACGCCGGGACACGCGCCGCACTCCTCTCCGCCGACAACGTTTGGGGCCTCGCCGCGCTCCTCTGGATCGCGACCGGCCTGGCGCGCGTCTTCGCGGGGGAGAAGACGCCGGATTTCTACCTCAGGAACGGCTTCTTCTGGGTGAAGATGGGCATCTTCCTCGTCGTCTTCGCGCTCGAGATCCAGCCCATGGTCACGTTCATCCGCTGGCGCATCGCGAAGGAGCGCGCGGCCGAGCTCGTGGCTTCGGCGCCGCTCGACCGCCTCATCACCCTGAACGACGTCGAGACGGTCCTCGTCCTCGTCATCCCTTTCGCCGCCGCGCTGATGACGCGGGGGGCGTGGCTGTTCTGACGAGGGGAGCGCCCTCGCCAAGATCCAGGCGGACCGCGTGGAGGACTCGTGCAGAGCAAGGCCCAGGACGTCCCGACGTATCTCGACGGCGTGAAGACGCGCGACCGGGAGTGCCTCGAGCGGCTGAGGCGGCTCTGCGTCTCCACGCTGAAGGGCTACGAGGAAGGCATGGACTACGGAATGCCGTGCTACAAGAGGGACGGCGTCCCGGAGATCGCCTTCGCGAGCCAGGCGAACTACATCTCGCTGTACGTCCTCAAGACCGACGTCGTGAAGGCCAACCGTGCGGCGCTGCGGGGCCTCAACGTAGGGAAGGGATGTATCCGTTTTCCGAGCCCCGAGAAGATCGATTTCAAGGTCGTCGAGAAGCTGCTCGCCGACACGCGCCGATCTTCGAACCGAATCTGCAAGTAGGTGACATCTTCTCGGTTTGCAGCGGGCGAAACATCACCCCCTGACGGAGAGGGAAAGGCGGAGCCACTGGAGGCGAAGATGATCAGGAAGGCAAGGAAGACCCCGAAGGCGCGAGGGGAGCGCGTTCCGCGCGTGGAGACCTCGAGCCTCGACCGCGAGATGGTGGCGCGGGAATTCCGCAGCCTCGGCCCCGCGGAGCGAGCGCGCTGGGAACGGGCACGCCGCAAACCGGGCCGACCGCGCCGGGGCGAGGGCGCGAAGGTCATCTCCGTGAGCGTCGAGCGCCAACTCTTGATTCGTTCCGATACACTCGCGAAGAACCTCGGCATCACGAAAGCTTCACTCGAGGAACGCGGTCTCAAGGCGGTGCTGGCGGCGGAAGGACGACTCTGAATCCGGAGGACCGAGGCCGCCTCTTCCCCGAGCTTCGTTCACGACGCGGCCGCGGCCGCCACGTTGCTGCGGCGCGACTCGACCCGTACCTACGCATTAATCGCATCGAGCCCACCCTCGCCGTCCTCGTCGCCGTCGTTGCGGCGTTGATGGGCGTGGCTGTTCTGAGGCGCGATAATCCCTACCTCACCGGCATCTTCGGGCGCTTCGGTTTGACCGGCGGGTTTTTCTTCAGCTCCTCCATCACGATCGAAATCGCCTTCTCGAGCTGCGGGTCGTGGCCGGCGATGACGTCCGCGGGCGTCTGCTCGACTTCGACGTCGGGGGGGACGCCGACGTTCTCGACGCCGAAGCCTTCCTCCGGCGTCCAGAACCCGAGGTTTGGCGCGGTGACGACGGCGCCGTCCATGAGCGTCGGGAAGCCGAGGACGCCGACGAGGCCGCCCCACGTGCGCTGACCCACGATCGTCCCGACCTTGAAGTGCCGGAACATCCACGGGAGGAGATCGCCGCCGGAGCCGGCGGTCTCGTCGATGAGCATGACCTTCGGCCCCTGGATCGACGCACTCGGCGTCTTCAGATCCTCGCCGTAGCGCATCGCCCACCACGCGATGGGCTGGCGCGTCAGGGCCTCGATGTAGTAGTCGGCCACGCTGCCGCCGCCGTTGAACCGCTCGTCCACGATGATCGCGTCCCGCGAGGCCTGCGGGTAGAAGTACCGCTTGAAGTACGTGTGGCCGAGGTCCGCCGTGTTCGGGACGTAGACGTACGCGACCCGTCCGCCCGTCGCGGCGTCGACCTTCCGGAGATTGCTTTCGACCCAGTCGCGGGTGCGCAGCGGCGCCTCGTCCGCCACGGGAACGACGCTGACCGTGCGGGAGCCCTTGCCGTCCGGCGCCGGGCCGACCGTGATCTCGACGATTTTTCCCGCTGTGCCTTCGAAGCGCGCGTAGAGGTTCTCGGGCGGCGCGAGGCCCTTGCCGTTCACCGCGAGGAGGTACTCGCCCGACTTCACCTCGACGCCTGGCTCGGAGAGAGGCGCGCGCAGCTCGGGGTTCCAGTTCAGGCCGCCGAAGACTTTCCTGAAGCGGTAGCGGCCGCTCGCAACCTCGTAGTCCGCGCCGAGGAGGCCGCCCGGCACCGGCACGACTTCCGCGAACGCGTCGCCCGGCGTGTTCCGGTGGTGGCCGACGGCGAGCTCGCTGCACATCCACTGGATGAGGCGGTTGAGGTCGCCGCGCGACGAGAGGTACGGGAGGAACGGCGCGTACTTCGCCTTCACGGCGGCCCAGTCGCGCCCGTGCATCTTCGGGTCGTAGAAGTAGTCGCGGTTGACGCGCCAGGCTTCGTCGAAGATCTCGGGCCACTCGTCGCGCGGGTCGACGCGCACGGCGATCGCGTCGAGCTTCAGCTTGCCGTCGGACCCTTCCTTCGGCTTGGCGTCCGCGCCGTCCTTCGCATCGCCCTTCTTCGGGGACGAGGAGACGATCGACCAGGTCTCCTTTTGCGGAGATGCGGGGGCCGCCTCCTTCTGTGAATCCTTTTCCTTCTGCCTGACGAGGATCTTCCTGCCGTCGTGAGAGACGAAGTAGTCCTCGACCTCGGGCACGACGGTCTCGGTCTTGCGGTCCTTGAAGTCGAACCGCTGGACGGACGTCTTGCCGTCGGCCTTGCGGAGGAAGAAGACCTGGCCCGCGCTGCCGGCCTGGAGGTTCGAGATCTCGGCCGGGTGAATCGGCAGGTCGACGATGCGGAGATTGAAGCCGTCGCGATCGATGACGACGGGCCCGGGCGGCTTCGGGGGCTTGACGTCCTTGCCGGAGCCCTTGTCGCCAGCCTTGCCCGTTGCGTCGCCGTCCTTCGAATCGGCGAGCCGCCCGCCCGCATGACCTTTCGAAGAATCTTCTTCTTTCTCTTTCTCTTCTGATTTTCCGTCTTTCGCCGCCGCCTCGCCCTTCTCCTCGTCGCTCTCCTTCGCGAGCGGCGAGGGCGTGCCCTTCTTCAGCGTCGCCACGTAGATCGCGTTCGTGATGCGGGCGTCCGTGTTCTGGAGCGAGAACCAGTTGCGCTGCGGGCCCGCGTCGGTGGAGGCGAGGAAATAGAGGAGCTTGCCGGCCCGGTCGAAAGCAGGATCGGACACGTCCGAGAGGCCGTCCGTGAGCGCGTACGACTTGTCCTCGTCGACGGAGTAGACGAACGCGGTGCGGATGTACGTCGGTCCGGAGAGCGTGTAGGCCACCCAGCGCGAATCCGGAGACCACGAGCCGCGCAGCATCTTGTAGCGCGCCGGCGCGTAGAGACGCTCGGACGCGATCTTCTTCGAGGCTCCGCTCGCGACGTCGACGACGAAGAGCGTAAGGGAGTTGTCGGTCAGGACGATCTTCTTTCCGTCCGGGGAGAAGACGAGCTCGTCGTAGAAGCCGGCGCCGGGGACCTTGATCCTCTTCGGCGAGCCCTTGCCGTCCTGCGCCCTGACGACGAGCTCGTTCTCGCCGCTCTCGTCGGAGACGTACGCGATCTCCTTCCCGTCCGGCGACCAGGCGGGCGCGCGCTCGTGGAAGGCGGTCGTGTTCGTGAGGTTGCGGGCGTCGCCTTTCTCGGCGGGCACGGTCACGATCTCGCCCCGGAACTCGAATGCGGCGCGCGCGCCGGAGGGCGAGATAGCCGCCCCGCGGATCCACTTCGCGCCCTTTGCCCAGCGCGGGCGCGTCTCGAGGAGGTCGCCGGGTACGGCGATGGAGAGGTCCTTGATCGCCCGTGAGGCGAAATCATAGAGATGCAGTGTGCCCGCTTGCTCAAACACGATCTTGCCCGCGGAGGCCGCCGCGTTCAGCACGGGAAAGTCCGTGTAGCGGGTCAGCGCTTTCAGAGATTTCTTCGAAGGATCTTTTGGGTCTTCCCCTTGCGCAAACGCGAAGAGGTTGAACTCGCCGTCCCGGTCGGAGCGCAGGACGACAGTCGGTCCGCCCGGCCCGTCGAGCCACATCGGGTCGGCGTCGTTGCAGCGCGTCGCGGGTTGAGGGACCCGGTCGACCGCATTCGAGGCGACGTCGAAGAGCCACACCTTCGAGACCGTGCCGCCGCGGTACCGCTTCCACTGCAGGTGCCTGGGGGCGTTCGGGCTGTAGGCGATCGTCCTGCCGTCGGGGGAGTACGCGGCGCGGTCGGCATAGGGGATCGGAAGCGGCGTTTCCAGGCCGCCGTCGACGGGGACCGTGTAGAGCTGCGTATGGCGGTTGTTGACCGCGGCGCGCGGCGACGCGAAGAGGACAGATTTGCCGTCGGGCGTGAAGCCCTGCACGACGTCGCGGCCCGGGTGCCACGTGAGACGCTTCGGCACGCCGCCGGCGGCGGGGACGACGAAGACGTCGAGGTTGCCGTCCAGTTCGGCGCTGAACGCGAGGAGCGAGCCGTCGGGGCTGAAGGCCGGGCGCATCTTCGCGCCGGGGCCAGACGTGATGCGTTGAACCCCGCCGCCGTCGAGGCGGCAGGTCCAGACGTCGTTCCCGTAGACGAAGGCGATGCGGTCGGCCGAGAGCGCGGGGTCCGTGAGCATCCTCGACGGCCCGCCCGCCGCGCTTGCTGCGAGCGCGGCGGATGCGGGGGCCAAAGGCAGCGCGAGAGACAGGGCAAAGGCAAGGAGACGCGGGCGCATGGGAACCCCCTCAGGAGTATTCAAGGCGAGGGAACGCATTCTGGCATGCCGGGACGGGCGCGGTCGGGCGGTCGAAGACCGGACGGTGAGTGGAAGGACGCACGGTGCGCGCGGGGACAAAAAACGTCTCGCAAACTCGTCGCGTCGCCGCTCCATCGACAGAATTTCGAAGAAAAGGGGAAATTCGGCTGGCCCGCGCGATGCATGGTCTTCGAGGAGCGCGGGAGAGCGCCATGTCTGCCGCACAGAAGCCCGAGGATTGTGACCGGCTCTTCGCCGAGCGCGTGAATGCCGGCGACGTCGACGGCGTGCTGGCGCTGTACGAGGACCGCGGGTGCTACGTGCTCCGCGACGGCGTCGCGACGGGCGCCGCGGCGATCCGGCCGATCGTCGAGGGGATGGTCGCGGCAAAGCTGCGACTCGTATGCGACGTGAAGCGGGTCGTGCGCGCGGGCGAGGGCCTCGCGCTCCTCTACGACGACTGGCGCCTGACGGGGAGCGACGACGACCTGTCGGTCGAGCAGTCGGGCAAAGCCCTTGAGCTCGTGCGGCGGCAGGCGGACGGCACCTGGCTGTTCGTCATCGACGACCCATTCGGCCGGACCTGACCTGCGGACGACTTAGAACCCCTTCGGTCGCTCCCCCCGCACGCCGAACGCCTTCTCGAGCGCGATGCCCGCGCGGCCGAGCGTCCCTTCGTCGAAGAGCCGGCCGATCAGCGTCACGCCGTGCGGGACGCGCCTCTTCGGCGTGAACTTCGGGAGCGGCCGGGCGGGATCCGGTGCCCAGTCGCTGCGCGCCTGGTCGACCTCGACGAAGCCGGCGGGCAGCGTAAGCGAGGGGTGGCCCGTGAAGTTCGTGACCGTGAGGATCTCGTCGCGGAGCGAAGGGACAAGGAGGAAGTCGACCGCCGAGAAGATCCGGGCCATCTCCTGCGCCACCTTGCGGCGCAGCCGGTCGGCCTGCACGTAGTCGACGGCCGAGAGAAACCGCGACTGCCGGAACGTGTTCGGCCAGGCGTCCGGCACCTGCATCCTGAGCTGGTCGAGGCCGCCGGAAAGCGTCAGCTCCTCGAACGCGGCGGCCGCCTCCGCGAAGAGAATCGTGTTCAGCGAGCCGTAGGGCCAATCCGGCAGGCTCACCGCGACCGGCGCCATCCCGAGCCGGCGGACGGTTTCGAGGGCGGCGCGGTCGACGTCGGTCGCGGGGCTCTCCTTCATCCAGGCCGGGAAATAGCCGACCCTGAGGCCGGCCACGGCGCCGTCGGCCTCGAAATCGAGCCGGCTCGCGACGCTCGAGAGGTCCCCCGCGTCCGGACCGGAGATCGCGGCGAGGACGAGCAGCGTGTCCTCGACGCCGCGCGCCATGGGGCCGAGCTTGTCCATCGACCAGCAGAGAGTCATCGCGCCCGTGCGCGCGACGCGCCCGAACGTGGGCCTGAGGCCCGTCACGCCGCAGCGCATCGACGGGTCGATGATCGAGCCCTCGGTTTCGCTCCCGATCGCGAACCCCACGCACCCGGCCGCGGTGGCCGAGCCGGGCCCGGCGCTGCTGCCGCCCGAGCCCTCCTCGAGCGCCCAGGGGTTCCTGGTTTCGCCGCCGAACCAGATGTCGTTGAGGGCGAGCGCGCCGAGGCTCAGCTTGGCGACGAGGACGGCGCCGGCGTCGTGGAGCCGCTTCACGACGACGGCGTCGCCGTCCGGCACGCGGTCGCGGTAAGGCTCGGCGCCCCACGTCGTCCGGATGCCCTTCGTGTCGAGGAGGTCCTTGACGCCCCACGGGATGCCGTGCAGCGGACCGCGGTGCTTTCCCGCCGCGATCTCCGCGTCGGCCCTTCGGGCCTGCTCGAGCGCCAGCTCGGGCGTGAGCGTGATGACGCACTTGAGCTTCGGGTCGAAGCGTTCGAGCCGCTCCAGGTAGATGCGCGTCAGCCGCTCGGACGTGAGCGCGCGCGACTCGATCCAGCGGGAGAGCGCCGTCACCGGCGCGAACGCGATGTCGTCCTCGCGCTTCGGGGCGGGCCCGGGATCCGCCTTCCCGCGGAGGAAGCGGTCGCGCGCCGGGCCAGCCGTGAGACCCGGCAGGACGGGATCCCAGCGGGACGCGGGCGCGAGCGACGGCTCGAGCGCCACTTTCCTCGGCCCCGTGCGGCGCTCCATCGTGCCCGCCAGGGACGTGCGCCAGTTGCCGGCGGCCTCGACCCGCTGCCTCGGGGTGAGCTCCACGCGGGCGAGCTTCTCGGCTTCGGCGAGCGTCGCGGCGGTCACCTCGGGGCCGACGGCAGGAGCGGTCCCGAAGGCGGGGGGCGTCCCGGCAACGGGCGTGGACGCGGGAGGCGGCGTCTGCGCGTCGGCACGCAATCCAGTGACGAGCGCGGCGGCCGAGGCGGCGGTGGTCGTGAGGAACTCGCGGCGGGATTTCGGCATGGTCATCCTTTCGATCCGGCTTGGAGGAGGCCTTCCTCGCGCTTCGGCCGCGCGGTCACGTCGGGTTCTCGAGTCACGGCTCAGGGTCCTCGGGCCTCCGGTAGAAGAGCGAGTGTCCGGCGGGAGAAAAGCCCGCGGCCTCGTAGACGCGGCCGGCGCGCTCGTCGGCCGCGGAGAGGAACGCGAGAGAGACGCCCCGGTCGAACGCCGCGCGCACGGCCACGCACGAGAGGAAGCCGCCGATGCCGCGGCGGCGAAACGCCTCGAGCGTCGAGACTCCGGCGAGCTCCGTGAGGCCGTCGTGCGGCGGCTGGATCATCGCCGTGGCCACGGGTTCGCCGGCGATGCGCGCGAGGAGCGCGAACCCGTCGCCGAGCGCCTCGCGCAGGGAGAGAGCCCCCTCGTCCGAGGGAACCCGCGCCGACGGAAGGCCGAAGGCGCGGCGCTGAACGTCGAGAAAGAGCACGAACTCGTCGAGCCGGGTCGCGGCGTCGAGCGTCGCGACCTCGAGCCCGCTCACCGCTGGCGCAGCGCGCTCTTTCCCGCGCGGGCAGACCATGAGCTGCGCCCGGTTCTCCAGCGCGAAGCCGTGCGCCTCGAGAGCCTCGGCGAGGCCCGGCGCGCACGCCTCGACGAACTCGAAGCGCGGGACGCGGCGGCGGGATCGAAACTCGGCTTCGAGGCGGGCCAGGGGTGCGGAGAGGTCGCCCGAGGCCGCTCCGCGGCCGTCGGGGATCGCGTAATTGAAGTAGGGCAGCGGGTCCGTGTCGTGGAAGAAGAGCGTGAAAGGAGGGACGCGGACCCCCTCGTACTGCCGGCGCGCCACGGTGCGCATCTGCGCCTGGATGCGGTCGAGGAGGGACGGCTCCCGCGAAGAGGTCATCGCGGCATTCTAGGGGCGTGCTCTGCTAGCTCGCCCGCGGGCTTCGCCCGCCCCGGAGAAGAGCGGGCGAGCAAACGATCATGTTTTTCAAACAGCGTTCGAATCGAGGGGGACAGGGGGGAACCCGACCGGGTCCCCCGTCCCCCCTCCTCTGACACGAAAACAAAGCTTTATCCGGAGAGGCTGCTAGCCTCTCGGCATGGCTTTCAAAAAGAGTGCTTTGTCCGCCCCTGTCGTTCTCCTTTTCCCGCTCGTCTCGCTCTCTCTCGGAGCCGGGGAGCGCCCGGCGCCCCCCGAAACGCCCGCGGCGGTGCTCGTGAAGGCCGGCTCCCTCGTGGACGTGACGACAGGGACCGTCAAGAAGGACCAGGAGATCCTCGTCGAGAACGGCGTGATCCAGAGGGTCGGGCCGAGCCTCGTGGTGCCCGCGGGGACGCGGATCGTGGACCTTTCCCGAAAGACCGTGCTTCCGGGCTTGATCGACGTGCACACGCACGTCACGTCGCAGCCCGAGGATTACTACGCGGACCGCTTCCGCCGGTCGCCGATCGACGTCGCGGTGACCGCGCACGTCTACGCGAAGCGGACGCTCGAGGCGGGGTTCACGACGCTGCGCGTCGTCGGCTCGCCCGAATACGTCGACGTCGCGCTCCGGAACGCCATCGACAAAGGCACCATCCCGGGGCCGCGGCTGAAGGTCGCGGGCCTGTCCATCGGGTCGACGGGCGGGCACGGGGACCTCACCGGCTTCTCCCCGTACCTCAGGTTCGAGCGCTTCTCCGGCGTCGCCGACGGCGTCGACGCCGTGCGCAAGCTCGTCCGCCAGAACGTGAAGTTCGGCGCCGACGTCATCAAGATGATCGCCTCGGCCGGCGTCCTCTCCGAGGAGGAGTCCGTCGGGGCGCCGCAGTACTCCCTCGAGGAGATGAAGGCGATCTGCGAAGAGGCCGCGATGTGGGGCCGGAAGGTCGCGGCGCACGCGCACGGCACGGAGGCGATCAAGCGCGCGGTCGCGGCCGGCGTGGCGTCGATCGAGCACGGGAGCCTGATCGACGACGAGGGGATCCGCATGATGAAGGAGCGGGGCACCACTCTCGTGGCCGACGTCTACAACGACGACTGGATCCTCGCGGAGTTCGCGAAGATGGGCTACCCCCAGAAGATCCTCGAGAAGGAGCGGCAGATCGGCCTCCTCCAGCGGCAGAATTTCCAAAAGGCCGTGAAGGCCGGCGTGAAACAGGCGTACGGCACGGACGCCGGCGTCTATCCCCACGGCCTGAACGGCAGGCAGTTCGCGCACATGGTGCGCTGGGGCATGACGCCGATGCAGGCGATCCAGTCGGCGACGGTGAACGCCGCCGATCTGCTCGGCTGGACGATGGTTGGCGCGATCGCGCCGGGGAAGTACGCCGACCTCGTCGCCGTCGACGGCGATCCGCTGAAGGACGTGACGCTTCTCGAGAAGATCCCGTTCGTCATGAAGGGCGGAGAGATCGTGGTTTCGCGATGAGGGGGCTCTTCGCCCTCGCGCTTTTCGCCCTGTTGATGTCGATGGGCGGGGCGTCCGGGCGCCCGGAGCCTTCCACGACGCCCGTGCTCTTCACAGGAGCGACCGTGTATCGCGCCTGGGACGCAAGCCCCGCGAAGGTCGCGATTCTCGTCGAAGGGGGCCACGTGCGGTTCGTCGGCGACGAGCGCGAAGCGCAGGCGCTCGCGCCCGGGGCACGCGTCGTCGACCTCGCGGGGGCGGTCGTCGTGCCCGGCCTCACCGACGCGCACGGCCACGTGCGCGGACTCGGGGCGCTCCGGCGCGCGCTCGACGTCCGCGGCCTCTCGAAGGAGGAGATTCTCGCGCGCGTGAAGAGCCGGGCCGCCGCGGCCGCCGAAGGGGAGTGGATTCGCGGGCGCAACTGGGACCAGAACCGGTGGGCCGACACGTCGTTCCCGAAAGCGGCGGAGCTCGATGCCGCCGCGCCGAAGACGCCCGTCGTTCTCTGGCGGGTGGACGGCCACGCGATCTGGGTGAACGCTCCCGCACTCAGGGCGGCCGGGATCACGAAGGGGACGGAAGACCCGCCCGGCGGGCGCATCGAGCGCCTCGGGGACGGCTCTCCCGCGGGCGTCCTCGTCGACAACGCGATGGCGCTCGTGGCGCGCGCGATTCCGGAGCCTGGGCCCGACGAGATCCGGAAGGACATCCTCGCGGGGCTGGAGGCCTGCGCCAGGGCCGGGCTCACCGGCGTGGGCGAGGCCTCGGGCTCGTCGCTCGAGGACCTGGCCATCCTCGAGAAGCTCGCGAAGGAAGGGAAGCTCCCGATCCGCGTCTACGCGACGGTCGGCCCGAAGGCCCTCGAGGCGGTGCGCGCGCGCGGCCCCGTCTTCGAGGGACGCCTCACGGTCCGCGCGCTCAAGATCGTCGCGGACGGCGCGCTCGGCTCGCGCGGCGCCGCCCTCCTCACGGACTACAGCGACGCGCCCGGCAACCGCGGCCTCGACGTGACGCCGCCGGAGGAGACGGAGCGCCTCGCCGAGAAGGCGCTTCGCGGCGGCTTTCAGGTGTGGACGCACGCGATCGGCGACCGCGCGAACCGCGTGACGCTCGACGCGTACGAGAAGGCGCTGGCCGCGGTGCGTCCCGTCGATCCGCGCCCGCGCATCGAGCACGTCCAGATCCTCGCGCCTCCCGATGCGGACCGCTTCGCGAGGCTCGGCGTCCTCGCGTCGGTGCAGCCGACGCACGCGACCTCGGACATGCCGTGGGCCGAAGCGCGCATCGGGAAGGGGCGCATCGAGGGCTCGTACGCGTGGCGGACGCTCCTGAAGGCCGGGGCGCGCCTCGCGGGCGGAAGCGACTTCCCCGTGGAGTCCGAGAGCCCGCTCCTCGGCATCTACGCGGCCGTGACGCGGCAGGACCTCTCGGGCCATCCGCCGGGCGGCTGGCGGAGGGAGCAGGCGCTTTCGCGCGCCGAGGCGCTTCGGCTCTTCACGGCCGACAACGCCTACGCCGAGTTCGCCGAGGCGCGGCGCGGGAGGATCGCCCCCTCGTACGACGCGGACTTCACGGTCCTCGACCGCGACATCGTGTCCAGGACGACGCCTGACTCCGAGATCCCGAAGGCGAAGGTGCGGATGACCGTCGTCGGCGGGGAGATCGTCTACGACGCGAGGGCGGAGAAGAAGCCGTAGACGTCACGCCGCGGCGAGCGGAGCGCCCGGCGCCAGGGCTCCCGGGACCTCCACGAGCCGCCCCGTCCGCACGTCGTAGATGTGACCGGACAGGGAGATGTCGGGAGAGACGAGGGGATGCGCGCGGATGCGCCGCACGTCCGCGCGGACGCTCTCCGCCTGATCGCGGATGGTCAGCCAGTCGATGAACGCCCCTTCCGTAGAGCCCGGACCCCGCCCCGTGTCGCGCCAGCCGCCGGCCTCGAGAGAGGCCGTCTCGAGGCTCCGCGCGAGCAGGTCACGCATGACCTCGTCCGTGAAGGTCTCCATTCCGCAGTCCGTGTGGTGGACGACGAGCCATTCGCGCGTCCCGAGGAGCTTGTGGGAAATCACGAGGGAGCGGATCGCGTCGTCGCTCGCCCGACCTCCCGCGTTGCGGATGACGTGGGCGTCTCCCTCCGAAAGGCCTGCGAATCTGGCGGGATCGAGCCGCGCGTCCATGCAGGTCAGGATGGCCAGACGCCTCGCGGGCGGCATCGCGAGTCGGCCGCGCGGTCCGAAACCCGCGGCGTAGGCGGCGTTGGCCGCCAGGACCTCGTTCAACAGTGCGCTCATGTTCGTCTCCTTTCAGCGGATGGGCGTTCCCCGAGGCGCCGGAGACGGGAACGAAAAAGACCCGCTCCGGCTGCGCCGTGCGGGTCTTGAGTGCCGTTGGAACCGATGTGTCAGGGGGAGATCAGGCTCCGGCGACTCCTTTCCCGCAACGGGGCGGACGACAACAGATGCAGTTGCGGGAGAAACCGGAACTCAGTCTCATCGACGCCGATATACCGCCCACCGCGTGCCGTGTCAAGCGCGCCAGTGCCGAAATTGCGAAAACCGTGACGAAGTACGCGGTCACGCCTTGCGCAACGATTCCGCGAGCGCGGAGTGCCCGCGCTCGTCCGCGAGATCGGCGGCCGTCTTGCCGTCCTCGGTCCGAACCGAGACGTCGGCGTGGCCGGCGCGGAGCAGGCGGACGATCTCGACGTTTCCCTGGGCGGCGGCACTGTGGAGAGACGTCCATCCGCCCTGCTGCCGGGCGTCGGGGTCGGCGCCCTTGTCCAGCAGCTTCTTGACCATCGCGGCGTCGCCGCGCGCCGTCGCCGAATGGAGCGGCGTGACCTTCATCGCGTTCGTGGCCGCTGCGCTGGGGTCCGCGCCCGCAGCGAGGAGGAGGTCCGCGAGCGCCGTGTGACCGAAGAACACCGCGAGGCCGAGGACGGGGAATCCGTCCGGCGAGACGGCTCGCGCCGCGGCCGGATCCGACGCGAGAAAGGCGCGCACGGCAGGCCCGTCGCCTGCGGCCGCGGCCTCGAACAGGTCGAGCGAACGGCCGTGCTCGCGGAACAGGTTCACGAGGCGGGCGTGACCGCAGTAGATGGCGAAGAGCACGAAGGACGAGCCGTCGGGACGGCGCGCGTTCACGAGCGCGGGGTCGGCGTCGAGGAGCGCCTCGACGGCCCCGGCATCGCCCTTTCGGACGGCGGCGACGAGGGCTTCGTGCGCGTCGCTCACGTTTCGACTCAGGCGGAAGGAGAAGGAGTCCCTTCGGCGGGCGAAGCCGCGACTGCTGGTTTGGGGGCCGGCGTCGCCGCCGCGGGAACAGGAGGCGCCGGGACGGGAGGCGCCGGTGCCGGAGCGGAAGCCGCCGGTGCCGGAGCGGGAGCCGCGGGCGGCTCGCCGTTCGGGAACGTCTCCGCGCTGCAGAAATAGCATTTCACCTTCGGCTGGGTCACGGCCTCGGGGACCCAGTAGAAGAAACACTTCCGGCATGCGGGACACGTGAACAGCCGCCGTTCGCCCTTCATGGTGAGGAAGGATACCCGCCCGGCAGCTTTCCTGCGCTCCGGCGGACCAGGAGCACGAGGAGGGCGGCCAACGTAACCGTGGAAAGGACCGAACCTTCGGGGCCGAAGGCCCCTCCGCTCAGCGCCGCCAGGCCGGCGCCGCGGATTCCGGTCGGGAGGACCGGCCTCCCCATCGTCATTCCGCTCACGGGGAGCGCGAGGGCGGCGAGCGTGAAATTCCAGAGCGCGTGGAACGTCCAGGGGCCGAGGAGTCCGCCCGTGCTCCAGAAGAGCCAGCCCAGAACCGCTCCCGCGAGGCCGATGTTGAGGAGCGCGAGGGGCGTCACGTTCGGGTTGACCGCGTGCATCGAGGCGAACGCGAGGGCCTGGCCCGCGTTCGCGAGAAGGCCCGAGACGAGCCAGCGCCGAGCCGCGGCGCGCCCCCGAAGCGGTTCGCTCATCCCCGAAAGTCTGCCGAAGAAGAGGCGCGCGAGAAAAAGGAACGAGGCGGCGAGGAGCGTGAGGAAGAAGGCGCGAAACAGAAGCTCCTCGACGAGGCTCTGCAGCGCGAAGAAGCCGAACGAGGCCGGAGCCGACGCGAGCGAGGCGGCGTCGGGCGTGGGAGAGAACGGCGCGTAGCCCGCGGCTCCGGGCTGGAAGGCCCCCAGCAGAGCGGGCAGCAGAAGGGCCGCCGCCAGCAGGACCGCTGCGGCCGCGAATCCCGTGGCCACCGAACGCGCGGAAGACTCGCGCGGCTCGAGGACGGAATTACCGAGGCGGGCGAGCAGGCCGAAACGGAGGAGGGCGAGGCCGCCCAGGCCGAGCGGGAGCGCGAGGACGAGGCCCGACGCGAGCCGCGCGTCGAGCCACGCCCCCATCGCCCCCGGCACCGGTGACGCGAGGGCCAGCAGGGTCACTTCTTGGCGGGCGCCTCGGCCGGCTTCTTCTCCGACGCCTCCTTCATCCGCTTCTGCTGCTCGGCGGTCCAGGGCGGGACGATGCCGTTCACGCGCGCGTAGGCGATGGACTGGCCGAGGTGCTCGAACTCGTGGCTGACGGCTGCCAGCATGACGCCCCGCACGGTCGTGTCGCGTCCAAACATCTTCACGGGCTTGTCGAGGTCAGCGTCGGACGTCGCCGCGATCCCCGCGCGGAGGTGGGCGAAGGATTTCTTCAGTTCCTCGATCACCTTCGCTTTCTCCGTGACGTTCTTCTCCATGTCCTTGTCCAGTCCGGCCGGAGCTTTGACGCCCGCGAAGCCCAGGAGAAAGTAGTTCCCGCCCGCGATGTGGATGTAGAGCTCGCTGATCGAGCGCACGCCCGGGGCGGGCCGCCACCCGTACTTGTCGGCGGGCGTGGCCTCGGCCAGGTCGAGGATCTGCTTTTCCCCGTAAGCGTGCTGGCCCAGGAACTCGGCGCGGAAGCCGGACGCTGGGGCCGCCGGGGCGGCGGCGGGCGCCTGCGCGCGCGCGGCCGGCGAGGCGAGGAGAGCGACGGCGAGGGAACACGTGACCAGGTGGCCGGATTTCATGAAAGTCCTCCTTTCGAATGCGGTGGGCGCATCTTATCCGCCCTGCGTAGAATCCGTTCGACTTCGGAGGAGAAGACATGAAGACGATGCCCCGCCCCGCCGCTCTCGCACTTCTCGCCGCCGCTGCCGCGCCTGCGCTCGCGCAGCTCGCGACGCCCCTGCCCAGCCCGAACGCCACCGTCTC
>DATIFW010000118.1:0-4256 GCA_035455045.1 Thermoanaerobaculia bacterium | reverse complement strand
GAGACCGCGCACTGACCCGATGAGGATCCACGTTCTCGGAACGGGAGCACTCGCCTGCTTCTTCGGGGCACGCCTCGCGCGCGTCGCGAAAGTCACGCTCGTCGGCACGTGGACCGAAGGAATCGACGCGATCGCGAGGAGCGGAGTCGTTCTCGAGACGTCTCGCGGGGAAGAGACTCATCCGGTCGGCGCCGTGCGTCTCGGGACGCCGCTCGACGCCGGCGATCTCGTCCTCGTTCTCGTGAAGGCCTGGCAGACCGACCGCGTCGCGCGCGAGGTTCCCGCGCTGACGGCCCGGGACGGCCGCGTCCTCACCCTGCAAAACGGCCTCGGGAATCTCGAGAAGCTCGGCCCGCGGGCTCTCCTCGGCGTCACGGAGCAGGGGGCGACGCTCGTCGCGCCCGGACGCGTGCGCCCGGCGGGCGACGGCCCCACGCACATCGCCGGTCCGGAGTCCCTCGCCGCGGTGTTCCGCTCCGCGGGTCTCGACGCGCGCGCCGTCGATCCCGCCCTCGGCGCCTCGCTCGCGTGGGGAAAGCTCGCCGTGAACGCGGGGATCAACGCCCTCACCGCGATCCTGAGCGTTCCGAACGGGGTGCTTCTCGAACGCCCCGAAGCCCTCGCGCTCCTCGCGGGCGCGGCGAACGAGGTGGCCGAGGTCGCGCGCGCGAAGGGAATCGCGCTCCCCTTCCCCGACGCCGCCGCCGAGGCACGGCGCGTCGCCCGCGCAACGGCGTCGAATCTCTCCTCGATGCTGCAGGACGTCCTGAGGGGCGCGCCCACGGAGATCGACGCGATCAACGGCGCCGTCGTCCGCGAGGGCGCGCGCCTCGGCGTCCCCACACCGGCGAACGAGACGCTCCTGCGCATGCTCGCCGCTCGCGCCGCGGCATGAAGGTCCTCGCGACCGTCTCCGAGGTGCGCGCGTTCCGGGCCTCCCGGAAAGGGTGGCTCGGCCTCGTGCCGACGATGGGCGCCCTGCACGCGGGACATCTTTCGCTCGTGGCGCGCGCGCGCAAGGAAAACGAGCACGTCGCGGCGAGCATCTTCGTCAACCCGGCCCAGTTCGGGCCCGCGGAGGACTTCGCCGCCTATCCGAGGGCGCTCGACGCCGATCTCGGGCTCCTCGCCTCGCTCGGCGTGGACGCCGTCTGGACTCCGTCGGCAGGCGAGGTCTACCCGTCGGGATTCCAGACGTGGATCACCGTTGAGGACGTGACCGCGCCGCTCGAGGGTGCGCGGCGCCCCGGCCACTTCCGCGGCGTCGCGACCGTGGTGGCGAAGCTCCTCAACGTCTTCCAGCCGGAAAGGGCTTATTTCGGACAGAAGGACGCGCAGCAGGTCGCCGTGATCAAGCGGATGGTCGAGGACCTGTCGTTTCCCGTCGACATCGTCGTGTGTCCGATCGTGCGCGAAAAGGACGGGCTCGCCATGAGCAGCCGGAACTCGTACCTCGGCCCCGACGAGCGCCGCGCGGCCCCCGTGCTCCACCGCGCCCTCGAGGAAGCCCGCGCCGCCTTCGACCGCGGCGAGCGCGACGCCGGCCGCCTGCGCGGGATCCTGACGAAGACTCTCGCGGGAGAGCCCCTCGTACGCCCGGAGTACGTTTCCGTCGCGGACGCCTCGACGCTCGCCGAGCTCGATCGCGTGGAGGGAACCGCGCTCGTCTCCCTCGCCGCACGCATCGGAAAGACCCGGCTCATCGACAACGTCGTCCTCGGAGGAAACTGATGCTCCTCGCCATCGACGTCGGGAACAGCAACATCACGCTCGGCCTCTACGACGGCTCCGCGCCGGGCCCGCGATGGCGCCTCGCGACCGTGCACAACCGCACGGCGGACGAGTACGGAATGCTCCTCGACGACCTGCTCGAGCACGCGGGCTTCGAGGTCGAGGCCGTGGACGCGGTCGTCATGGCGTCGGTCGTCCCTCCGCTCACGGGCGTCCTCGAGGAAGCCTCGGTGCGGTATCTCGGCCGGACGCCGCTCGTCGTGGACGCCGGCGTGAAGACGGGAGTGCGCATTCGGTACGACGATCCGAAGCAGGTCGGCGCGGACCGCGTCGTGGACGCCGCCGCGATTCACCATCTCTACGGCGGACCCGCGTGCTGCGTCGACTTCGGCACCGCCACGACGTTCGACGCGATCTCCCCGGAAGGCGATTACCTCGGAGGCGCCATCGCGCCCGGCATCGGCATCGCGGCGGACGCCCTCTTCCAGCGTGCGGCGAAGCTTCCGCGCGTCGACCTCGTGCGCCCGCCATCCGCGATCGGGAAGAACACGGTGCATTCCATCCAGTCGGGAATGCTGTTCGGATACGTGAGCCTCGTGGAGGGAATGGTGGCGCGCTTCCGAAAAGAGCTCGGACCGGCGATGAAAGTGGTCGCCACGGGCGGCCTCGCCGAGACGGTCGCGAAGGAGACGACGGTCATCGACGTCGTGGCGCCGTGGCTGACGCTGGACGGCCTGCGCCTCGTCCACGAGATGAACGCGGGCGACTGATGGACCCGATCGCGATCCTCCGCGGGAAGCGAATCCTCCTCGGTGTCAGCGGCTCCATCGCCGCGTACAAGGCGGCCGATCTCGCGAGCCAGCTCACGCAGGCCGGCGCGCACGTGGACGCGATCCTGACGTCGGCCGCGGCCCGATTCGTCACGCCCCTGACGTTTCAATCCCTCACGGGCCGCCCCGCGCATGCGGACCTCTGGAGCGCGGACGCGCACGTCCTCCACGTCGGCCTCGCCGAGGGGGCGGATCTCCTCCTCGTGGCGCCCGCGACGGCGGACCTCCTCGCGAAGCTCGCGCACGGACTCGCAGACGACCTCCTCACCGTGTCCGCCCTCGCGGCGCGGTGCCCCCTTCTGGTCGCTCCCGCGATGGACGCCGGCATGTTCGAGCATCCCGCGGTTCAGGCGAATCTGGCCACTCTGCGCGCGCGCGGCGCCACCGTGATCGGCCCCGCCGAGGGGCGGATGGCTTCGGGCCTCGCCGGGCGAGGCCGCATGCTCGAGCCGGAGGAGATCCTCGGCCACGTGCGGCGCGCGGCCGGCCGGAGCGGCCCTCTCACCGGACGGCGCATTGTCGTGACGGCGGGAGGCACGGAAGAACCGGTCGATCCGGTGCGCGTCCTCGCGAACCGCTCGTCCGGGAAGCAGGGCTTCGCGCTGGCTCAGGCCGCTCTCGATCGGGGCGCGGGGGTGACGCTCGTGGCGGCGCCGTGCCCTCTGCCGACGCCCGTTGGGGCCGTGCGGATCGACGTGGGAACCGCGGACGAGATGGCGCGCGCGGTCCTCGAGGCTGCTGCCGCCGCAGACGTCCTCCTCATGGCCGCGGCGGTCGCCGACTTCCGCCCGGCGCGCCCCGCGGCCCAGAAGCTCAAGAAGGGCGCAGGCCCGCCGGTTCTCGAGCTCGAGCGCACGACCGACATCCTCTCGGCCGTCGCCGAAGCGCGCGCGAAGACGGGACGCCCCGCGTGCGTCGTGGGATTCGCGGCAGAGACGGACGACCTCGTGGCGAACGCGCGAAAGAAGCTGAGCGAGAAGAACCTCTCGCTCGTCGTCGCGAACGACGTCACGCGAACGGACTCGGGGTTCGGCTCCGAGTCGAACCGTGTCACGCTGATCGACGCGGCCGGAACCGAGGAGCTGCCGCTGCTCTCGAAGGCCGAGGTCGCCGAGAGGATTCTCGACCGGGTTCAGGCGCAGCTCGGCTGACGCCAGTACGCCTTACTTTCGGCCCCGTCCTCGTGGTGAATCCGCTTGAGCCGCGGCAAGGAACTCGTCGAAGGCCTCCGCGAATCCTTCGGCACGACTCCAACGGCGGATGACGCGCATGTCGACATCGTTGCGCCGAGCGATCCCGAGCGCAGCGCGCAGGCTCTGTCGATCCCCCCAATGAAAGAACGCCGCGAGGCGGTCGCGGCACGAGTCCGTCGGCGAGAGCGCGAGGAAGACATGTGCCCCGACACGACACTCGGCGGGCGTGATGCGGACGTCACCACCGACGGCGAGAGGTCCTCGGGGGAACTCCACGAAGAACCGCGTATCGGGATGTACGAATCGATCCCCGCTCCGTCGAAAGCCGATCGACCGGAGTACTTCGTCCAAGCGCGCCTGCGAGACCCCGCTCGTGAGGACGAGGTCGATGTCCTCCGACTGAAAAACGCCGCCGCTGTGGAAGCTCGCGCACGCGCCACCGCTGACGACGGCCTGGATTCCACCCGATCGCAGGGCGCTCGCCACGATCGCGGTGATCTCT
>DATIFW010000117.1:0-2049 GCA_035455045.1 Thermoanaerobaculia bacterium | reverse complement strand
TGGAGCTGGCCCGTGACGTTGAGGTACGCGCGCGAGACGTTGAAGGCGTTCGGGTTGTAGTCGCTCCCGTCGGCGTTCCTGGCCGTGGGCGAGTCCGTGTACGTGTAGTCCGCGAAGAGCGTGAATCCGACCTTGAGCGCGGGCTTGTCGTCCGGAGGGACGTAACCGGCAGCGGGAGTGACCTGGGCGAGACTGGCAGGCGAAAGCGCGGTGAGGACCGCCCCGACCGCGACCGCGAGGATGGCGCGACGGGCGAGACTCTTCTGCTTCTGCATGGGCTCCTCCTTTTTCACGGCGGAGTCTCGCGGCCCGCGATGAAAGCGCGAGGAGGACTCGGTGAAGATTCGATGAAGGTCTCGCCGCACGCCTTCGTCCGGCGCGCGGGCCGGGAGGCGTGGACATGCCTTCCGGGGACGGGCGCATGATCGAGGCGTGAGCGACGCCGGAAAGAACTACGAGCTCCTGGAAGGCCGCGAGGGCGTTCCGGTGAAGGCGTGGGTGAAGGGCGTGCCGTTCGAGGAGGAAGCGAAGAAGCAGCTCTTGAACGTGGCGCGGCTGCCGTTCGTGTACCGCTGGGTCGCGGCGATGCCGGACGTGCACCTCGGGATCGGCGCGACGGTGGGAAGCGTGATCCCGACCGTGGGCGCGATCATCCCCGCCGCAGTCGGCGTGGACATCGGCTGCGGAATGATGGCGACGCTCACGACGCTCGTCGCGAGCGAGCTTCCCGACGATCTCAAGGGAATCCGGAGCGCGATCGAACGCGCGGTGCCGCACGGGCGGACGAACAGCGGCGGACGCGGCGACCGCGGGGCCTGGGGAGACGCGCCGGATCGCGTGGCCGCAGCCTGGTCACGCCTCGAACCGGCCTACCGCCGTATCCTCGACCGCCATCCTTCGCTCGACCGCGGCGCGCCGCCCGTGCAGCAGCTCGGCACGCTCGGCACCGGAAATCACTTCATCGAGGTCTGCCTGGACGAGAAGGAGCGCGTGTGGTTCCTCCTCCACAGCGGCTCGCGCGGCGTGGGCAACCGCATCGGGACGCAGTTCATCGAGATCGCCAAGAAGGACATGAGGCAGGCCGGCGTGGACCTGCCGGACCGCGACCTCGCTTATCTGGAGGAAGGCACGTCCCAGTTTCGCGACTACGTGGAGGGAGTCGGCTGGGCGCAGTCCTACGCCGCCACGAATCGCGTGCTCATGATGGAGCGCATCGTCGAGGCCGTCGCCGCTTCGGGGGACGTGCCGCCCTTCACGGCCGGCGGGACCGTCGTGAACTGCCACCACAACTACGTCGCGAAGGAGCGTCACTTCGGGCGCGAGGTCTTCGTGACGCGGAAGGGCGCCGTGCGCGCGGGAAAGGGCGAACTCGGCATCGTCCCCGGCAGCATGGGAGCCCGCTCCTACATCGTGCGCGGCCTCGGGAACCCAGAGAGCTTCGAGAGCTGTTCCCACGGCGCCGGCCGGCGGATGTCCCGCGGGGAGGCCAGGCGGCGCTTCACGGTGGCCGACCACGAGGAGGCCACACGGGGCGTGGAGTGCCGCAAGGATTCCGGAGTCCTCGACGAGACGCCCGCCGCGTACAAGTCCATCGACGCCGTGATGGCCGCGCAGCGCGACCTCGCCGAGCCCGTCGAGACGCTCCGGCAGGTCGTCTGCGTCAAGGGCTGACGCGGAACACGGGCTACGATACGGTCGAGACGATCGGGAATGGCGGCGAAGAACATCGCGGCGATCGACGTGGGTTCGAACTCGATCAAGCTCCTCGTCGCGCGACACGATCCTTCGGACGGCGGCGCCTGGTCCGAGGTCCTGCGCGAAAAGGAAATGGTGAGGCTCGGACAGGAGACGCTGGTGTCCGGATCGCTCTCGGAAGAGGCGATGGCCGACGGGGTCGACTGCCTCGGGCGCTACGCCGCGCTCGCGCACGCCGCGGGAGCCGGCGCCATCACGGCGGTCGCGACGTGCGCGGTCCGTGAGGCCGCGAACGGGGTCGAGTTCGTCAGGCGCGTTCGCAGGGAAACGGGGCTCCGCCTCGCCGTGATCTCC
>DATIFW010000116.1:0-16040 GCA_035455045.1 Thermoanaerobaculia bacterium | reverse complement strand
GCCGGATAGGGAATGCGCCGTTCGAGGAACGCCTGCACGGCGACCTCGTTCGCGGCGTTCAGCACCGCCGGGGCCGAGCCGCCGGTCTCGAGCGCGGCCGTGGCGAGTCCCACCGCCGGGTAGCGCGTCGGATCGAGCGGGAAGAACTCGAGCTTGCCGAGCGCGAGGAGGTCAAGTCCCTTGAGCGGCGTTGGGACGCGATCGGGATACGTGAGCGCATAGAGGATCGGGAAGCGCATGTCGTTCGGCGACATCTGCGCGAGAACGGAGCCGTCCACGTACTCGACCATCGAGTGCACGATGGACTGCGGGTGGATGACGACGTCGATCTTCTTGCCCGGCACCCCGAAGAGCCAGCGGGCCTCGATGACCTCGAGTCCCTTGTTCATCATCGTGGCGGAGTCGATCGTGATCTTCGGCCCCATCTTCCAGGTCGGGTGCTGGAGAGCATCGTCCACGGTGATCGAGCCGAACGTGGCGAAGTCGCGCGAGCGGAACGGCCCGCCCGACGCCGTCAGGACGAGCCGCTTCACTTCTCCCGGAGCTCCCGCTCGGAGCGCCTGATGGAGCGCGCAGTGCTCGGAGTCCACGGGGAGGACCATGGCGCCCGAGGCGCGTGCCGCCGCCATGAGCGGCTCTCCAGCCACGACGAGGGTCTCCTTGTTCGCGAGCGCGAGGGTCTTGCCGAGCTTCGCCGCCTCGTATGCGGGCGCCAGGCCGACGGATCCCACGATGCCTCCGAGAACGACGTCCGCCTCCGGAATCGTCGCCACGTCCACGAGCCCCTGGGGCCCGAAGCCCACGGAAATGCCGGGGAACTCCTGTCTCAGGCGCGCGGCGTCCTCACGGGTCGTCACCGAAACGACTTTCGGATGGTGGGCCGCGATCGCCGGCAGGAGCTTGTCCAGGTTCGAGCCCGCGGACATCGAGACGATCTCGAAGCGTTCGGGGAAACAGGAAACGACCGACAGGGCCGAGTCCCCGATGGAGCCTGTCGCGCCGAGGAGGGCGATGCGCTTTTTCATCGCGGCAGGGACTCCGGCAGAACCGTCACAAGAAGGAGCACGGCGGGCGAGACGTAGAGCAGCGAATCCAGCCGGTCGAGGAGTCCTCCGTGGCCGGGCAGGATCCCGCCCGAGTCCTTCACGGCACAGCTTCGCTTGAACGTGGATTCGAGGAGGTCCCCGACGACGGCGAGGCCCGCGATGAGAATTCCGGCTGCCGCGCCGAAAATCGCGAAGCGGCCGTTCCCGAGGACGAGCGCGGCGGCGAGGCCGAAGACAGCTCCCCCCGCGAGCTGCCCGAAGAGCCCCTCGACGGTCTTCTTGGGGCTGACGACCGGCGCGAGCTTCCTTCGGCCCCACTTCCGGCCCACGTAATACGCCGCCGAGTCGCTCGCCCAGACCGTCGCGAGAACGAAGAGAACCGGTTTCCAGCCCTGGGCTCTGAGTCCCACCATCGCCCCTGCGCCGAGCGCGACGTAGAGCGTCGCGAAGACGGACGACGCGGAAGACGCCAGGAGCACGGTCTCACGCGGTGACGCGAACATGACGAGCGTCGGGAGAGCGAACAGCGCGACGCCCGCGAGGACGACGAGCATGAGCAGAGAAGCCACATAGGCCGCCGTGACGAGCGCGAGAAAGAGACCGACGCCTACGGACTTCGGCACGATCCATCCCGCGGCCTCGATGAGCCGGTAGAACTCGAGGAGCGCCAGCGTCGCCGCCGCGGCGACGAGCAGCGCCCAGGCCCAGGCCGGAGCCGCCACGAGCACCGCGAGGACCGCGGGGATGAGCACCGCGGCCGTGATCTCCCTCTGGAATCTCATCGCGACGCGGCCGCCGGATGCGCCGCCGGCGCCCCGACCTCATCCCGCCTTTCCTCCGTCTCGGAGACGCCGCCATAGCGACGCTCACGCTTCTGGAACTCGACGAGCGCTTCGAGAAAGTGTCCGGCCCGGAAGTCGGGCCAGAGCACGGGCGTCACATAGATCTCGGCGTACGCGATCTGCCAGAGCAGGTAGTTCGAGATGCGCATCTCGCCGCTCGTGCGGATGAGGAGGTCCGGGTCGGGCAGCCCGGCCGTGTAGAGCTCCCCTTCGATCGTGGCCTCGTCGATCTCCTCCGGGCGCAGCACCCCGGCTTTTACTTTCTTTGCGAGGGCCCGCATCGCGTCTGCGAGCTCGGCACGGCCCGAGTAGTTGAGGGCGATGTTGAAGATCATGCCCTTTCCGTGCGCGGTCGCGGTGAGCGCGTGCTCGAGCTCACGCTGGACGGAGGAATCGAGGCCGTCCATGCGTCCCACGACGCGGAAGACGATGTCGTTGTCGAGGAGCGTCTTCAGTTCTCGCCTCACGTACTCCTTCAGGAGCGCCATGAGCGTGGCGACTTCGAGGTGGGGGCGCTTCCAGTTCTCCACCGAGAACGCGTACAGCGTCAGCGCCGTCAGCTCCAGGCGCGCGGCCGTCTCGACCGTCGCGCGCACGGAATCGATCCCGGCGCGATGGCCTTCGACGCGCGGGAGGCGGCGCTGCCGCGCCCAACGCCCGTTGCCGTCCATGATCACGGCCACGTGCCGCGGCAGGCGACCGAGATCGAGAGCATCGAGAAGCGTCCGGTCGGGCGTGCCCGGCGCGGCAATGGAGTCTTTGTCGATCATTGGCGTCGGGGGCGAAACACGCCCCCGAGCGTGCATTCTATCCCGATGAAACGGGCGCGCCCGCGCCGGCCGGGAGGGTCTCGGGAAGAGTCTCCGGGGGGTACAGAATCCTCGCGAGAGTGAGGCCGCGCGCTTCCGCCGTCGGGCCCGGCTTCGCCAGCGCGTCCTCCGGGCGGATGCGTCCCCGGCCGGCGTCGTGGAGGGTCCCCACCAGCCGGCGCACCATGCCGCGGAGGAAGCCGTCCCCGGCAGCCGTGATGAGGAGGAGAGAACCCTCCTCTTGCACGTCCAGCCGCGCGAGCGTGCGCACGGTCGTGCCTGGGTCGGAGCCGGTGAGAGAGAACGGAGCGAAGTCGCGCCGCCCCACGAGCGTCCTCGCGGCAGCGCGCATCGCCTCGACGTCGAGCGGCTCGGAGGCGAGGGCCTCGATCAGGCCCCGATGGGGATGGAGAAATTCGCCTCGCCGCAGGCGGTAGACGTAGATCTTGCCGATCGCGGATCGGCGCGCGTGGAAGTCGGGGGCTGCTTCAGAGACCCTCAGGACCCGCACGTCTTCGGCAAGCTTCGAGTTCAGGCCACGCCGCATTCCTTCGAATGGTATTGAGGGCGAGGCGGGGGGAAGGTCCGCGTGCGCGACTTGCGCATCGGCGTGAACGCCGGAGTCGGTACGGCCGGCGCCGTGGACGCGCACCTGAGCCTTCAGAATCTCATTCAAAGAATCTTCCAGAACGCCCTGGACCGTGCGCGGCCGGGCGCCGCCTTCGCGGGGCGCCTGCACCTGCCACCCTTCGAAGAACGTCCCCAGATACGCCAGCTCGAGCCTGAGCCTCACGACGAGGAGATATCACGATCTGGCGATGCGGCGCCTTTCCCGTTGCCCTGAGCGGGACTATCGTCGGCGCGATGTCTGTTGGCCCCGAGGCCCCGCCGCTCGTCGTCACCGAGATCTTCCGCAGCCTCCAGGGGGAATCCACGTTCGCGGGTCTCCCCTGCTCGTTCGTGCGCCTGACGGGCTGCGGCCTGCGCTGCGTCTGGTGCGACAGCGCGTACGCGTTCCGCGGCGGGAAAGCCATGCCGCTGGGAGAGGTCCTCGCGGAAGTCGGACGCCTCGGCGCGCCTCTCGTCGAGCTCACGGGAGGAGAGCCGCTCGAGCAGGAAGGGTTCTACCCGCTCGCCACGGCGCTCTGCGACCTCGGATACACCGTGCTCGTCGAAACGGGGGGACACATCCCGCTCGGCCGCGTCGACCCGCGCGTCCTCAAGATCGTCGACGTGAAGTGTCCCGGCTCGGGCATGGAGTCGCACAACGACCTCGGGAACCTGGGGCTCCTCGGCCCGAGGGACGAGATCAAGTTCGTCGTCAAGGATCGCGAAGACTTCGACTGGGCGGTCGCCTTCGTCGAGGCGCACGGCCTCGACGAGAAGCACTCGGTCCTCATCTCGCCGGTCTTCGAGGGGGCGACGAGCGCGATCGCGCCCCAGGTTGCCGAGTGGGTGCGGGATTCGAAAAGAAAGCTGCGGCTCAATCTCCAGGTTCACAAGCTGCTCTGGGGGGATGTTCCCGGCAGATGAAGAAAAGGATCGAGATGGGTATTCCCCGCAGGAAAGGATTTCTTCTGCTATCGGTGGCCGCCTTCGCGGCCACCGGAAGGAAGAACGTATTGCCGGGCGGCGGCTGTCAAGGACGCGCTCCGCGCGCCGCGCAGCGGTCGAAGATCCTTGACAGCCTGCGCCCGGCCCAGATTCACGACCCGGCGGCGGCGAAATGCCGCCGCCGATAGCAGAAATGAATTCTTCTCTCTCTTCCCCACCGATTCCCGTCGCGCCCGTGAAAGGAAAGCGCTCGTGCGTCCTCCTCCTCTCCGGCGGCCTCGATTCCGCGACCTGTCTTGCGCTTGTCTCGCATTGGGGCTGGAAGGTGCACGCACTTTCTTTCGATTACGGCCAGCGCCATCGCATCGAGCTGCGTGCGGCACGCACGCTCGCACGGAAGTACCACGCCGTCTCACATCGTGTGATTGCGATTCCGTCCCTCGGCGCGCTCGGCGGATCCGCCCTGACGGACCGCTCGATTCGCGTCCCGAAGAAGGCCCTCGGAAAGGCACCTATCCCGATCACCTATGTCCCTGCCCGCAACACTCTCTTTCTTGCGTTCGCACTCGGCGTCGCCGAGTCCAACGGCGCGACGGAGATCGTCATCGGCGCGAACGCCCTCGACTACTCCGGCTATCCCGACTGCCGGCCCGCATTCCTCGAGGCGTTCGAGCGCGTCGCGAAGCTCGGGACGAAGGCCGGTGTCGAGGGCCGGAGCCTTGCAGTCCGGGCGCCGCTTCTGCACATGTCGAAGGGGGGCATCGTCCGTCTCGCGCGCACCCTCGGTCTCGATACGAGTCTCACGAGGTCCTGCTACGCCCCCGGACCGGGTGGCCGGCCGTGCGGGAGCTGCGACTCCTGCTTGCTCCGGGCGAAGGGATTCAGGGAGGCGGAGGAAGAAGACACCTCCAAGAGCTGACGGCGACGGGGTTTTCTCTTATATGCGGCGGCTGCTGGTGAAGCCGCCGATAGAGGGAATCTCCTTCCCGAATGGCCGATGTCAAGGGCGCGCTTCGCGCGCCGTGCAGCGGTCGAGGACCCTTGACATCGGTCATTCGAGAAAGACGGCCCGCTCCAACCATCATAAACCTTTGTCATGTAATAAATTATAAAACCATTAGAATCTATATATGATATTGTCAACTATTACTTGACAATAACTTAGGCAGATCCTATATTTGACTCGATGAATATCGAGCGCTTTACCCATAAGGCCCAGGAAGCCCTCCAGAAGACGGCTCAGGCCGCCCGCACCGAGGGGCATCCCGAAGCCACGCCCGAGCACCTCACGCAGGCTCTGTTGCTCCAGGACGAAGGCGTCGTGCCGGCGCTCCTCGAGCGGGTCGGCGTAGCTCCCGGGCTTGCTCTCCAGGACGTCGAAAAAGAGCTCGCGAAGCTGCCGAAGGTGCAGGGCGAAGGGGTGGAGCCGCGCTTCTCCCCCGCCCTCGTGAAGCTGACCGACCTCGCGGAGAAGATCGCGGGAGAGTTCAAGGACGACTACATCGCGAGCGAGCACCTGTTTCTCGCTCTCCTGCGCGACGGAAAGTCACAGGCCGCGAAGGCTCTCCTCTCGCGGGGCCTTTCGGAGGCGTCGCTTCTCGCCGCCCTCAAGGAAGTGCGCGGCGGAAGCCGCGTGGCCGACCCAGACGCCGAGGGGAAGTACCAGGCGCTCAAGCGCTACGCGAAGGACCTCACCGAGCTCGCCCGGAAGGGGAAGCTCGACCCGGTCATCGGCCGCGACGAGGAGATCCGCCGCGTGATGCAGGTCCTGACGCGCCGCACGAAGAACAACCCCGTTCTCATCGGCGACCCCGGCGTGGGCAAGACCGCGATCGTCGAGGGCCTCGCGCGCCGCATCGCCTCGGGCGACGTTCCCGAGACGCTGAAGAACAAGCGCGTCGTTTCCCTCGACCTCGGCGCGATGATCGCCGGAGCGAAGTTCCGCGGCGAGTTCGAGGAGCGCCTCAAGGCGGTCCTCAAGGAAGTCGAGGAATCGGACGGGAAGGTCATCCTCTTCATCGACGAACTGCACACGCTCGTCGGCGCGGGCGCCGCCGAGGGCGCGATGGACGCCGGAAACATGCTGAAGCCCGCGCTCGCGCGCGGCGACCTGCGCGCGATCGGCGCGACCACGATCGGCGAGTACCGGAAGCACATCGAGAAGGACCCCGCGCTCGAGCGGCGCTTCCAGCCCGTGCTGGTCGGAGAGCCGTCCGTCGAGGACACGATCGCGATTCTCCGCGGGCTCGCGGAGCGCTACGAGGTCCACCACGGCGTGAAGATCACCGACGCGGCGCTCGTCGCGGCGGCGACGCTGTCCGACCGCTACATCGCCGACCGGTTTCTCCCCGACAAGGCCATCGACCTGATCGACGAGGCGGCCAGCAAGCTCAAGATGGAGATCGACTCCCTGCCGACGGAGATCGACGAAGTCGAGCGCCGCATCCTCCAGGGCGAGATCGAGAAGAAAGCCCTTCAGAAAGACGACGCGAAGCCCGCGAAGGAGCGGCTCAAGGGCCTCGAGCGCACGCTCGCGGAGCTGAAGGAGAAGTCGGCCGGAATGAAGGCGCGCTGGAAAGCCGAGAAGGACGCCATCACCGTCATCCGGGACCTCAAGAAGAAGGTCGACGAAACGAAGGTCGCGGCCGAGGCCGCCGAGCGCCAGGGCGACCTGAACAAGGCCGCCGAGCTGCGGTACGGCACGCTCACGAAGCTCCAGAAGGATCTCGAGACGGCCTCCGCCCGCCTCGCGGACCTCCAGAAGAACGGCGCCATCCTGCGCGAGCAGGTGGAAGAGGAGGACATCGCCGCGATCGTCTCGAAATGGACCGGCGTGCCGGTCTCGAAGATGGTCGAGGGCGAGACGCAGAAGCTCCTGAAGATGGACGAGCGGCTGAAGCTCCGCGTGATCGGTCAGGACGAGGCCGTGCAGGCCGTGTCCGCGGCCGTCCGCCGGGCCCGCGCCGGCATGAAGGATCCGAAGCGGCCCATCGGCTCGTTCCTCTTCCTCGGCCCCACGGGCGTCGGCAAGACCGAGCTCGCCCGCGCGCTCGCGGAGTTCCTCTTCGACGACGAGCACGCGATGGTCCGCCTCGACATGTCCGAGTACCAGGAGAAGCACACGGTCTCCCGCATGATCGGGGCGCCTCCAGGCTACATCGGCCACGACGAGGGCGGCCAGCTCACGGAAGCGGTGCGCCGCCGGCCCTATTCCGTCGTCCTCTTCGACGAGATCGAGAAAGCCCATCCCGACGTGTGGTCCGTCCTTCTGCAGGTGCTCGACGACGGCCGCCTCACGGACGGCAAGGGCCGCGCCGTGGACTTCAAGAACGTCGTCGTCATCATGACGTCGAACGTCGCGAGCCCGATCATCCAGGAGATGCAGGGCGTCGACGAGAAAGCGCTCAAGACGCGTGTGGAAGCGGAACTGCGCAACCACTTCCGGCCCGAGTTCCTGAACCGGATCGACGACATCGTCGTCTTCCGGCGGCTCGAGCTTCCCGACATCGAGCAGATCGTGGGCTTGCAGCTCCGCCGCGTCGCCGAGCTCGTCGCCGCGCGCGGCGTGAAGCTCTCGTGGACGGATCCCGTGAAGACTTGGCTCGCGCGCGAGGCGTTCGATCCCGTCTACGGCGCCCGCCCTCTCAAGCGAAACATCCAGAAGCTCGTCCAGGACCCGTTGGCGCTGAAGCTCCTCTCGGGCGACATCCACGAGGGTTCCGCGGTGACCCTCGCGCTCGCTCCGGGGGGCTCGGCGCTCGAGTTCCGGACCGACACGGCCGAACGGGCCGCCGCGAAGGCCCGATGAACAAGGAGGAAAGAACCATGAACCTGATCCGTTGGAACGATCCCTTTCGCGAGCTCGCGGCTCTTCAGAATCGCCTGAACCAGGCCTTCGACTCGACGCTCACGCACCCGGCCCGGAACGAGGAGGAACTCTTCACGGGGACGTGGGCTCCGCCCGTCGACATCATGGAGACGAAGGAAAAGACGATCCTGAAGGCCGAGCTGCCCGGCTTCAAGGAGAACCAGATCCAGCTCCGCTTCGAAGACGGCGTCCTCTCCCTCGAGGGAGAGCGCAAGTTCGAGAAGGAGAACGGCGACGAGAACTACCACCGCGTCGAGCGGAGCTACGGGAAGTTCGTCCGCTCCTTCACGATCCCGTCGAACGTCGACAACGAGCACATCTCGGCCGCGTTCGACAACGGCATTCTCACCGTCGAGCTGCCGAAGCGCGAGGAGACGAAGCCGAAGCAGATCAAGATCACGCCGGTGAAGCCGGCTCTCGAGGCTCAGAAGAAGTAAGCGGCCGGGGGCGACGGCTCAGATCGCCATCGCCCCTGCCGGCACTTCTTCCTCCCGGAAGAGGTCCGTCGAGATGTAGCGCTCCGAGGTGTCCGGAATCACGCAGACGATGAGCTTCCCGGCGCTCTCGGAGCGCTTCGCGATCTCGACCGCCGCGTGCGCCGCCGCGCCGGAGGAGATGCCGCCGAGAATGCCCTCTTCCTTCGCGAGGCGCCGGGCCATCGCGAACGACTCCTCGTTCGAGACCTGAAACGTGTCGTCGACGAACGCCATGTCGAGGTTCTTCGGGATGAACCCGGCCCCGAGACCCTGGATCTTGTGGGGGCCCGGCGTGCCGCCGGAGACCACGGCCGAGTTCGCCGGCTCGACGGCGACGATCTTCAGCGAGGGCTTCTTCGGCCTCCAGAATCGCCCCACGCCGGTGATCGTGCCGCCCGTGCCCACGCCGGCCACGAAGATGTCCATCTTGCCGTCCGTGTCGTTCCAAAGCTCGGGACCCGTCGTGGCTTCGTGAATCGCCGGGTTCGCCGGATTCTCGAACTGCTGCGGCTGGACGCCGTTCGGCCCGTACTCGGCGAGAAGCTCCTGCGCTTTCGCGATCGCGCCCTTCATTCCCATGGGCCCCGGCGTCAGCACGACTTCGGCGCCCAGGAGCTTGAGGACCTTGCGGCGCTCGACGGACATCGTCTCGGGCATCGTGAGGATCAGGCGGTAGCCGCGGGCGGCCGCGACGAACGCGAGGCCGATCCCGGTGTTTCCCGACGTCGGCTCGACGAGGACGGTCCTGCCGGGAGCGATCTTTCCCGCCTTTTCGAGCGCGTCGATCATCGAGACGCCGATGCGGTCCTTGACGGAATGCGCGGGATTGAAGAACTCGAGCTTCGCCGCTACGGTCGCGCCCTCGGCGATCCCTGCCGTCAACCGGTTGAGTCTCACGAGCGGCGTGTTCCCGATCAGCTTCGTGATGTCGGCGGCGATTCTCATGGTTTCCCCTCGTATCGCGCCGCTTTGGCGGGCGCGCGGCTTGCTAGAAGTCATGCGGAGAAGGTAATCGTGCTTCCCTTTTCAGATCGAGTACGTCAGCTCCTCGCGCTCCGCCTTCACCTCGGCGACGAGATGCGCGATCGTGATCCCCGAGAGATACCGCCGGTGTGTCTCCGACAGCTCCCGGTCCAGCCTCTGGATGGCGCCCGGCATCGTGGGCTGCTCGGGGCCCGGCTCGCGCCCCTCGCGCGAGTAAAGCGAAACGACCGAAAGTGCGGTGGCGGTGGGCGCGAGCGGCGTCGGCCGATAACCGCCGTTGCGGCCGCGACCGGCCGCGACCCAGCCGCTCCTCACGAGCGGCAGAAGGAGCTGATGCACGGAATCCCGCGACAGCTCAAGCCAGACCGCGAGCTGAGCAGACGTGACGTCCGGGCCCGCGCGGTAAACGAGCTCGACGAGCGCCTGGACTGCTTTCTTCTGCCGCGTGTTTAGAATGACTAAAAACCCCTTCGACTTTATCGAGTAACAATCATGCGAGCCCGAAAAGAAATGTCAAGCCTCGCCCTCCTCCTCACCGCCGCTCTCGTCTCGCCCGCAGCTCTCGCCCAGCACTCCGTTCCGCCTCCGGTATCCGCGGCGCCGGGCGCACGTGCCGAGCGGCGCACGCCGATCGTCGAAGCGGTCGAGAAGATCGGGCCGGCAGTCGTCAACATCTCCGCGGAGCGGCTCGTCCAGCAGCGCCGGAGCTCGCTCGACGCTTTCCTCGGTTTCGACGCGCGCCCGCGCGGCTACAGGACCGAGTCCCTCGGCTCCGGCGTGATCCTCGACTCGTCCGGAGTGGTCGTGACGAACGATCACGTGATCTCGGGCGCCTCGAGCATCTGGGTCACCACCGCCGACGGGCGCGAGCTGGAAGCGAAGCTGGAGGGCGCGGACGCGGACAATGACCTCGCCGTGCTGACGGTCGATCCGAAGAACCTCAGGTCCGCGAGGATCGGGACGACATCGGACCTGATGATCGGGGAGACCGTGATCGCGATCGGGAATCCCTTCGGCCTGTCGAACTCGGTCACGACGGGAATCGTGTCGGCGGTCCACCGCACCGTCAAGGGCGAGTCCGGGCGCAACTACTCGGACTTCCTGCAGACCGATGCCGCGATCAACCCCGGCAACTCCGGGGGGGCGCTCGTGAACATTCTCGGCGAGCTGATCGGCATCAACACCGCCATCGTGGGCGGCGCAAACACGATCGGCTTCGCGATCCCGATCGATCGAGCGCGCCGCGTGGTCGACGAGCTGCTCCATTACGGCGAGGTCAAGTCCGTCTGGCTGGGCCTCAGAGGAACGACCGTGGGACTCGGAAACCCGCGCTCTCAATCGCGCGGGCAGGGGCTCCGCGTGCGCTCGGTCTACCCGAACTCGCCGGCGGCGCGCGCGGGCCTCGAGCCCGGCGACGTCGTCGTCTCGATCGACGGCCGTTCCATCGAGGGACGCGAGGACTTCGACACGGTTCTCGCCTCCGCCGGCACAGGCCGCACGCTCACCCTCGCCTTCCGGCGCGACGGCCGGGACCGGACGGTTCGACTCACGACCGAGCGCACGCCCGACGACCTCGGCCTCGAGATCCTGCGGCGCGAGCTCGGGGTCGGCGTGCGCGACACGCGCAACGGGCCCATGGTCGTCTCCGTGACACGCAACTCCCCCGCCGACGGCAAGGGCCTCGACCGCGGCGACCTGCTGCTCGCCGTGAACAACCGCAAGGTGAAGACCGTCGAGGAGCTCGCGAAGTCGGTCGAAGGCGGCTTCTCGCGCTCGAGCCTCGTCCTCTCCGTCTGGCGCGAGCCGTATCTCTACAACGTCACGTTCGGGCTGGAATAGGGAACCTCAGCTCCGACACGACGATGCCGAGAAGGACGAGGGCGGCGCCGGACCAGTCGCGGCCCGTCATCCGCTCGCCGAGGACGATCGCCGCGAAAAGAGCGGTGAAGACGGGCTCGAGTGCGAAGAGGATCGCCGCGTGCGTGGCGGGCATGCGCTGCTGCGCCCACGTCTGCGCGAGAAACGTGACGACCGTCGCCACGAGCGCCATCCAGAGGATCGCGGCCACGATCTGCGGCGTCAAGGCGAGGGGGCGGCTTTCCGCCGCGGCGAACACGCCCGTCCCCGGGAGAAACGGCACGAGCGCGAGTCGCGCCACGCCCACGGCGACTGCCGCCGCTGCGATCTGACCGAACGAGTACCAGCGCACGTCGTGCATCGGCGCCGTCTCCGCCATCACCACGATGAGAATGGCGTAAGACACGGCCGTCCCGACGATCAGGAGGTCTCCACGATTCCACCCGGCCGCGCCGCGCGGCCAGGTCAGCACGGCGAACCCGGCTGCCGCCAGCACGAGCCCGGCCAGGTTCTCGCGCGAGGGCTTCTTTCTCGTCATGAGGTAGCCCGCGACGGGAGTCAGGGGTACCGAGAGGCCCGTCACGAACGCGGCCTTGCTCGCGGTCGTGAAGAGCTGGCCCGTGATCTGGCTTCCGATGCCGATCGCGAGGAGGACGCCAATGACTGCGCTGTCCCGCGCGAGATTCGCCGTCCGAGCGCGGCCGCGCGTGAAACCGAGCAGGACGACGCCCGCGAGCGAGAACCTCACGAGGATGAAGACGAGAGGCGGCGCCGTCTCGAGGGCGAGCCGGTTCACGATGAACGTGGATCCCCAGATCGCCGTCACGAGGACGAGGACGAGGTCGGCCCTCAGAGCCTCCGGGCGGGGCACGGAAACGCCGGCCGGCGCGGTCATGAGCCGCGCATCATGCCTCAGAGCGCGGCTGTTATCCTCGCCGCCCGATGACGGCTCCCCGCGTGCGCTTCGCGCCTTCCCCGACGGGCTCTCTGCACGTCGGAGGGGCGCGCACGGCTCTCTACAACTGGCTCTTCGCGCGCCGCCACGGGGGAACGTTCATCCTTCGCATCGAGGACACCGACGTCGAGAGAAACCGTCGCGAGCTGACGGACCAGATCCTCCACGCGATGCGCTGGCTCGGCCTCGACTGGGACGAGGGCCCGTACTTCCAGAGCGAGCGACTCGCGCTCTACCGGGAAGCCGCGGATCGCCTCCTCGCGGAGGGCAAGGCATATCGCGCGTTCGAGAGGCCCGACGAGCTCGAGGCGATGAAGAAGGCCGCGGAGGCCTCGGGCTCGGCCTTCCGGTACGACGGGAGAGCCCGCGCGATCCCGAGGGAAGAGTCCGACCGCCGCGCCGCGGCGGGCGAGAAATTCGTCGTTCGCCTCCGCGTGCCGGATGCGCCGCTCGTCGTGGACGACGCCGTGCAGGGGCGGACGGAGTTCCCGCCGGGCGCGCTCGACGACTTCGTCCTCGTACGCTCGGACGGCCACCCGCTCTACCACTTCACGGTCTGCGTCGACGACGTCGCGATGGGGATCACGCACGTCATCCGCGGCGTCGACCATCTCCCGAACGCGCCGAAGCACGTCGCGCTGTTCCGGGCCCTCGGCGCCCCCCTGCCCGTCTTCGCGCATCTCGGGATGATCCTCGGCACCGACGGCAAGAAGCTGAGCAAGCGTCATGGCGCCGCGGGCGTGGAGGAATTCGAGGCGCAGGGTTACCTGCCGGCGGCGCTCGACAACTTCCTCGCGCTCCTGGGCTGGTCGCCCGGCGAGGACAGGGAGCGGATGACCCTTTCCGAAATGGTCTCGCTCTTTTCGCTCGAGCGCATCGGGCCGTCTCCCTCGCGCTTCGACCACGAGAAGCTCGCGTGGCTGAACGGGCAGTACCTCCAGGAGGTTCCGACGGCGCAGCTCGCCGAGATGCTGAAGTCCTTCCACGTTCCGGACCTGGATCCGGACCTTCTCGCACGGGCGATCGAGCTGCATCGCTCGCGCGCGCGCACGCTCGCCGAGCTCGGGCACGCCCTCTCGATCTACGGGGACGACCCGACGCGATTCGACGCGGCCGGAATGAGGAAGTTCGGCAAGCCGGACGCAGCGCCCCTCGTGCGCGAGCTCGCCGAGCGCCTGTCGGCCGCCCAGCCGTTCACACACGCCGCGCTCGAGGAGGCCGGCCGCACGCTCGCAGCCGAGAAGGGTCTCAAGCTGGGAGACCTGGCGCAGCCTGCCCGGCTCGCCCTCACCGGCGTTCTCGCGTCTCCCCCCCTCTTCGAGCTGATCGAGGTGCTGGGTGTGGAGACGACCCGGCGGCGCCTCCTGGCGTTCGCGGACCTCCTCGCGAGACAGCCTGCCGCACACTGAGGAGACCATGGACGACGCACCCAAGGCCGCGCCCCCGATTCCCGGAAAGGACTTCATCCGCGAGATCCTCGACGAGGACAGGCGCACGGGAAAGCACGGAGGCCGCGTGGCGACGCGCTTTCCCCCCGAGCCGAACGGCTACCTCCACATCGGGCATGCCAAGTCGATCTGCCTGAACTTCGGCGTCGCCGGCGAATACGGCGGAAAGTGCAACCTCCGCTTCGACGACACGAACCCGCTTAAGGAAGAGACCGAATACGTCGACTCCATCCAGGAGGACGTCCACTGGCTCGGGTTCGACTGGCAGGACCGGCTCTTCTACGCGTCGGACTATTTCGGAAAGCTCTACGAATTCGGCGAGATGCTGATCCGCTCCGGCAAGGCCTACGTGTGCGACCTCTCGGCCGACGAGGTCCGCGCGTATCGCGGGACGCTCACCGAGCCGGGCCGCAACAGCCCGTGGCGCGACCGGGGAGTCGAAGAGAACCTGGATCTCTTCCGGCGGATGCGCGCCGGCGAGTTTCCGGACGGCTCCCGCACGCTGCGGGCGAAGATCGACATGGCCTCGCCCAACATCAATTTGCGCGATCCGGCGCTCTTCCGCATTCGCAAGGCGACTCATCACCGCACCGGCGACACGTGGTGCATCTATCCGATGTACGACTACGCGCACGCGCTGTCCGACTGGATCGAAGGCATCACGCACTCGCTCTGCACGCTGGAGTTCGAGGACCACCGGCCGCTCTACGACTGGTGTCTCGAAGCGCTCGACCTTCCGGACCGCCCGCGCCAGATCGAGTTCGCCCGCCTGAACCTCACCTACACGCTCCTCTCGAAGCGGAAGCTCCTTCAGCTCGTGACGGGCCGCCACGTGACGGGCTGGGACGACCCGCGGATGCCCACGCTCGCAGGACTGAGGCGCCGCGGCTTCACGCCCGAGGCCTTGCGCGAGTTCTGCGATCGCATCGGTCTCGCGAAGCGCGACAGCGTGGTCGAGGTCGAGCTCCTCGAGCATTGCCAGAGGGAGGACCTGAATCGACGCGCGCCGCGCGTCATGGCGGTCCTCGATCCCGTGCGCGTCGTCCTCACGAACTATCCGGAAGGGGTGGTCGAGGAGCTGGATGCCGTCAACAACCCCGAAGACGCCTCGCAAGGAACCCGAAAGGTGCCTTTCTCGCGCGAGCTCTTCATCGACCGCGACGATTTCCGGGAAGTCCCGCCCCCGAAATATCACCGGCTCTCTCCGGGAAAGGAAGTCCGCTTACGCTGGGGCTACATCATCCGGTGCGAAGAGGTCGTGAAGGACCCCGCGACCGGTGCCCTCACGGAGCTCAGGTGCCGCTACGACCCCGAGACGCGGGGGGGCGACGCGCCCGCGGGACGGAAAGTGAAGGGGACCATTCACTGGGTCTCGGCGGCGCAAGCTCTCGAGGCCGAAGTCCGGCTCTACGACAGGCTCTTCTCCACGCCGAACCCCGATGCCGCTCCCGAGGGTCGCGATTTCCTCGCGAACCTCAGCCCCGATTCGCTCGTCAAGAAGACCGGCTGCCGCGTCGAGCCCTCTCTTGCGGTGGCGAAGACGGGCGACTTCTTCCAGTTCGAGCGCGTCGGTTACTTCACCGTCGACCCGGACAGCCGTCCTTCGGCCCTCGTCTTCAACCGGTCCGTCTCGCTGCGCGACACGTGGGGCAAGATCGAGAAGCGGACGCGCGCCGGTCCGTGACCGCGTCACCCCGTTGAACCTAGAATCAGCCGTGGAGGTCTCCCCATGAGCAAGGCTCTCTATGTCGCCGCTTATCACCAGTCCCGGTTCGGGAAGCTGATGGGAATGTCCGTGCCGGAGATCGTCACCAGGGCCGTCCAGGAGACCGCCTCCTCGATCGGGGTTCCCGCGTCCGCACTCGACGTCGCCTCGATCGGCGCCACCTGCAACTTCTCGCTGAACGAGCAGGGCCTCCTGGCCGGCCTCGTCGCGATGGTCCCCGGAATGGGTGCAAAGCCGATCGAGGCCGTCGAGAACGCCTGCGCCTCGGGCGGGCAGGCCGTCGTCTCGGTCGCGCAGAAGCTTCTCCTCGGCGAAGGCGATACCGGTATCGCCGTCGGCTTCGAGAAGATGCGCGACGCCGAAGGGAAGATGGACGGCAAGCTGATCGGAAAGGTGCTCGGGTACTTCTCGCACCCGGGCGAGCGCGAGGGAAAGGTCTTCGTGTTCCCGCACCTCTTCGCCGAGGTGATGGACG
>DATIFW010000115.1:0-2646 GCA_035455045.1 Thermoanaerobaculia bacterium | reverse complement strand
CGCGTGGCCGGCGAGCTTCTCGACCGCGCCGGCCTCGAGCCCGTCGTAGTAGCCGCGAATCTCCCGCCTTCCGTCGACGAGGACGAAGTGCGACGAATGGAGAATCGGCTCCGGGTCGTCGGCGCGGCCGTCCACGACCGCGAGCTTGAAGCCTTCACCGGCGAGCGCGCGCACGGCCGGACGCTCGCCGCGCAGGAACGTCCAGCGCCCGGGATCGGCGCCGTGCTGGCGCGAATACGTCGCGAGGTCGGCGAGGCTGTCGTGCTCGGGATCGACGTCGAAAGAGACGAAGACGACGCGCGGCGCGTCCTTCAGCGCCTCCGCGAGGTCGGCCATCCGCTGGGACATCGCCGGGCACGTGCCCCCGCAGCGCGTGAAGATGAAGTCGGCGATCCACACCTTTCCCTCGAGGTCGCGCGCGGAGACCGGTCGGCCGCTCTCGGACACGAAAGCGAAGTCGGGCACCCGCCCGTGCTTCGGCAGGTCGGCCGCGTGCCCGCGGCTCATGAGCGCGTAGACGAGTTGGTGAAGGCCCAGCATGCCGAGCAGGACGGCGGCGCCGATGGCCGCGACCCGGAGCGCTTTCATCTCGAAGCCGTCTCCCCGCGCGGCTTTTCGCCCGCGGCCGCCCGCTTCAGATCCTCCACGAGGTCTTTCGGCTCCCAGTCGTTGCCCCGGCGCAGCGCGAGGAGCTTCCCGTCCGGCGAGATGACCGCGGTCGCGAGGCTGTGGACGAACTGGTCCCCGGACTTCAGGTACGTGAGCCCGAAGAAGCCCGCGAACTCCTTGATCCTCTCGAGCGTGCCCGTCGCGAAGCGCCAGTGGCCCGGCGCCACGCCGGGAGCTCCCTTCAGGAACGGGTCCCGAAAGGACTTCAGTACCGCCGGCGTGTCGTGCTCGGGGTCGAAGCTGACCGAGAGGAGCTGCGTGGTGGCGTAGAGCTTCGGATCGGCCGCGAGGCGGCGCTCCACTTCAGAGAAGTTCAGGTTCATGCGCGGGCAGAAGTCCGGGAGCGGGCAGCGCGTGAAGATGAACGTGACGCCCACGGCCTTTCCCTTGAAATCGGCGAGCGAGAACGCCTTCCCCTCCTGGTCCACGAGAACGGTGGCCGGCGCGGCGTCGCCCGGCTTTCCGTAGTTACCGGGAGCCGGAATCGTCTCGAGGGTCGGCGTGCCGGGCGGCCGCGAGACGACGACGCCCTCCAGGTGCGAGCTTCTCTCGCCGACGAGGAGCTTCGCCTCGATCGTGTCGCCGGGCCGCAGGTCCTCGAGGAGCTTCGGCTCGGAGACCGCGAACGGCATCGTCATGGCTTCCATGTAGCCCGGCACCCTTTCGTGCTTGACGGTGACCTTCCCGCCCGCGCGGTCGACCGACACGACGACCCCCTTGAGGGGATACGGCTTCTCGAGGCCCGCCGAAGGTTTCGGCGGCTCGCTTTTCCGGCAGGCGCCGGCGCCGAGCGCCACCGCGGCGACGAGGAGGAGACCCGCCCTTCCCACCCCGCTCACCACCCCAGCACGTACGCGAACATGAGCGGCGCCACGATCGTCGCGTCGGACTCGATGATGAACCGCGGCGTCTTTGCGCCGAGCTTGCCCCACGTGATCTTCTCGTTCGGGACGGCGCCGCTGTAGCTGCCGAGGCTCGTCGTGGAGTCGCTGATCTGGCAGAAGTACGCCCACAGCGGCACGCCCTCGCGCCGGAGGTCCTGGTGGAGCATCGGCACGACGCAGATCGGGAAGTCGCCCGCGATGCCGCCGCCGAGCTGGAAGAAGCCGACCGAGTGGCCCTCCGCCGCCTGCTGCTTGTACCAGCGCGCGAGCTCCTCCATCTGGCCGGTGCCCGGCAGGAGCACGTTGTGGCTCTTGAGCCGCTTCGCGATCACGTGCGACGTGAAGATGTTGCCGAGCGTCGAGTCCTCCCAGCCGGGCACGAAGACCGGGACGTTCATCTCGTGCGCCGCGAGCACCCACGAGTGCTCGGGCGGGATCTGGTAGAGCGACTTGAGCCCGCCGTCGCCGACGAGGTCGCGGAAGTACTGCCACGGGGTCTTCTGCTCTCCCGCCTTCTCCGCCTTCTGCCAGAGCTTGAGCATCCGCTTGTCGAGGTCGCGGAGCGCGGTCTCCGGGATGCACGTGTCCGTGACCCGGTTCATCCCCTTCTCGTAGAGCGCCTTCTCGTCCTCGATCGACAGCTCGCGCCAGTTCTTGAGCACCTCGTAGTCGTCGTGCGCGATCAGGTTGAAGATGTCCTCCTCGAGGTTCGCGCCGGTGCAGGAGATCGCGTGGACCTTCCCCGCGCGGATGAGCGGCGCGAGCGAGATGCCGAGCTCGGCGGTCGACATCGCGCCGCCGATCGTGACCATCATCTTGCCGCCCTTCGCGAGGTGGTCGACCCACCCCTGCGCCGCGTCCTTCGTCTCGCGCGCGTTGAAGTGGTGGTAGTGCTTCTTGAGGAAGTCGCGGATCGTGCCCATGTCCGAAGAGGCTATCAAAGAAAGGTACCGGGTGCTTTTCGTCAAGGTTGCGCGTGCGGAACGACCTGCCGGCTCGCGGCCTTCCCCTGCGCCGATGTCCAGCGCCCGCCCGCCTACGCGGCCGGACCTCTGTTGAAAAGCACCCGGTACCGGACGACTACTTCTTCGAG
>DATIFW010000114.1:0-12663 GCA_035455045.1 Thermoanaerobaculia bacterium | reverse complement strand
CTTCGAGTCGGGGGTGGTCGCGTCGACGTTCCTGGCGACGACTTTCCCGGGGAACTCCTTCTCGAGCCCGCTCACGGCAGGCTTCACTTTCGCGCAGACGGGTCACCCGGGCAGGAAGAAGTAGGTCACCTCCACGCGTTTTTCCCCGGCCTCCCGGGGATCGGGGGACGCCGCGGGGAGCGAGAGCGCGGCGAGGAGGCCGTCGGCAGCAGGGCGCCCCCGAGGGTTCGGATCGCGGCGATCTTCACGGCAGACCTCCTCGTCGTCGCTCGAGCAAAGAACTCGGCCGGCTACTTCTTGGGCTCCGCTTTCTTCTCTTCCGCCGGCACGAGATCGAATTTCCCGCTCACGACTGCGAAGATGACGCACCCGCCGGCGCTCCCGCCGTCGCACTTCGTCACGTGCTTCACGGTGTGGGGCTCGTACTCGTAGGAGCCGGCCGGGAGCTTTCTCTCGGGCCCGCCCTCCGTTTCCGCGATCATCGTCCCCGAGACGACCGCGAAGCGGATGTCCGACGAGTGTGTGTGGAGCGGGGCCGTGAAGCCCGGCTTGAACTTATGGAAGGCTCCATGGGGTCCCTTGGCCGGATCGCCCCACACCACCGCCATCATGACCTCGGAGTTGGCGGGATTGGGGACCCATTTCAGCTCGTCGGGAGTCATGGTCACGAGCGTGGCGGGTTTGGCGGCGGGCTTCGCCTTGGCCGCGCCCGCCTTCGCCTCCTCGGCGAGGGCCGCAGGAGCGAAGAGGGCGACCACGAGGGTCAGTAGACCGGTTCTGAACATACCTTTCATCGCGTTCCTCCTTTGAGAATGCGTATCATATCCGCTCTTTCGAATGGGAGGTGGGGCTCATTGGGCCGTTCACAGCACGACGCGAGGAGGACCTCGGTTGGGATCGCTGAAATCGACGGGCGGTAGAATCGCAGAAAAGGTGGACAGATGTCGCTTTTCATGAAGTTCAACCTGATCCTGATTCTGGTTTTCGCGGTCGCGCTCGTTCCCGCGGGCTACATCTCGAACAGCCTGCTCCAGAAAAACGCACGGACGCAGATCGTTCAGAACGCGCGGATCATGATGCAGACGGCGATGGCGACGCGCGGCTACACGAACAAGCAGATCAAGCCGCTGCTCGCGCCGCGCCTCGCGGACGAGTTTCTGCCGCAGTCGGTCCCCGCTTACTCGGCGACGGAGATCTTCAATTACCTGCGCGAGAGCAACCCCGAGTACACGTACAAGGAGGCCACGCTCAACCCGACGAATCCGCGAGACCGGACCGTCGACTGGGAGGCGGACATCGTGAACGCGTTCCGTGCGAACGAAAAGCTCCCGGAGCTCATCGGCGAGCGCGACGCCTCCCTCGGGCGCGCGCTGTATCTCGCTCGCCCCATCAAGATCACCGACGCGGGTTGTCTTTCCTGCCACACGACTCCGGACGTGGCGCCCGCGTCGGTCGTGAAGGCCTACGGAACGAGCGGCGGCTACGGCTGGAAGCTGAACGAGATCATCGGGGCGCAGATCGTCTCCGTGCCCATGGCCGTGCCGATCGGCCTCGCGAACACGGCCTTCAAGACTCTCCTGGGCTCGTTGGTCGCGGTCTTCGTGAGCATCCTCGTCGTTCTCAACGTCCTGCTCACGCTCGTGGTGATCCGGCCGATCAAGCGCCTGTCGCGGATGGCGGACCAGGTGTCGACCGGCAATCTCGACGTCCCGGAAGAGACCGTGAAGGGCTCCGACGAGGTCGCGGCGTTGTCCGGGTCCTTCAACCGGATGCGGATCAGCCTGACGAAGGCGCTCAAGATGCTCGAGGGCGAGTAGGGCCGGACGTCCACGGATGGCGGACACGATCCCTCCCGGCTCCCGCTTCGGAGACTACGAGATCCTCGAGGAGCTCGGGGCCGGAGGAATGGGGAAGGTCTACCGCGCGCGGGATCTCACGCTCGACCGGCTCGTCGCGCTCAAGACGCTCGCCCGCCAGCTCTCGGCGGACACGGACTACGTGCAGCGCTTTCTCAAGGAGGCGCGCGCGGCCGCCCGGCTGAACCACCCGAACATCGTCCAGATCTACGACTTCGGGTGCGTCGACTCCGTCTACTACCTCGCGATGGAGTTCGTGGACGGGCATTCGCTCGGAACGTACCTCAAGCGCGGCCACTTCAGCGAGTCGGAATCCATCCAGATCATCCGGCACGCCTGCCGCGCACTGTCGGTCGCGCACGCCGACGGGATCGTCCACCGCGACATCAAGCCCGACAACCTGATGCTGACGAGCCGTGGCGACGTGAAGCTCGTGGACCTCGGCATCGCAAAGCGTCTCGACGAGGACCAGTCGCTGACGCAGACAGGCCAGGCGATCGGAACTCCCCATTACATCTCCCCCGAGCAGATCCGGGGACAGAGAGACATCGACCCCCGCGCCGACATTTATTCACTCGGCGCGACGCTCTACCACCTTCTCACCGGACACACGCCGTACCCGGGGTCGTCCGGACCCATCGTCATGTCGATGCATCTCGTCGAGCCGCTGCCCGATCCGCGCCGATTCGAGGCATCCCTCACGGAAGGGGTCTGCCGTGTCGTGCGCAAGATGATGGCGAAGAACCGCGACGAGAGGTACCCGGACGTCTATGCGCTCGACCTGGACCTGTATCGCCTGCAGTGCGGCGAGACGCCACAGGCGGACGGGCGGTCCGCCGCAGCCGCCGAGGCGCACGCGGGAGCGCCCGCCTCTCCGGCCTGGGTCCCCGCGAAGGCCGCGGCGTTCGACTCAGGCGTCCTGAACCGCATCGAGGACAGCCTCGCGGCCGCCGTCGGTCCGATGGCGAAGGTTCTCGTCCGCAAGACCGCACGGCATGCGCCGACCTACGAGGCCCTTTGCAGCGAGCTCGCGGGGCAGGTCGCCGACCCGCGCGCGCGCGACACCTTTCTGTCGAACTGTCTGCGCGCGGCGCGGACGCCCACGGGTCCGGGCGGGCAAGGCCGCATGACACCCACGCACCCGAGCGAAGCGCCGACCCACGCCAGGGGCGCCGGTCCGTCCTCGGCTTCGGGGCCTTCGCGCCACTTCTCCCAGGAAGCGTACTTCGGATCCGGCTCCGCCTCGAGATCCCTCGTCCTCTCCGAGCAGGACCTCCACTTCCTGGAGACCGAGCTCGCGCGGCAGATCGGTCCGCTCGCGCGCGTCGTCGTGAAACGGGCGGCGAAGACCACCGGCGTTCTCGCCGACCTCATCTCGAAGCTGGAGCTCGAGATTCCGACGGACGACAACCGCCGCGCGTTCCGCGAGGCGATGAAAAAGCACTTCCACTGAGGGCGTTCCGTCACGCGTTGGCGGTGTTCGGGGGAGATGGACGATCGCGGTGGTGGCGGTGTCAGTGAGGGTCAAGCTCAGCGGTCGACTTCGATCCAGGGGTCGTTCGGGTCGAGGTCGGTCTTGTCGTCGTACTTGCCCGTGATCGTGTACTTGTACGGCTTCTTGTGGGCGAGACCTTTCGGGAGCTTGAGCGAACACTCGCCGACGGGGTCGTCGCACACCGGGTCCGGAATCGGAGGCGTGGACTCGTTGAACTTGATGTGCGTGGACTTGTGGCGGTAGGACCAGATCACCACGGTGTCCGGATTGTCCGGGTTGTAGCCGCGGATCGTGATGTGGTCCGGGTGGGCGATCGCTTTCCAGTGTTTTTCGGGCGTCGGGGGCTCCTTCTTCTGCTCCTCGGCGCGAAGCAGAACGACATGCTCTTTGTTCTTGACGGGGCAGTCGCAGGGTTCCCCGGGACGTTGCGGGGAGCAGGCGGCTCCCGCCGCTAGGAGGACGACAGCCCAGGGCGCAGCGCGCCGCGAGAATCCGAGATTCATGACGAGCCTCCTTTTCGTTTCGCTCATTGTGCACCCGAGGACCGTGGCGTCGAAAGTGCCTTCTCGAAGAGCGGGTCGGAGCGGACCGTCCCGAGGTCCGGGTCGGCCCGCAGGAGGAACGGGCTGAAGCCCTGCCGGACCGAGTCGGCGAGAAGGGCGAAGGCCGTCGTCCGGTCCTCCCTCCTTAGCGCGAGCATTCCGGCGAACAGGAGGACCGTCGAGTCGTCCGGGGCGACCGACCGGGCCGCGCGGATGACCTCGAGAGCCTTGGCCTCGTCTCCGAGGTTGGTGAGCGCTTGGGCCTTGTTGCGCAAGGCCGCCACGTCCCGCGGGTTGACTTTCAGCTCGTCGCCCGTGCGTTGGAGGGCCTCCTCGTACGCTGCCCGCGTGCGCACCGCGTCGCCGCCGGACCAGCGAAGAGCGTCGCCGAGTCCCAGCCAGGGTGTGGATCGCTTCGGAGCTGCCGCGACCGCCTTTGCGAAGGCGGCGGCCGCCTCCGTGAAACGGCCCGCGTAATAGTGAGCCGTCCCGAGATTCGACCAGCCGCTGGCGCTTGGCTGCAGCTCCAGCGACTTCTGTGCGGCTCGGACGGCGTCGTCGAGTCTCCCCATCTGGAGATAGGCCCCGCAGAGGTTCGAGAGGGGCCGGCTGCTAGACGGGTTCAGGCGCGCCGCCTCCTCGTAGGCCGTGATGGCCTCGCCGTACCTCCCTCGGGCGTAATCGAGCGCGCCGAGACGGTTGTACGACGCCCAGTAGGTCGGGCGCGACGCCGCGGCCTTCCGATAGGCGACCTCTGCGTCGGCTGGCTTCCCCGAGTCGGCGAGGGCGTCCCCGAGATAGAGGAGGGTCTCGACCGAGGAGGGATCACGCGCGAGGACGCGGCGGAAGTCCTCGATTCCCTCGTCGAAGCGTCCCGTAGCGGCTTTGATCCGCCCGAGAGTCAGCAACGTCTCGACACGGCCGGGGTCGAGCGCCCGCGCCTTCTCGGCGCTCGTCCGGGCGAGTTGTGCGAGCGCCAGGTCGTGCGTGTCCCGGTAGGCGACGAGATAAGCCCTTCCGAGCGCCGCCTGCACGAGCGCGGAGTCATCGCCGCCGGGGATCCGGCGGAGGAGATCGATCGCCCGCTGGACCGACACGGGATCGTCGTACCGTTCGAGATGTCCCAGCGCGACGACGTAGTCCGTCTGCGGCTGACCGGCGGGGATGGACGAAGGCGCCGGGGTCGGGACGGCGCTCCCCGTCGCGAGGTGGACCTTGAGCGCCGACGCGAGCTTCTGCGTGAGCTCGTCCTCGAGACGGAAGTGCTCGGCGGCCGGGCCCGTCACCTCGCCCGCGGCGATCTGGACGGGCGACCCCGCGAGCGAGATCGAGAACGAGAGCTGGCGCGTGTCGCCCATCTGGCGGACCGCGGGCTGGACGAGGAGGTTTGCGCCCGTGTCCCGCGCCCACTTCGCGACATCCGTCTCCTTGAGCATCGCCGGGCTCGAGGGTCGCATGATCGCGAGGTTCGGGACGCTCTGGAGCTTCACGCCGAGGCTGAACGACACGCCGTCACAGAGCTGCCGCCCGTCCTCGCGGCCCGTGAGGTCCGTTGCCGGGAGGATCGCGAGCATCTTCGAGGCGGGCAACGCCTTCCCGTCGCGCCCGCGCATGGACACCCAGAGGGACACCGCGCCGACGGCGAGGAGCGCGGCTCCCGCGGCGAGGAGCGCACGGCTGCCCCCGCGGCGCGTGAACGATCCGGAACGACCGGGCAATGAAACGATGGCCGTCGTGCGCGAACCGGCTGCGGCTTCGAGGAAGGCGCGCGTCTCGCCGACGTCTGCGGGGCGGTGCTCGGGATCCTTCCGGAGGAGACGCTTGATGAGGTCGCGCAGCGGGAGAGGCGTCGCCGGCGGCAGAGCGGCCCAGTCCGGATCGCGGCCGAGAATCGCGACGAGAATGTCCGAGACGCTCTCGCCGTCGAACGCCTTCTTCCCCGTGAGCATCTCGTAGAGGACGCAGCCGAACGACCAGAGGTCCGAGCGCGCGTCGAGCGGCCGGCTGCGCGCCTGTTCGGGGCTCATGTAGCTCGCGGTCCCGAGGACGACCCCCTGATGCGTCGCGTCCGCGGCCGCGGTCGGCGAGTGCGAGATATCGGGCGAAACCGTTCCGAGCGCAAAGGCCTTCGCAAGGCCGAAGTCGAGGAGTTTCACCTTCCCTTCTAGAGTCACGTTCACGTTTGCGGGCTTGAGATCGCGGTGCAGGATCCCCTTGGCGTGCGCGGCCTCGAGAGCATCGGCGATCTGGAGAGAGACGCGCAGCACTTCGCTCGCCGAAAGCGGCGCGCGCGAGATGCGCTGTTTCAGCGTCTCGCCGCTCACGAGCTCGAGGACGAGGAAGCGGAGTCCGTCGATCTCCTCGAAACTGTAGATCGCCGCGATGTTCGGATGGTTCAACGACGCGAGGACGTGCGCCTCGCGCGTGAACCGCGCGAGGCGGTCGGCGTCCTGGGCGAACGCGCCCGGCATGATCTTCAGAGCGACCTCACGCTGGAGGCGCGTGTCGCGCGCCCGCCAGACCTCGCCCATGCCTCCGGCTCCGAGAGGGCCGAGAATCTCGTAGGCCCCGAGGTGCGAGCCGGGTGCGACGCGCATGACGTACTCCCCGATTATCTACAATCGCCGCCTCGTGTTCGTCCGCTGGACGCATGCCCCTCGTTCGCTCCTCTTCGCGCTCACGGTTGCCGTTTCGGGGGCTCTGCTCCTGCGGCCCGCTTTCGGGGTCGGCCAGGAGGCATCCGCGCTGTGGGACGCGTGGCCGCACACCGTCGCGATCTCGCCGTTCGCCCTCAAGCACGAGGAGCTGCGCACGCGGCTCGCCGCGGTCGGCGCGCGATACCCGGGGCTCTTCGCGATCGCCGAGGAAGGCGATTCGGCCGAAGGGCGGAAGATCCCGCTGCTCGTCGCCGGCGGCGGCCCGACGACCGTCCTCCTCTGGTCGCAAATGCACGGCGACGAGCCCACGGCGACGAGCGCGCTTCTGGACGTCCTCGAGCATCTCGGAAGAACGAAGGAAACGCCGGACACCCGGAGACTGCTCTCGCGTCTCACGCTCGCGATCATCCCGATGCTCAATCCGGACGGCGCCGCCCGAACGCGCCGCACGAACGCGCAGGGCATCGATGTCAACCGCGATGCGCTGCGTCTCCAGTCGCCCGAGGGGCGGTTTCTCAAATCGGTGTGCGACCGGCTCAAACCTTCCGTCGGATACAACCTCCACAACCACGACCCCAACGTGCGGGCGGGGAAGGCCGGCCCCCAGGTCGCGATCTCGCTCCTCTCCGTTCCGTTCGACGACGCGTTCACCGTGAACGACGGGCGGCGGACGACCATGCGGATGGCCGTCCTCGTCGAACGACTTCTCGAGCCGTGGGCGAAGCATCGCGTGGCCCGGTACGACATGGAGTACACGGCGCGCGCCTTCGGGGATTGGATGACGCGCTCGGGCACGCCGACGCTTCTCATCGAGTCGGGAGGCTTCTTCGGGCCCGACGAGGCGAACACCCTCGTGCGTCTCAATTTCGTCGCGCTTCTCGGAACGCTTCACGCGCTCGCGGACGGATCGCTCGCGAAAGTGGATTTCCGCGCGTACGACGCGATCCCGCTCAACACGCGGGATCGCCTCTTCGACGTCCTCGTGCGCAACGCGCGCGTCGTCGGAGGCGGCGGCCTTCCGCCGTATCTCGCGGACGTGGGCGTGAACGTCGCGTCCGCGCGTCCCGGCTTCTCGGGTCCGTCCCTGCGCGGAAGGCGCGTGGGCGTCGTCGAGGTGGGAGACCTGACGGACTTTCTCGGGAAGACCGAGATCGCTCTCGATGGCCGGCTTCTCGTCGTCGCCCCGCCGGGCGGCGAGGACGGCTGGAAGAAGGCGCTCGCCGGCCTCGCCGGGCGCGGCCTCGCGACCGCGAACGGCGTCCTCACGCTTTCCGAGTCCGCCCTTTCCGCGGAAGCGAAGGCGTGGCTCGGCGGGGCCGCGCCCCTCGCTCCCGGTTACGGCGGAGACTTCCTGGTCCTCGGGCCGGCGGGGAAGGGCGGGTTCCGCGTCGAGCGGCGGATCTCACCCCTTTCGCCCTGACCGTTCAGGCGAACGCGCCGACGACGTCGCGGACGTACGCGGGGCGTCGCATCCCGACGAGAACGACGTCCACGCCGTGCGTTTCGAGGATCCCGCGGATCGTGCGCTGTGCGAGGCTCGAGCCTCTGCCGCGGCCCGGCGGGAGTGCCGTGTCGAGATACGACGCGAGCGATTCGATGCGCTTCTCATCCCACTCCGCATCGCGCCCGAGCTCGCGGAGGACGTCGGGCGCGAAGGCCGCAAATCGCGCGAGTCCTCGCCCGGTGAACGCGTTCAAGGGGCGGTTCACGAGCACGCCGAGACCGGCCCCCTTCGCCACGTCGAGCACGCTCCGCCCGTCCGGCGTGTGAATCGGCTCGCGCGCTCCCGTCTCGAGTGGATTGAAGGGGAGCTGGACGACGGCGAGGCCCGGTCCCGCATTCTCGAGGACGCGCTCGAGCGAGACGGCGTCCTCGTTCTCCCGCGGCACGGAGAACGTGTTCGACGAGATGCCGTAAGCGCCGATGCGGCCGGCGGCCGCCTCGGCCTCGAGGTGTCGAAGTGCCCGCCGGAGGCGCTCGTAGAACGTGGCCCGCGCCTCGTCTCGCGGCACGCCCCGGTGGGCGGCGTCCGTCAGGAAGTACTCCGGGTTGTGGAGCAGGAGAACGTCGACTTTCTCGAGGGCGAGTCGCTCGAGAGAAGCCGTCAGCTGGTCGGCGAGGAAGTCGGGAGAGATGCAATGCCAGCAGTCCGGCGTGTACTCGGTCATCTCGCTCCACGGCCGCCCCGCGCGCGCCCGGCGGATCGCCTCGCGCTGGTTCGAGCCCTGGACGTAGCCGGCCTTCGTCACGAGGACGAGATCCTCGCGCCGCGCGGACCCGCGCCCGAGAACGTCCCGCACGACCTCGCCGACGAGGATCTCGCTGTGGCCGTCCGCGTAGTTCGTGGAGGTGTCCACGAGCGTGACGCCGGAGACGAGCGCCTCGCGCAGGGCTTCGCGGTGGACGTCGCTCCGGTCGTCCACCCGATAACCGCCGAAGCCGACTTTCGAGACGCGCGCATGAACGCGGCCGAGCGGGCCGTACGCGGACGCGGGAAGCCGTGAAAGGACCATGGAGGCGATGTTAGGCTTGCACGTGTCCCGACGTGCCCCCCTGCTCGCAGCGCTTCTCGCGTTGCTCGCGCTCCTTCTCGCCTGGGGCCCGTTTCTCTCGCGCCTGGACGTCGTCGTCCGTCACTTCGACGGCCCGAACTATCTCGTCGTCGCGAAGACGCTCTACGTGCCGACGACCCAGAACCCGCTGCCGGGTTACGCGCTGGCGCCGTCCTACTTCACGGCACACACGCCGCTCTACCCCCTGGTTCTGCGGGCCTGCGCTCTCCTGGGCGGCTGGAAGGCGGGCCTCTTCGTCGCGACGGGGCTTCTCGCCGTCGCCTCGGCGTCGGCGTTCGCCCTTTACGCGAAGGAAGCGGCGCCGGAGATCCCGACTCTCATCGCGGTTCTCGCATTTCTCTTCCTGCCCGCGCGGATGTTCCTGTACCGCGCTCTGGGGGCGAGCGAAGCGCTCATGTCGCTCCTCGTCGTCCTCGCGGTCCTGGCGTGGCGCCGGGGCCGCGCCGACTGGGCGCTCTTCGCGGCGGCTCTCGCGACCGTCACGCGGACGAACGGCATCCTGGTGGTGGGCGTCTTGTGCCTCGCGCTTCTCTTTTCGGGTCGCGTGAAGACCGCGCTTCTCGGCGGCGCGCTCGCGGCCGTTCCTCTGCTCCTGCTCTTCTCCTGGCATCGAGTTCTCTTCGGCGACTTCTTCGCGCTCTTCCACGTCCACGCCGACAGCGCCGGAGGAGCGGGCCGTCTGTGTCTCCCGTTCGCGTTCGTCGGCGAGATGGCCGCCAAGAACGACTGGGAGACGGCGGAGATGCTGCTCGGCCTGCACCTTTTCTACGTCCTGTGCGCGGCGCGGCTCTTCGCGAAGGGAGACCGGCTCGAGGCGGGGCTCATCGCGGCGCACGTGGCGCTGTTCTCGCTCCTCCGTGAACGCGATCTCGCCCGGTACTACCTGACGGTCGCCCCCTTCGCCGTCGTCGTCGCGTGGCGCGACGTCTGGAGCCGGCCGCGTCTCGCCGCGGCCGTTCTCGCCGTCCTCGCGCCCCTCGCCGTCTTCTACGCGTGGATGACGATTCCGATGAACCTGTGCAGCGAGCCTGCCTACCGCGCGCTGCTCTCGTTTCTCGCCTCCTGACGCGATCCGGGCGCAAGGGGCAGGCGCTCTTCTCCTCAGCTAACGATGAAAGCCGGCGTATGCGATGCGGCGCGGGCCTTCGCCGGGGCGCGGTCGCAGTAGCGCGCCCAGATGGTCGCGGCCGCCAGCAGGATCACGCCCACGGTCGTCACGAGGAACACGGCGACCGGCCGCGCCTTGCGCGCGGGCGCAATCGAGAGCGAGGAGATAAGGCGTTCGGCGCTCGTCGTCCGACGCCCCTCGGTTTCGAATACGGCGTCCACCTCGCCGAAGCGCACGGCCATCCCCTGGACGAGCGGCGCTTCCGTCACGCGCGCGCCGTCCACGCTCGTCCCGTTCGCGCTGCCGAGGTCGCGCACGATCCAGCCGTTCGGCGTCCTCTCCAGGAGCGCGTGTCGGCGCGAGACCGAGCGGCTCGCGAGAGAGACGTCGCAGTCCGGGTCGCGTCCCACGACCGCCTGCTGCTCGAAAACGTATCGGCGCGTGGCGCCCTCGTCGCGGACGGTCAGGACACCCGGCATCGATCTTGTGCTCCCGGGAGGAATCTTATGCCGGCCCGGGGACGGCGGGTGAATCGTCCTCGGCGACGGGAGGCCCGAGAACGAACGCGACGTCTCCGACGTTCGTACCGGTCGCCCCGGGGCAGAACGCGTCTCCGAGCGCCCGAAAGAACGGCCCGGTGTCGTTGTCGAGGAGCGCGCGCGCGGCGTCGAGGCCCAGCCGCTCGGCACGCGCGATCGTCGTGTCGTCCACGAATGCGCCGGCGGCGTCCGGCTCGTGGTCGACGCCGTCCGTTCCCGCGCAGAGAATCGCGAGGCCTCGGACCTCCGCGATCTCGCGGGCCGCGGCCAGCGCGACCTCGCGGTTCCGGCCGCCGCGGCCGTGACCCTTGACCGTGACGGTCGTCTCGCCCCCGAGGATCGTCACGTGGCGCTTCGGCGTGAGTGAGGACCTCTGGCGCCTGAGGTCTCCCGCGGTCGCGCCCGCGAACGCGAGACGGCCGCCCGCGACGCGCGCCTCGCCCGAGAGAAGCTCGTGGACGACACGCGGCTCGAGGCCGAGGCGCAGCGCCTCGAGGCGCGCGCCTTCGAGGGCCGTGCGCACGTCCGCGAGGAGCACGCTCCAGCGCGGCCCGCCCACCCGCGTCGGGGCCGGCTCGTGCCCGTACGACAGGTGCGCGCGCACGGACGGGGGCACGAGGGGCGCGATCCGGAACCGCTCGAGAATCGCACGCGCCTCGGAGGGCCGTGTCGGCCAGCCGAGAGTCGGGCCCGACGCGACGAGGTGCCAGCCGTCGTCGCCGAGGTCGGAAAGCACGAGCGTCAGGACGTCGGCGGCGCCTGCTGCCGCCGCGAGGCGCCCCCCCTTGACGCGCGAGAGCGCGGCGCGCACGGCGTTCACGTCGGCGATCGGCGCGCCCGCCGCCAGGAGCAAAGCCGACGTCTTCGACTTGTCCTCGAGCGAGATCCCGGGCGCAGGCGCGCACAGGAGGCTCGATCCGCCTCCCGAGAGGAGGACGACGAAGAGATCGTCCTTGCCGAGTGACTGAGCGAGCAAAAGGGCCGCCTCGCCCGCGACGAGGCTGCCCGCGTCGGGAAGGGGATGGCGCGCCGAGATCGTGCGCGTCGAGGGAGGCAGATCGCGAAAATGGGCGTCTGCGGGGGCGACGACGAGCATCTCGTCGATGCGCGTGCCCAGCGCCGTGTGCGCGGCGGCGGCCATCGGGACCGCCGCCTTGCCGACGGCAAGGACCGCGACCTTCGAAGGTGCGAAGACGAACTCCCGCCGGGTGCGCGACGACACGGAGCGGACGAAGACACCGGCCCCGCGGCGCCCGAGCGCCTCCGAAACGAGGGCCGACGGATCGACGGCCGCAACGGCAGCGCGATAGAGCCGTGTGAGAGTTTCGCGAGCGTCCACGAGCCGCGCAGTCTATCGAAGGTGCTTCGCGGGAGTAAGATCCTTCCGGGCCGCATCCGGCGGCGCAGGGAGACTCAACATGGCACGTACACGGGTTGGTGACATTTTCGGGTCGATGCGAGAAGGCCTCTCCGATGCCGGCGAAAAGGGAGAGGAACTCGCGCGGGACGTGGCGGAGCGCGTGGAAAACGTCCTCGACGAAGCCGGCGTCCAGGGAAAACGCATCCGCAAGGAGCTCGCACGCCGCTGGAAGACGGTCGACAAGGCCGGTCGCGAGAACGCTTTCGTCATGGCGATCGCCGCGCTCGGAATCGGCATCGTCGTCGGCTACTTCCTGACGCGTGACGACGACGACTGAAGACGGAGCACCAGGGATCTTCTTAGAAGGTAATAGGGGATAGCACCGGCCGCCGGGCCGACGAGGGCGAGGCCTGGCGACAAACCCTTTCTAGGAAAAACCCCGGTGGCTCTCGTTCTTTCCCGAGGCCACCTCAACCGAAGTGGTCGGCGTTGATCTGCTGGTAGTGCTTCCACTTCTCCGGGATCGTCTCCTC
>DATIFW010000113.1:0-5320 GCA_035455045.1 Thermoanaerobaculia bacterium | reverse complement strand
AGACCTGGGATCCCGTCGCCGGGGAGTTCGGCGCGCTCCCGTTCATCTGGGGCACCCTCTACTCTTCTTTTCTCGCCCTGCTGATCTCGACACCCGTCGCGCTCGGAATCGCCATCTTCCTTTCGGAGCTCTCGCCGCGGTTCCTCAGGACGCCTCTCGCGTTCCTCACCGAGCTCCTCGCCGCCATCCCCTCCATCGTCTACGGCCTCTGGGGCGTCTTCGTTCTCGTCCCGCTCGTGCGGAAGCTCGAGGTCCTCGCTCCCCAGTGGGCGCGGAGCATCCCGCTCTTCTCCGGCCCGCCGCTCGGCGTCGGGATGCTCTCCGCCGCGCTGATTCTCGCCGTCATGATCATTCCGTTCACGTCCTCGGTCGCGCGCGAGGTCCTCAAGGCCGTGCCCGCGACGCAGCGTGAAGCCGCGTACGCGCTCGGCGCGACGCGCTGGGAGGCCATCCAGGTCGCCTTGCGATACGGACGGACCGGCGTCATGGGAGCAGTCATCCTCGGCCTCGGCCGCGCGATCGGCGAGACGATGGCCGTCACGATGGTCATCGGCAACAGCCCGCAGATCACGTCGTCCCTCTTCGCGCCGCAGTACACGATGGCGGCCGTCATCGCGAACGAGTTCACGGAAGCCGCGGACGACCTCTACCTGTCCGCCCTCGTCGAGATCGGGCTCGTTCTCTTCGCGATCACCCTTCTCATCAATGCGGTGTCCCGCTTCCTGATCTGGAACGTCAACCGGGAGGTCAAGGCGGAGGCGCCGAAGGCGGTGCCCCTGCCGGTCGGGGAAGCCGCGTGAACCGAAGAGCCGAGCCGCAGGCGAGGATCGCAGGTAGGTGCAGCGACCGAGCCGTAAGGCGAGGGCGCCGATGAGCCGCAACAGCCGGCGCAAGCTCCTCTCGAACGCCGTCGTTGGGCTCTGCGGCGCGGCCGTCGCGCTCGCGCTCGTGCCGCTCTTTTTCGTCTTCTTCTACGTCGTGAAGCAGGGCTTCTCCTCGCTGAGCTGGGACTTCTTCACGAAGATGCCGAAGCCGGTCGGCGAACCGGGCGGCGGCATGGCGAACGCCATCGTCGGCACGCTCACGCTCATCGGCCTCGCCTCGCTCCTCGCGATTCCCGTCGGTCTCGTGTCCGGGATCTATCTCTCCGAGTACCCGAAATCGCGGCTCGCGACGGCGGTCCGCTTCACGGCTGACGTCCTGAACGGGATCCCGTCCATCGTGATCGGGATCTTCGCTTATGCGCTCGTCGTCCTCCCGGTCAAGCACTTCAGCGCGCTGGCGGGCGGCGTCGCCCTCGGGTTCATGATGATCCCGATCATCACGCGGACGACGGAAGAGCTCCTCGCTCTCGTCCCCCCGACCCTCCGCGAAGGAGCCCTCGCGCTCGGCGCGACGCGCTCGCGCGCCGCCTTCACGGTCATGCTGCCTGCCGCGTTGCCGGGCATCATGACCGGGATCCTCGTCTCGCTCGCGCGCATCGCGGGCGAGACCGCGCCTCTCCTGTTCACGTCCTTCTCGAACCGCTTCTGGTCGACGACGCTCACGCAGCCGATCGCGTCCCTGACCGTACAGATCTACACGTACGCGATCTCTCCCTACGAAGACTGGCACCGCCAGGCGTGGGCCGGCGCGCTCGTGCTCGTCTCGGTCGTCTTCCTCTTCTCGGTCCTCGCCCGCGTCGTCACGAAACGCCTCGAGAGGATGCATCGCACATGACGGAGACCGCCGTGCCCGAAAGAGCCGCCGAAACCCTCGTGAATCCGTCCGCCGCAGCCGCCGAACAGGCGATGGGCGCGGCCTCCCTCCCGGTTCGGATGGAGGCTCGACATCTGAATTTCTTCTACGGGGCAAGCCAGGCGCTGCACGACATCTCGATTCCCATTCGCGCGAAAACAGTCACGGCGTTCATCGGGCCGTCCGGCTGCGGCAAGTCGACGTTCCTGAGGTGCCTGAACCGGATGAACGACATCATCCCGGACACGCGCGTCGAGGGAGACGTCCTTCTCGACGGGCGCGACATCTACGGGTCCGACGTCGACATCGTCGACCTCAGGCGGCGCGTCGGAATGGTCTTCCAGAAGTCGAATCCGTTCCCGAAGTCGATCTACGACAACGTGGCCTACGGGCTGAGGATCAACAGCGCCCTCAGCGGATCGGAGCTCACCGAGTGCGTCGAGTCCGCGCTCGTGCGCGCCGCCCTCTGGGACGAGGTCAAGGACCGCCTCAAGACGTCGGCCCTGGGTCTCTCGGGCGGCCAGCAGCAGCGCCTCTGCATCGCGCGCGCGCTCGCGGTCGAGCCGGAGATCCTGCTCATGGACGAGCCGTGTTCGGCGCTCGACCCCATCGCGACGAGCAAGATCGAGGAGCTCATCTTCGAGCTCAAGGAACGCTATACGATCGTCGTCGTGACGCACAACATGCAGCAGGCCGCGCGCGTTTCGGACGAGACGGGCTTCTTCATGCTCGGCAAGCTCATCGAGTTCGACAAGACAGAGGTCATCTTCACGAAGCCGCGACAGAAGACGACTGAAGACTACATAACTGGGAGGTTCGGATGATGGGGGGATTTCTTAGAGGGTGGCAGGCTTTGGATACGCGCGGCGAGGACTCGCCGCGCTCCGGCGCTGCGTCTGCCGTCTTTGCCTTCGAAGATATCTTCTCCTCGGCCCCGGAGGGCTTCGAATGAAGTTGCGCGGAGAGCTCGGTTGAGGGGCGAGCCAGCACCCACGGGCGCCGCTTCTTCCGCGCGGCCGCGGATCGCCGTCGTGGAAGACGACGAGGATCTCGCGTTCACGCTCGTCTACAACCTCAAGAAGGACGGCCGCTACGAGATCGAGCGCTTCGCAGGCGGCCTCGTGGCTCTCGACGAGCTCCTCGTGCGCCCGCCGGACCTGATCGTCCTCGACCTGAACCTGCCGGACGTGGACGGGCTCACGATCTGCCGCGAGCTGAAGAAGCACGAGGAAACGCGCCGGGTGCCGATCATCATGCTCACGGCCCGGGTAGAGGAGCGCGACAAGCTGCTCGGCTTCGAGCTGGGCGCGGACGATTACGTCACGAAGCCTTTCTCGATGAAGGAGCTGCTCGCCCGGATCAGCGCCCAGCTCCGCCGCACGGCGCTGCCGCAGTCCCCCGACGACGTCTACGAGGACGGCCGTCTTCGCGTCGACCGCGCGCGTCACACCGTGGAGAGCGATGGAAATGCCGTGCACCTCACCAAGAAGGAGTTCGACCTCCTCTGGCTCCTCATCCGCAGCGGCGGCCGCGTCGTCTCGCGCGAGACCATCCTGTCCCGCCTCTGGGACTATGCGGCCGAAATCGAGGCGCGCACGGTGGACGTCCACATCCGCTCGCTCCGCAAGAAAATCGGCGACGGCGTCATCGAGACGGTCGTCGGCGTGGGGTACAAGTTCGCCCGATGAATCGAATCGTGCGTCGCTCGCTCGTCCCGGTCCTGCTCGGAGTCGTCCTCGGAGGCGTCTTCGCGTTCGCCCTCTCGCGCGTGCTGGACTCCGTCGTGAAAGCGCATAGCCGCCGCGACCTCGTCGAGAAGCTCGAGCGCCTTTCGCCCGAGTTCGAAGGGGACCTCCGGACGCAGGCTCATCCCGTCGAACGGATCCGCCAGGCGGCCCGTCAGGCTGGCGCGCGTGTGACGCTCATCGCCGCCGACGGCACCGTGCTCGGCGACAGCGAGGTCCCGCACGAGCGACTCGACCGCGTCGAGAATCACGCGTCCCGCCCGGAGGTCCTTGCGGCGCGGCGAGACCTCGTGGGGTTCGGCGCGCGCACCTCTGCCACCGTCCTCGAGCCCTTCGTCTACGTCGCGCGCCGCGTCGGACCGGAGGCAGCCCCCTACGGCTATCTCCGCCTCGCGATCAGCCAGAACGACCTCGACCGTCTCGAGGCCCCGTTCCGCGACACGCTGTATCAGGTCTCGCTCGCTGCCGGTCTCCTGGTGGGGTTGCTCGTCATCGCCATCCGGCAACGCCACGCGAACGATCTCGAGCGCGTGCGCGCGGGCGTCGCCGAGGCCGCGGCCGGCCGCCACCCCGCGACGCCCGCGGGAGGCTCCGAGGAGACGCAGGAGGTCTTCATCGCGTTGGCCCGCTTCGCCCGCCTCGTCGCGGCGGAGCGCGAGGGCAGCGAAAGGGCGCGCGTCCTCGCCCGCACCGTCTTCGAGAAGGTTCCGGTCGGACTCGTCATCGTGGACCGGACTCTCGGGCTCCTCGACGCAAATCCGGCCGCGCTCTCGCTCCTCCGCGCGCCCACCGGCGCGCCGCGGCACGCTCTCGTGGATCTCGTGCGCGACCCGGAGACGCTCCGGCTCTTCTCGGCCGGCATCCGGAATGAGGCGTCGTCCGACGAGGCGGCCGTCCTGCGCCTCGGCGGGGAGACCTCGCCCGAGCAGGTGCTCGAGATCAACGTTCGCGCCGTCCCTCACGGCACGGCGGCCGGCGAGCCCGCCGCCGTCGGAGTCGTCCGGGACGTGACCGAGCGCGAGCGCACGGAAACGATGCGGCGGCGCTTCGTTTCGGACGTGTCCCACGAGCTCAGGACCCCGCTCGCGGCGATCCGTGCCGCCGTCGAGACGCTCGCCGGCGAGAGCAATCTCCCGCCCGACCTCGCGCGCCTCATGGGCATCCTCGAGCGGCAGTCCTCGGAGATGGAAGCGCTCGTCTCGGACCTCACCGACCTCTCGCAGATCGAGTCCGGCGCCGTGAAGCTCGCGATCGAGCGCATCCCGCTGCTGCCACTCCTCACCTCCGTCGTACGGGACCTCGCGCCAGCTTCGGAGGCGCGGGGCGTCACGGTCGCGGTCGAGGCGAGCGAGAATCTCGAAATCGTGGGGGACCGCCGCCGCCTCTCACAAGTCTTTCGCAACCTCGTGGACAACGCCGTCAAGTTCTCGTCGGCCGGCCAGCGCGTGGACGTCCTCGCCGAAGGGGGGATGCCGGTCGGTCCCGGCCACGCGTCCCGCGTGGTCGTCCACGTCGTGGATCGCGGCATCGGCATCCCGCGCTCCGAACAGGACCGCATCTTCCAGCGCTTCTACCGCGTCGACCCCTCGCGCGCGAAGTCGGTCCCGGGCACCGGCCTCGGGCTCGCCATCGTCAAGCACCTCCTCATTCTCCACGGAGGCACGATCCGCGTGGACTCCGAATCCGGCAGGGGCAGCCGCTTCACTGTGGCGCTGCCGGCCGCGGTGCCGCACGACGTCGCCCTGGAACGCACTAAGGAGACCCCATGAAAGAGCACTTCTCCGAGAAGCTCGAAAACCTGCGCCGGCAGCTCATCGGCATGGGCGCGGAGGTCGAGA
>DATIFW010000112.1:0-3082 GCA_035455045.1 Thermoanaerobaculia bacterium | reverse complement strand
GAGGAGACGCCCACGATGCCGACGATGCGCGCCGCGACCGCGACGAAGAGCACGCCGAAGACGCCCACGCCCGCGGCGCAGACGGCCCGCGGCAGCGGACCCATGTGGCCCGCAAAGATCCCGGGCACGAGCGCGGCGGCGAGGACGACGAGCGCGATGCCTCCGAAGACGAAGCCGCCGGGCAGGTCCCGGTCCGTACGCGGGACGGGGCCGGACGCATCGCCCTTCGCTCCGCCGCGGCCGCCTCGCACACCTCTGACGACCGCGAGAAAAGCTCCCGCCATCGTGGGAAAGTTCTTCAGGACCGTGAGGATGCCCGCCGTCGCGACGGCGCCCGCGCCGATGTAGCGCACGTAGCGCGACCAGATCTCGCCGGCCGACATCGCCGAGACGAGCTTGACGGCCTCGGGCGCGAGGGGCACGGTGAGCCCCTGCCCGATGAAGGCGATGAGCGGGATCAGGACGAGCGACGAAACGATCGAGCCCGCGACGAGGACGCCCGACTGCCGGAATCCCAGAATGTAGCCCACGGCGAGGAGCGCGGGAGCGAGCTCGACGGCCAGCTCGGCCTTCGGCAGGAAGGGCAGCACCGTGCCGACCTCCGAGGGCATGACGAAGAGGAGCGACACGACGATCTTCACGAAAGCGCCCACGGCCATCCCCCGGAAGATCCACGCGCTGCCGCTCGAATCCGCCGCGGTCGCGCGCAGCACCTCGGCGCAGGCGGTGCCCTCCGGGTACGGCAGCTCGGCGTGCGCGTCGACGATCAGCAGGCGGCGGAGCGGGATCATCGCGGAGAGGCCGAGGAGAGCGCCGAGGAAGCAGAGCGCGACCACCTGCACGTACGGCGGCACGGTTCCCCAGAGGAACAGCGCGGGGATCGTGAAGATCGTGCCCGTCGCGAGCGCGGTCGAGGCCGAGCCGATCGTCTGCGAGAGGTTCGCCTCGAGGATCGAGCCCTTCCGGCGGAGGAGGCGGAAGACGGCGACGGTCAGGACCGCGGCGGGAATCGAGGCCGAGACCGTGAGCCCGACCCGCAGGCCGAGATAGGCGTTCGCGGCGCCGAAGACGAGGCCCAGCGCGACGCCCGTGATCACCGCCTTCGCGGTGAATTCGGGAAGAGAAGATTCTTCGAGAGGTGAAGAACGCTGCGGCAGCGCGGGCACGTTCCAGGAACTCTAGCAGCGCGGCTGCTTCAGCCCCAGCCCATCCGCTCCCTCAGCGACGTCACGTGCGCGACGTGATGCCGGCCGTGCCAGGCATAGAGCGCGAGGTTCTTATCCAGAGGGACGACGCCCAGCTCAGGGTGCCGGAACGTCCGCTTCCAGTCGCTCTCGGAGAGCGAGGAGAGGAACGCGACCCACCTCTCGTGCACCGCCTCGAGGAGCGCGAGCGACGTCGCGACCGGTACGGTCTTCACGTCTGCGAGCTCCGCCCACGCGGCCTCGTCGTAGGGCTTGATCGTCGGCGTGTCCTCGGTGACCGCGAGCTTGAACCTGACGTACGCGTTGAGATGGCTGTCGGGCACGTGGTGCGCGACCTGCCTCACCGTCCAGCCGCCGGGACGATAGGGCGTCTCGAGCTGAGAGTCGGAGAGGCCGGTGACAGCCACCCGAAGCGCCGCGGGCGCCGCCGCGATCTCGGCGATGTGGCGCGCGCGATCCGGCGCGGAGCCCGGACCGCTCCAGGTGAATTTCCCGATCGGATACGCGAGATCGCTCATCCTCTCCGCCTTTCCGCGTGCAGTCTCTTCAGGAGCTGGATCTGGCCGGCGTGGTAGATGTCGTGTGCGGCCACGCCCGAGATCAGAGCTTCCGCCGTCCGGCGGCCGAGGCGTTCGCCGAACGCGGCCTCGGGGAGATTCTCGAGGACGTCGCGGAGGCTCCGGTGCTCGCTCTCGAGAAGCGCTTTCGCGTCGGCGACCTCGCGCGCGGACTCCCGGACCGGGGCCGGGAAGAAGTTCGAGCCCTCGAGGGCGAACGACCCGCGCTTCTCACCGGTGAGCCGGCGACGGACCGCGTACTTCCAGTAGGCGGTATGCAGGACGAGGTCGTAGATCGAATGTCGCTTCGGTCCGGGCCGGAAGAAGGCGGCGGCGGGCGTCAGGCCGCGGAGCGAGCCCTTCAGGTTCGGGCCGTGCCACGACGTCCGGTCGTAACCGCGGTCGAGGGCTGCGAGGAGATGCGCGCGGAGGTCCATGCCGCGTGGTTTATCTCCCTGCGAGCCTTGGCGCAACCATCCGGGGACGAGTCAGGCCACCAACGGAAACGTCCCGAGAACATCGTGGCGGGGAGGGCCCGACCCGAGCATCGAGCGAACGAGGAGGAGACGGTCGACCCGAACGCGGGCGAGCACCCCCACGGCGACGGCGCCCCTGCGCACGGCCGCGCCGACCGCTGAGGAGCCGCCCCGGTTCCGCGCGCGCGCCAGCGTGAGGTGCGGAGAGAACGGCCGTGTCTCACCAGGAAACCCCCGGCTTTCGAGCGTTCGAGAAACCGCGTCCGCGAGCGCGACGAGCGCCTCGCGTCCCGCGCCGCAGCCGGCCCAGACGACCTTCGCCGGGCCCCGCCCGGGAAAGCACCCGACGCCCTCGAGCTCGAGGTCGAAGCACGGCACGTCCGCGGCCGCCGCGCGCGCCGCGCCGCTCACGTCCTCCACGCGTTCTTCGGGAAGCTCGTCGAAGAAACGAAGCGTCAGGTGGCGCTGGGCGGCGGGCACCCACCGAAGCTCGCCTTCGGGAAGGCGGACGCCGCGTGCAGCGAGAGACGCGTCGAGGGACGGAGAGTGAACGGAGACGGCTAGGAAGGCCCGGATTTACGTCTTCCCCTTCTCTTCTTCTGCCTCCTCCTCGTCGGCGTCGGCGAAGAACCACGCCCTCGCGCAGGCCTTGCTGCAGAACGCTGCGTTTCCCGAACGCACCGCGCAGTTCCGGCAGAAATCCTTGAAGCAGTACGAACACTCCTGGATGAGCACGCGCTCGAACATCTGGTCGCAGCGCTCGCAGAAGAGGTAGGGCGAGGCGTCTTCTTCTCCCTCTCGCCGGCGCATGACGGAATGATAAGGCGCCTCGCGTGAAGCTGGT
>DATIFW010000111.1:0-3768 GCA_035455045.1 Thermoanaerobaculia bacterium | reverse complement strand
CAGCACAGCCGGGTCCGCGGAGACGACCTTCGCGAGTTCGCGCACGACGTCGGTCACCGAGGGGAGCATCCGCTTCTTCACGCCGGAATCGTGCGGAAAGCCGCTGTCGACGGGGCTCATGCCGAGAGAGGCTCCCAATCGCCTTCCGGCGCGTCCAGCGCGATGGCGAGGCCGCCGTTCGACCCCGCGAAAACGGGGTCCTCGACGGCGCGCACGCGGCCCCCGCCCAGCTCGGCGAGAGTCTTCTCGAGCGCGGCGGCGAGCCCCGGCATCTGGGAGCCGCCGCCCGCGAGAACGACGTTGCTCTGCACCTTCTCCTGGTACTCGGGTTCGACCTTCGAGAGCAGGTCGAGCATCGTCTCGGCGATCGGGCCGACGACGCTTTCACAGGCCTTCTTCATCTCGGCGGTGATGTCCACGTCGGTCGGCTTGCCTTTGACAGGGAACCGCACGAGGACCGGCCCCGGCGCGTTGCCGATGAAGCTGTTTTTCTCCTTCCACTCCCGCACCATGTGGATCGAGAAGCGGCCGTCCGGGTGCCTCGTCTTCACGAGAGCCATGAGCTGCTCGTCGATCGAGTCGCCCGCGTGCGTGAGCGTGCGCTGGTCGTCCTCGGTCGGATACCTCCCGTTCATGACGCAGAAATCCGTCGTCCCCGCGCCGATGTCGATGATCATCGTGTGCAAGAGCGCGTCCATCCCGAACGCGACCGCGAACGGCTCGGAAACGATGAGGAGCGCGTCGGCGATCCCCTTGACGGCGCCGCGCAGGTGCAGCCGCGAAACGCGGAGCGCCTCGGCCGGTACGCCCACGACGGCGTGGACGGTCTGGCCGTCCTTTCTCCCGGCCAGCGAGATGAGGTGCTTCAGGAGCTCGTGCACGGCCTCCTCGTCCTTCGCCGACCCCTGCTTGATGAGGCCGCGCTCGAGCGGGCGGTGCAGGTCGAGCATCGGCCGGTTCTCGAGAGCCTCGGTGCCGAAGAGGATCGGCTTTTTCACGACTTTCTTCGCCACCATGTCGAGGGGCCACCCCACGTAGCTCGCGACCACGTGATGCACGCCGTTCGACGCCGTGATCGCGCTGCGCGACGTGCCGAGGTCGATGCCGACGTGGAGGACTTCCTTCTTCCCGCTCATGTCAACTCCGTTTGGAAGGCGGATGGTTCCGCGACTCCGCGTACGCCAGGATTCCGTTCGCAAGGGCCCGTGCGATCTGTTGACGATACCCAGGGTCCCGGAGATGGCGCGCCTCGTCCTCGTTCGAGACCGTCGACACCTCCGCGAGGATTCCCGGCATCTCCGTGGCGATGAGGACGGCGAACGGCGCGCTTCTCACGCCGCGGTCCTGCAGGCGGGGCACGACCGGGCGGAGCGAGTTCACGAGCCCCCCCTGCACGGCCTCGGCGAACTTCCGCGACTCGCCCTGCCGGGAGTCCGCGAGGACGCCCTCGAGCAGACGCCGGAAATCGGCCATCGTGTAGCCCGATGACCGGTTCTCGTCGAGCGCGAGCCGCTCGACGTGCGGGTCGGTCGTCGTGCCGAGGAAATACGTCTCGACGCCCCGCTTCTCCTTCACGGCCGGAAGCGAGTTCACGTGGATCGATACGAAAAGGTCGGTCTTCTTCGAGTTCGCGAAGGCGACGCGGTCGCGCAGGGACAGCGTCGTGTCTCCTTCGCGCGTGAGCGACGCGGCGAGCTTCTGGGCGACCAGGAGCTCTCTCAAGCGCCGGGCCACGTCGAGCGTCACGTCCTTTTCCGCCACACCCGATGCCGTCGCTCCGGGATCTCCTCCTCCGTGTCCCGGGTCGATCACGATGGAGCGCACCTCGAGGTGGAAGAGAGAGGGCTCCAGGCCGTTCGGGGCGTTGATCGCGGTTGCGGGGGCTCGAGGCTCGGCGGACGGCCCCGACACGACGAGAACGTCCGTGCGCTCGCCGCGCCCCGTCGTCAGGGCGTTGATGGAGAGGAACAGGGCCAGCGGCACGACGACGAAGACGGACGTCCGAAAGAAGAACCGGCGCCAGCGATCGGAGCGCCTCAGACCCCTGGGCAGGCGCCTTTCGATGACGTCCACGTTTTCGCGGATCGCGTCCCTGAGGATCGACTGCCTGAGGCGCGTGGGGGTGGCCATGAGCTCCCAAAAAGGGTAGCACTTGGGAGCGTTCCGGGAGGTGTGGAGAACCGGATAAAGAGATTTCTTCTAAGAAATCTCTTTCTTCCCTTTCGACTGCAGGAGCTGCACCGTGGCGGGGTGCCTGGGATGCGCGAGGACCTCGCCGGGAGGACCGTCCTCGACGATGGCGCCGCCTGCAAGGACCACGACGCGCGTGGCGTAGTCCCGCGCGAAATCGTCGTCGTGCGTCGCCACGAGGAGCGTCCGCCCCTGCGCCGTCAGCATCTCCAGCGATGCTCCGAGCTCGTTCCGGCGCGCCGGGTCGAGGGACGCGGTGGGCTCGTCCATGAGGAGAAGCGGGGGATCCACGGCCAGAGCCCGCGCGATCGCCACGCGCTGCGCCTCGCCGCCGGAGAGCTCGCGGGGCTTCGAGCGTGCACGGGCGGCGACGCCGAGCCCTTCGAGCAGCGCGATGGCCCGCTCTTCCGCCTCGGAGCGCGGGTGGCGCAGAACGTGGATGGGAGCGAGGGTGACGTTGTCGAGAGCGGACAGATGGTCGAAGAGGCAATGGAGCTGGAAGACGAGCCCCACCTTGCGGCGCAGCGCGCCGAGCGCGGCTTCGCGAAGCATCGGCCCGGGCTGGAGCGGCACGCCGTCCACGCGGATCGTACCGGCCTGGAAAGGCTCGAGCGCGGCGACGGCGCGCAAGATCGTCGTCTTTCCGCAGCCCGAAGGACCCATGAGCGCGACGAGCTCGCCGCGCTCGAGCGAGAGGTCCACGCCTTTCACGACCTCCATCGCTCCACGCGAAAGGCGGAGGCCGCTGATCGACAGCACGGGCGCGCTCAGGCCGAGGGCGCGTTCCACCGCTCCTCCAGACGGCGCGCGAGACGCGAGAGCGGAAGCGACATCGCGAGATACAACGCCGCGCAGAGCGCGCCGGGGAGCGCCCAGCTCCCGATGTTCGTGGCGAAGATCGCCGTCTGCTTCGTGAGCTCGACGACCGTCACGACCGACACGAGAGAGGAGTCCTTGAGCAGCGCGACAAAGTCGTTCGTCATGGGTGCGAGCGCGAGGCGGAACGCCTGCGGCCCGCGCACGAGACGCAGGATCTGCCCTTCCGTGAGCCCCAGCGTGCGCGCGGCCTCGAGCTGGCCCTTCGGCACGGCCTCGAGCGCGCCGCGATAGATCTCGCTCTCGTAGGCCGCGTAGTTCAGCCCGAGGCCGAGGAGCGCGGCCACGAAGGCCGGCAGGCGCACAAGAGACGAAAGGCCGTAATAGAGGACGAAGAGCTGCAGGAGCACCGGCGTGCCGCGGACGAGCTCCACGTAGCCGGTGAGCGCGGCGCGCGCGAGACCGCCTCCGTAGATGCGTCCGCTCGCGATGCCGATCCCGAGGGCGACGGCGAGCGCCATCGCGACGCACGAGAGGGCGATGGTCACGAGCGCGGCGCGGAAGAGCGAGGGCAGGTAGGAAATGACGAGAGAAAGAGAGGACGAAGAGAAGATTCTCTTAGAAGGGGAAAAGGGGGACCCCGCCACATCCGTACGCGAGTCGCTGCCCGGCCGCGCTTCGGCGGCGGTGGTGCCCTCTTTGCCATTCGAAGAAATCTTCGACTGCGTCGCCGGCGTTTCAACACCTCCCCGAAGCGCTCCG
>DATIFW010000110.1:0-9050 GCA_035455045.1 Thermoanaerobaculia bacterium | reverse complement strand
GAACGTCAGGTTGTTCACGAGCTTCATCGCCGAGCCCTGCCCGACGCCCCCGAAGTGGAGGGTCTCCGTGCTCACGGCATCCAGGACCTCCTTCGCCCTCGCGAGGACCGCGCCGTCGCCGCCCGCGAGGAGCTTCAGCGTGCCGTCGGCCGCGGGCTTGACGCTGCCGGCGACGGGCACGTCGCAGAAGTCGGCGCCCTTCTCCCGCGCGCGCTCCGCGGCGCGGCGCGAGGCCGCGGGCGTCACCGTGGAGAAGTCGAGCCAGATCTTCCCCGAGGAGAGGCCGGCGACGAGGCCGTCCGGCCCGTCCGCCACCGCCTCGAGCGCCGCCGGGTCGGCGAGCATCGTGCAGACGACGTCCGCGGCGGCCGCGGCTTCCCGCGGGCTCGCCGCGACCGCAGCGCCCTCGATCGCGCGCGAGCGTTCGGGGTGGCGGTTCCAGACGGTCAGGGGGAAGCCGGCCGAGAGGATCCGGCGCGCCATGGGAGCGCCCATCGCGCCGAGGCCGAGGAAGGCGACGCGTGTCATGGCCGCATCTTAAGATCCCCCGCCATGGAGCGCCGGGAACTCTCCGCCCAGGAGCTCGCGGCTCTGTCCGCGATCGTGGGAGCGCCGCACCTTCTCGTGGCGAGGGACGATCTGCAGCCTTACGCGCACGACTGGACGGAGGACTTCGTCTTCTATCCCGCGGCGGCCGCGAAGCCGAAGACGACCGAAGAGGTCTCGCGTCTCCTCGCGTTCTGCAACGAGCGCCGCATCCCGGTCACGCCGCAGGGCGGACGCACCTGCCTGACGGGCGGGGCGCTGCCGCTCGCCGGAGGTCTCGCGCTGTCTCTCGAGCGCATGAACGCGATCCTCGAGATCGACACCGACAACTTCGTGGCCGTCGCCGAGGCGGGTGTCGTGACGCAGACGCTCCACGAGGCCGTCGAGGCGGTGGGGCTGTATTACCCGCCCGATCCGGCCTCGCGCGGCTCGTGCATGATCGGCGGCAACATCGCCGAGAACGCGGGCGGCCCTCACGCGGCGAAGTACGGCGTCACCGGCCGCTGGGTGATGGGCGTCGAGGCGGTGTTCGCGGACGGAGGCGTCGCCGTCACGGGCGGCAAGACGCGCAAGGACGTGGCGGGCTACGACCTCACCTCTCTCCTCCTCGGGAGCGAAGGCACGCTCGGGGTCGTCACGAAGGCCTGGCTGCGCCTCATCCCGAAGCCGCCTCATTGGGCGACCCTCGTGGCGCCTTTCCCGACGCCGGAAGACGCGGCGCGCTGCGTGCTCGAGCTCCACCGGCGCGGGCTCGTCCTCTCGGCATGCGAGTTCGTGGACAAGCCGTCCATCGACCTCTCCTCGAGAAAGAAAGGCGTCGGCGTGCCGTTTCCCGAGTCCGAGGCGCGCCTCCTCCTCGAGTTCGACGGCCCGTCCGAGGCCGAGGTGGAGCGGGACGTGACGCTCGCGGGAGAGATCGCTCTCGAGTGCGCGGCGCTGGACGTCGTCCTCGCGACGGACGAGGCGAAGCGGCGCGTCCTGTGGGACGTGCGCCGCGGAATCGCCGAGGCCGTCCACGAGATGGGCGTCTCGGCCGAGCTCGACCTCGCCGTCCCGCGCACCGAGCTCGTTCCGCTCGTGAGCGCGATCCGCCGCATCTCGGGAGCGGCAGGACTGAAGTCCGTCGCGTTCGGGCACGCGGCGGACGGCAACCTCCACGTGCACCTCTGGCGCGAAGGGAAGGACCCGGTAGCCCGCACGCTTTTCGAGAAGACGGCGACCGAGATCTACGCCGAGACCGTGCGCCTCGGTGGCACCGTGACGGGGGAGCACGGCGTCGGCATCACGTCCCGGGACGTCCTACCTCTCTACCGCCCGCCCGCGTTCCTCGCCGCGATGCGCGCGATCAAGGCGGCACTCGACCCGAACGGCATCCTGAATCCGGGAAAGATGCTGCCTCCCTGAGCGAAGCTTCGGCGTGCCTCCGGTAGACTCGCCGCGATGAGCGCCGATGATTTCGAGCCCGTGATCGGGCTCGAAGTGCACTGCCAGCTCAAGACGAAGAGCAAGGCGTTCTGCTCCTGTCCCGTCGTCTTCGGCGCGCCGCCGAATACCGCCGTCTGTCCGGTGTGTCTCGGCTATCCGGGCGTCCTGCCGGCCGTGAATCGCGAGATGGTGACGCTCGCCATGCGCGTCGCGCTGGCCACCGGCTGCACGATCGAGGAGAGATCGATCTTCGCGCGGAAGAACTACTTCTACCCGGACCTGCCGAAGGGCTACCAGATCTCGCAGTACGACAGGCCCCTGGCGACGCGGGGCAGGGTCGCCCTCGGCGCGGACGGCGCACCGAAGACCGTCCGTCTCAACCGCGTTCACCTCGAGGAGGACGCCGGCAAGTTGATGCACGACTTCCCGTGGCAGGACGTGCCCACCGGCGTGTCCCTCGTCGACCTGAACCGCGCGGGCACGCCGCTCATCGAGATCGTGTCCGAGCCCGACCTCTCCTCGGCCGAAGAAGCGTACGAATACCTCGTCCACCTGCGCCGGCTCGTGCGCTGGGTGGACGCCTCCGACGGCAACATGGAGGAAGGCTCGCTCAGGTGCGATGCGAACGTCTCCGTGAGAAAGAAGGGCACGGAGGAGCTCGGCACGAAGGTGGAGATCAAGAACCTGAACTCCTTCGCACACGTGAAGAAGGCGATCGAGCACGAAGTCGGGCGGCAGGTCCAGACCCTCGAGGCCGGGCGGGCCCTCGTGCAGGAGACGCGCCTCTACGAGCCGGCGACGGGTGCGACCAAGACGATGCGGAGCAAGGAAGAGTCGATGGACTATCGGTACTTCCCGGACCCCGACCTCGGCGCCCTCGTCGTCGACGCGGCGTGGAAAGCGGAGGTCGCAGCGGCGATGCCGGAGCTTCCCGGGGCGCGGGCCGCGCGCCTGGCGAGCGCGTACGGCCTCCCGGCTCTGGACGCGGACCTCGTGTGCCTGTCACGCCCGCTCGCGGACTTCTACGAGGCCGCCGTCGCGGCGTATCCGAAGAACCCCAAGGCGCTCGCGAACTGGCTCCTCTCCGAGCTCCTCGCGAGGATGTCCGACGCGGACCGGCAGGCGGGGCGCATACCCGTCGCGCCCGGAACGCTCGCGGCCCTCGTCCGGCGCATCGACGACGGGACGATCTCGGGAAAGATCGCGAAGGAGCTCCTCCCGGACCTCGTCGCGACGGGCCGGCCGGTGGACGAGCTCGTGAAGGAGAAGGGGCTCGTCCAGATCAGCGACGAGGGGCCGATCCGGAACGCGGTCGCGGCGGTTCTCGCGGATCATCCCCAACAGGTCGCGGCGTACCGCGGCGGCAAGACGGCGTCCTTCGGCTGGTTCGTGGGCCAGGTCATGAGAGCGACGGGCGGCAAGGCGAATCCGGAAGTCGTGAACCGTCTTCTCCGGGAAGCGCTGGACCGCCGGTGAAATGATCCCTTCGTGATCGAGTTCTACCGCGTCGCCAAGGAGTATCAGGGCCGCCGGGTCCTCCGCGACGTGACGTTCAAGACGAAGAAGGGCGAGTTCCTGTTCCTGACGGGTCCGTCGGGTGCCGGGAAGACGACGCTCCTGAAGCTCATTTTCCACGCCGAGAAACCCACCGAGGGCCAGATCATCGTGAACGGGATGAACGTGAGCGGCATGCCGGCCTCACGCGTCCCGGCTCTCCGCCGCTCGATGGGGATCGTCTTCCAGGACTACAAGCTCCTGCCGGCGCGGACCGTCCTCGACAACGTGACGTACGTTCAGAAGTTCCTCGGCGTGCCCGCGGCCGAGCGAAGGCGCCGCGCCTACCAGACGCTGCGCCTCGTGGAGCTCCATCACCGCCTGGCCGCCTTCCCCGAGGAGCTCTCCGGCGGTGAGCAGCAGCGCGTCGCCCTCGCGCGCGCGCTCGTGAACGAGCCTGTGCTTCTGGTCGCGGACGAGCCCACCGGCAACCTCGACCATCGCCTGGCCGGCGAGGTCATGAAGTTGCTGCAGGACATCAGCGTACGCGGGACGACGGTTCTCGTCGCGACGCACGACCAGGATCTCGTGAAGGCCGCGGGGCGTCGGTGCCTGACGCTCGATCGGGGGCGCCTCGTGGAAGGGCTCGTCGAGGCGGCTCTACCGCCACAGGCCCTGGCGAAACGGATCGAATCGGAGCGCATGGGGCCCGACCCGTGAATCGTTCGGCGGCGCTCGCCGCGCTCGTTTCGGAAGCTCTCGAAGGCCTCGGCCGCGCCCGGCGCATGACGAGCCTGTCCGTGGTCCTCATCGCGATCTCGATCGGTCTCGTCGGCGCGTTCTTCCTCGTGGCCGAGAACCTGAGGAGCGTCGTCGAGACGGTACGCGACGAGTCGACCGTGACCGTCTTCCTCAAGTCCTCGGCGGTCGAAGCCGACCGTGCCGACCTCGAGCGCCTCGCGAACGAGACCCGGCTCGTCGCACGGATGCGCCGCGTCTCGCCCGACGAGGCGCGCGCGCGCTTCTCGACGTGGTGGAAATCGCTCGGGCCCGCCGCGCGCTCGCTGCCGGGGAATCCGTTTCCGGCCTCGCTCGAGATGGAGCTCCAACCCTCCGCCGTCATCTCCGACGCGCTTCCTCCCTTCCTCAAGCTGCTCGCGTCCCACCGCGCCACCGAAGAGGTCCAGTTCGACGTCGAGTGGATCCGCCGCCTGCGCGGCGCCGTCTCCCTCGCCCGCCTCACGGGCCTCGTGCTCGCGGTTTTCCTGACGCTCGGGGCGGCGTTCACCATCGCGAACGTGGTGCGCCTCACGATCCTGCTCCACCGCGACGAGATCGAGATCCTGCGCCTCGTGGGCGCGCCGGAATTCCTGATCCGCGGCCCCTATCTGCTCGGCGGCCTCCTGCAGGGCTTTCTCGGCGCGCTCGTCGCGCTCGCGCTCCTGTGGGTCGGCACGCGCGCGCTTCTCGCGTGGGTTGCCGCGACGAAGAACGCGCTTCTCGGCGTCTTCGCCGTGCGCTTCCTGCCGATGTCGGCGTGTCTGCTCCTCGTCACGTTCGGCCTCGCGGCCGGACTTCTCGGCGGGCTCCTCGCCGTGCGACGCGGGAACCTGGCCGGCTGAGGCGGCGGCGGGCGCGCGGGTTTACCATGGCCGGAATTCACGCGATGAGCCTGCGACAGCTTCTGGGCACGGAGCTCCCGATCATCCAGGCGCCGATGGCAGGTGTGCAGGGCAGCGCGCTGGCAGTGGCGGTGTCCCATGCGGGCGGCCTCGGCTCGCTGCCTTGCGCGATGCTCACACGCGACGCGGTGCGAAAGGAGCTGACGGCGATCCGGGCGTCGAGCGACAGGCCATTCAACGTGAATTTCTTCTGCCACGCGCTGCCGGAGCCCGATGCCGGTCGGGAAGCCGCCTGGCGTGCCGCGCTTTTGCCGTATTACGAAGAGTACGGGATCGACCGGGACGCCGTTCCCGCCTCTCCGGGGCGCACCCCCTTCAGCTCCGAAGCGGCAGACGTCCTCGAAGAGTTCAGGCCTGCCGTCGTCAGCTTTCAATTCGGGCTGCCGTCCGCCGGCCTGCTGAGGCGGGTGAAGGCCTGGGGCTCGAAGATACTGGCCACGGCGACGACCGTCGCCGAGGCGCGCTGGCTCGAGGCTCGCGGCGCCGACGCGATCATCGCGCAGGGTCTGGAGGCGGGCGGGCATCGCGGGATGTTCCTGTCGGAGGACCTCACGACCCAGGTCGGCACGTTCGCGCTGTTGCCGCAAGTCGTCCATGAAGTGAAGCTCCCGGTCATCGCTGCGGGCGGCATCGCGGACGCGAAAGGGGTCGCGGCGGCGATGGCGCTCGGAGCGGCCGCCGTGCAGATCGGGACCGCATACCTGCTCTGTCCGGAGGCCACCACGAGCGCGGTGCATCGTTCCGCGCTGAAGAGCGAGGCCGCCCGCCACACGGCGCTCACGAACCTGTTTTCCGGCCGGCCCGCTCGCGGAATCGTGAACCGCGTCATGAACGAGCTCGGCCCGATCAACTCCGCCGCGCCCTCGTTTCCGCTGGCCGCTGCCGCGATGGCTCCCTTGCGCGCCCGGGCCGAAAGAGGAGGCTCCTCGGATTTTTCGCCTCTCTGGTGCGGTCAGAATGTCAGCGGCTGCAAGGAGATCCCCGCCGCCGAACTCACACGTGAATTGGCCGCTGATCTCTAGAGGCATCGGCGCGAGGGCGATGCCGATGGGACCGGCCGGTCGAAACTCGAGACCTGCCGAGTCTCCTCACGCCCCACGGTGCCCGGCGAGGAGCGCCTCGGGCTCCTCGGGCGGCGCGGGATCGGGAGTCCGGTCGCCGAGGAGCGCGGCCCACGGCGCGAAACGCTCGAAGCGCTCGGTCACCACCTTGATCATCGCCGTGAGCGGAACCGCGAGGATCGCGCCCGGCACGCCCCACAGGATGCCCCAGAACAGGAACGCGAAAAGGACGGCGAGCGGGTGGAGCCGCACGCGGCTGCCCACGATGAAGGGCGTCAGGACGTTGCCCTCGAGGAACTGCACGACTGAATAGAAGACGAGGACCTTCACGGGCAGCGCCGCGTCGTTCGAAGCGAGAAGAGCGACGAGAAAGGCGGGCGTCGTCGAGAAGATCACGCCGACGTACGGCACGAGAACGCACACGCCCGCGAGCGGGCCGAGAAGGTAGCCGTAGGGCACGCGCAGGACGAGAAGGCCGGCCGTCGTGATGCAGGCCGTGATCAGGACGACGAACAGCTCCCCGAGAACGTAACCGGAGAGGACGCGCGCGACGCCGACGGCGAAGTCCTGGGCGGCACGCCCGCCTTTGATGCGCAGGATCTTCACGACGGCTCCGCCGTACCTCTCGCGGTCCTTGAGCATGAAGAACGAGAGCATCGGAACCGCGGCCGTGTAGAGCAGGAGGGAGACGACCGTCTTGACCTTGAGTGCGACCTTCGACAGCGAGTCGAACGCGTCCGACTCGAGCCGCACGGAACGGGTCGTCCGATCGCCTTCGGGGAGGAGCGAGCGCGTACGCTCCTCGATCTGCGCGAACACGCCCTGGGCTTTCGAGGTGAAGGCCCGGATCCGGGTCTCGTAGGCGGGCAGGTCGCGCGTGAAGGCCTCGATCTGCGACATCGCGTTGACGACGAAGAAGATGACGAGGGCCGAGAGGAACAGGATGACCGTGAGGACGGCCAGAGAGCGCGGGAAGCGGATCTTCTCGAGGAGGGCGACGAAGGGCTGCAGGGCGAAGGACAGGAAGAGAGCGAAGAAGAACATGACGAACACGACCTTCCCCGCCCAGAGCATTCCCACGAGGGCCGCGGTCGCGAGCACGACGAGCGCGCGCGAACGGAACACGCCGCCCTGGACGGGGTTCGTCCCCGTGGAGAACGTTCCAGTCGAGAAGAGTCCGCCCGAGCTCGAATCCACGGCGGCGTCAGTCTAACGCCGCCGTGGACGAACTCGCCGAATCAGGGGAACGTGACGGTCACGACGGCGCGCCGGTTGCGCGTCGCGTCGGGCGAATCGCCCTCTCCCTTGACCTCGGTCGTCACGCGCGAGCCGTCGATGCCGTGACGCTTCATGAGGTAGTCGCGAGCCGCTTCGGCGCGGGCCTTGGCGAGCGCGGCGTGATCCCCGCCTTTCTCCTTCGGGTCGGTGGAGGCCGAGACCGTGCACGTCGCGGCGAGGTTGTTCTTCAGGCGGAGAGCGACGCCGTCCAGGATGGCCTTCGCGATGTTCGTGAGGCGGCTCTTGGCGGCGTCGAAGAGGATCTCGTCGGTCGTCGAGGTGGAAGGCCGGGCCGCGGGCGGGGTGACCGGCTCGCCCGTGGGAGCCGCCACGGGCTCGGGTTGAGGAGCGGGGGCGGGCGGAGGCGGCACGGGCTCCGTCGCGGACGGCTCGGCGGGCTCGGCCTCCCGGGGCAGGACGGCGCGAGGCCTCGCCACGACCGGAGCGGGAGGCAGGTAGGCGAACTGAACGACGCCGCCGATGTTCGAGGGAGTGCTTCCGTATCTCGTCCAGCGGTCGATGGCCACGCGCACGGCGCCGGACGCCGTGAAGCCGGTGTCTCCGAACGCGAATCGCCCTCCGAGCGTCACCTCGGAGAAGTCCGGGGGCTGAGTGTCGCCCCCGTCATAGTGAACGCGGTTGATCTCGCCGATCGCCTTGAAGACGTTCGGCACCACCGGCACGGCGACGCCGACGGCCGACGTCCACACGTTCGAGAGGTCGTAGCCGGTTGGCCCGGTGCTCGGGAACGACGTGGGCGTCCCGACGTCGCCGTTGAGCTGGTACCCCGTCTGGAACGTCACCCAGCCGATGTTGAACGAGAGGCCGAAGTCGTAGTCGGTGCGGGTGGAGCCGATCGCGTTCACGTCGTTCGAGGACTGGGTTGGAATCGAGATGCCCCCGAAGAGCGCGACGAGGACCGGATCCTTCGAGTTGAGGCGGATCTTCGTTCCGAAGCGGACCTTGTCCGTCTCGGTGTGCGTGAAACCGCCGAAGCGGTAGTGCCCGTTCACCATTCCCTGCCACGTGAAGTTGGATGCGTGGTAGCGGTTGGAGCCGGTGGTCACGGAGGCCTCCCAGCTCGGCAGGAGGCCGTAGCCGACGGAGATCCCGAACCGCTGGAAATCGTAGCGGAGGGGGTCGTCCGCGAGCGCCGCCGCGAAGGGAACGGACGCCGCCGTCCGGTCCCAGAGGCCCCAGGACAGCCCGAGCGAGAAGCGTCCCTGAGGCAGCATGTCGGCGTTGATGACCTGGAAAAGACCCGTCTCGCCCGTGACCGTGGGAGCTACCTGTGCCGCGAGAGGAGCCGCGAGAGCCAGGCATGCGATCGCACCGAGGAGGAGTCGGGTCCGCATCCGTCGCATCGAATCTCCTTTGGTCCGCTCTGGCCGCAGGGCGTTCTTGGCCAGCGCGGGAAAGTGCCTCGAGTCGTTGTCCAAAAAAGACAGGAATCGCTGCCAGATTCTAGCGCGTCCCCCGGCGTGAAGCAAACGAAGTCAAGGAGTTACGTTCAAAGGAGGGGGTTCATCTTCTCCCGGAACCCTCGAGCCGCCGCGGGCCCCCT
>DATIFW010000109.1:0-16192 GCA_035455045.1 Thermoanaerobaculia bacterium | reverse complement strand
TTCCAGATGGCGCTCATGAACCGCCGACTCGGGCCGCAGGTCGAGACGCTGTTCCTCACGCCGAAAGAGGAGCTGTCGTACACGTCCAGCCGCCTCGTGAAGCAGGTCCATCAGCTCGGCGGAGACGTCTCGGGCCTCGTTCCCGCGATCGTCCACCGCGCGTTGATCAGGAAGATGCCGAACGGCGGGTAGAATCCGCCCGGACCACCCGGATTTCGAAATCCGGATTGGAAATCCAGTCCAGTCGGCCCCACCTTTGGGCATGCCGCGCTGGGAGTTTCCGATCGCCCTCGACAGGACGAAGGAGCTCCCCCTCTTCCTGCAGGTGGCCCGGTCGATTTCCGAGGACATCCGGCGCGGACGCCTGAAGCCGGGGGATCGTCTTCCCGGCAGCCGGTTGCTCGCGCGGGAGCTCGGGGTCAACCGCAATACGATCGTCGCGGGCTACCGAGAGCTGGAGGCGGAGGGGTGGGTGACCGGCGCGGAAGCGAGCGGAACGTTCGTCTCCGCGACGTTGCCATGCGCCTGCCCGCGGGCCTTCGGAGTTCTCCGCAGCGCCGTCCCCAGGCGGGCCGGATTCGACTTCGGGCCGCCGCCCGGCCTCGCGTTCGACGCGATTCGCCCACGCGGGACGCTGGGTTTCGGGACGGGGACTCCCGACCTGCGACTCGTCCCCGTCGGCCCGCTCGCGCGCGCCTACCGCCGCGCCCTGGACTCGCGGGGACGGGAAGTCCTCGACTACCAGACCTGCGGGCGGAGCGCCACGGCTCTCGAGGACGGCGCCTACGGAAGCCGGACGCTCCGGGGCGCGCTTGCACGGATGCTCGCGTCCACGCGGGGTCTCGCCGCCGCTTGGGAGAACCTCATCGTGACGCGCGGCAGCCAGATGGGGCTCCTCCTCGTGGCCCGCGCGCTTCTCGCGCCCGGCGATGTCGTGGCCATGGAAGAGCTGGGGAGCAAGGCGGTACGGGAAGCGTTTCGCCAGAGCGGGGCGAAGCTCGACGTCCTTCCCGTGGACGACGAGGGGGTTCGCGTGGACGCGTTGCGCGCGCTGGCCGAGCGGGAGCCGCGCCTTCGGGCCGTGTACGTCACGCCCCACCACCAGCACCCGACGACGGTGACGCTCAGCCCGGGCCGCAGGCTCGAGCTGCTCGAGCTGGCACGGCAGCGCCGCATCGCGATCGTCGAGGATGACTACGACCACGAGTTCCATTACGAGGCGCGGCCCATTCTGCCGATGGCGAGCGTCGACACCGCCGGGGTCGTGATCTACGTCGGATCCCTTTCGAAAGTCCTCGCGCCGGGCCTTCGGATCGGATACGTCGTGGCGCCGCAGCCCCTCGTCGACCGGCTCGCGCTCCTCCGGCTCGCGGTGGACGTGCAGGGGGATCTCGCCGTCGAGTCGGCGGTCGCCGAGCTCATCGAAGACGGCGAGCTCGCCCGCCACGTGCGGCGCGTTCGGCGCCTCTATCGTGAGCGGCGGGATCTCCTCGCGTCCGCGCTCGAGGCGGAATTCGGGTCCGAGGTGAGCTTCCGGGTCCCCACGGGCGGCATGGCCCTGTGGGTGCGGGCTGCGGAGGGACTGGACGTCGACCGGTGGGCGTCCCTCGCGGTCGAGGAACGCGTGTCCTTCCTCCCGGGGCGGTTCTTCGCGTTCGACGACAAGCCGCTGCCTTTCTTCCGTCTCGGGTTCACGGGTCTCGCGGAGGCCGAGCTCCTCGAAGCGGTGAAGCGCCTCGCGCGGGCCCGGCGCCGGCTCGGGAGCGCGCGCGAGAGAGAGGCGCGGGCGCCGCGGGGGCTCGCCACCACGGCGCTCTGACGTCGAAAACCGGTCCGTCGTCTTCGCGAAATCCGGCCCTCGCCAGGTCTTCGCGCGCGCCCGAAATTCCTCGACATGGGTGGAACGATTCTCATTCTCGTGCTCGCGATCTCGGGGGAACCGTGCGCCGCGCTCCCGGCGGAGCCGCCCTCCCGCCTCGAGGTCGCGTTGCTCGATCCCGGAATCCGCTCCGGATTCCTGCGCCTGTTCGCGGGGGTCGAGTTCGGCTTCGCCCGGTTCGAGCGGGCAGCCTGGCTCCTCCAGGAACCGGACGGTCCGGTTCGATTTCTGCCCTGGCCGTTCCTGGGTTCCTACGGGAAGGCCGCCTGGCCGGGGCGCATGCCGGAAGGCGCGATCGCGGTCGTCCACACGCATCCGAACGACAGCGATCCGCGGCCCTCGACCGGGGATGCCGCGCTCGCCCGGCGACTGGGACTCCCCGTTCTCACTCTGAGCCGCAGGTCCTTGTGGGTCGCGTGGCCCGACGAGCGGACGAGCGAGATTCCCGGAACCGGACCTTTTGGCTGGGCCGTCGCCGGGACATCCTTGGAGCATGAATGAAACCCGGGCGATGCCGCGCGATCCCAGGAGACCTGGGAAAGCGCCGTTCCTGTGGGGTCTCGTCTGGCTGCTCGTCGCCGCGCTCTTCGCCTGGACCGCCGCGCTCGCGCTCGCGACCTAGGCGGAGAGCCGTGCGAACTCCCGGAATGCCTTCGCGATCGGGTCGGGAACGGTGCGCGGGCGGCCCGACGCGTCGAGGAACAGGTGCTGCGTCTCCCCTTCGGCGGCGAGCGCGCCGTCCGGGAGGACGATCTCGTACCGGAACGTGCAGCCCCGGCTCTTCAGGTCGGTCATCCGGGCCCGGACCTTCACGACGTCGCCGTAGCGCACGGCCCGCCGGTAGCGCACGTGCGCCTCGGTGACGGTGATGAACGAGCCCTCGGCCTCCATGCGCGGATAGGGATAGCCGGCGCGCTCGCAGTACGTCGTGCGTGCGACCTCGAACCAGATGATGTAGTTGCCGTGGTAGACGACGCGCTGCGCGTCGGTCTCGGCGTAGCGCACCTGGATGGAGGTCTCGACTGCGGGATGGGGGGCGCTCAAGGTCCCCATAGACTAGACGATGGCCATGAGAGCGCTCTTCAGAGGGGCTGGTTGGGGATTCGGGGAAGGGAGAGGACCGGGGATTTTCTTAGAAGGCAAAGAACGAGGGACCGCGACCGGAGATTTCTTAGAAGGTAAAGAACCGGGGGAAGAGAATTTCTTAGAAGGTGAAGAACGGAGAGCCGGGACCGAACTTTTCTTGGAAGGTGAAGAAAGGATCGTTCGCGCCGACAGGCCGGAGCAGCTGCCCGAGGTGCTCGCGTCACTGGATGAAATCGCGGAGAGCGGGAGCCCCCATCTCATGGCCGTCGGCTTCTTCTCTTACGAGGCGGGGGTCTTTCTCGAAGGATCGACGGCGTTCGCGCGCCCGCATGACTTTCTTCCCTTCGCAGAATTCTCCGTGTTCGACACCCGCTGCTCCGCCGCCGCACGAAGCGCGCCGCCGCCTCCCGCCGATCCCGCCCCATTCGCCTTCGAAGAAACGGCACGCGCGGAGCGCGTGCTCTCTTCGTCCCTCGCCGAGCGAAGCGCGGAGCAGTCGCTCTCTTCGAACGATTGGGCAAGCCGCGTCGAAGCCATCCGCGACGGCATCGCCCGGGGCGACGTCTACCAGGTCAATCTCTCGCGCCGGACGCGCTTCGCGTCCCGCGTCGACCCGTTTGCCCTCGCGCGCGCCCTCTACGCCGACAACCCGGTGCCCTTCGCCGTGACGCTCGCCCGGGACGACTGGGCCGTGGTGTCGAACTCGCCGGAGCTGTTCCTCGACGTGGACCTCGGGGCGCGGCGCGCGGTCACGAAGCCGATCAAGGGCACGATCGCGCGGGGTGCGACCGAAGCCGAGGACGCAGTCCGGCGCCGCGACCTCCTTTGCTCGGCGAAGGACGCTGCCGAGAACGTGATGATCGTGGACCTCCTGAGGAACGACCTCGGCAAAGTGGCCGAACCGGGGCGCGTCGTGACGACCGCGCTGAGAGCGCTGACGTCGTTCCGCCACCTCCATCACCTCGAATCGACGGTCGAGGCGCGCCTGAGGCCTGACGTGCGGCTGTCCGACGTCTTCCGTGCGACGCTGCCGGGAGGGTCGATCACGGGCGCCCCGAAACGCGCGGCGCTGCGCTTCATCCGCGACCTCGAGACGGTGCCGCGCGGCGCGTACTGCGGGGCCGCCGGGTTCGTGCGTGGCGACGGCCGGGCGATCTTCAACGTCGCGATCCGGACGGCGATCCTCGGCCGGGATACAGTGGACTATCACGCGGGAGGCGGAATCGTGTGGGACTCGAACGCGGAGGCGGAATGGCGCGAGACGGAGGCGAAGTCGCGGGAGATCGGGGCGGCGATGGCGGCGCTCGGCACGGGCGAGGTGCGCCGTGAGCCCTGAGTACGCGCCGGTTCCGTTCCTTTCGCCCGCCGTGCAGCGGGGCTTCGGATTCTTCGAGACGGCTCTTCTCGCGGGCCGGCGCGCCGTCCTGTGGGAGCCGCACCTGGACCGGATGCACCGCATCCTCTCGGGGCTCGACCTCCCGAAGCCCGCGCGCGCGAGGCTCAACGCGGCCGCGAAGCGCGTCCTCGACGCCTCTCCGGCGAAGCCGGCCGAGCAGCGCGCGCTGCGGCTCACGTGGTTCGCCGAGGGCGACGACCTGGACGATCCGGCGTCGTACCGTCTCGAAGCGCACGTGATGCCGATCCCCGAGAGCCGCCTCGCCCGCCGGAGCGGCTCGCATGCCGTCTCGCTGCCGCTCGACCTCCAGCGCGACACGCCGGGAGTGAAGTCCACGAGCTATTTCGCCGCGATGCAGGGGGGACGCCTCGCGAAAAAGGCCGGAGGCGACGAAGGACTGTTCCGCTCGCCGGACGGGTGCTACCTCGAGGGCACGACGACGGGTCTCGCCGCGTGGAACGGCGGCACCCCCGTGCTCGCGCCGAAGGGAGTTCTCCCGAGCGTGACGGCCGCCGCCTTTTTCGGAGGCCCCGCGGCGTCCGCGCCCCTGAGCGCGGAGAACCTCCGCGAGGGATCGATGCTCCTCGGCTCGCTGACGATGGCGACGCCGATCCTCACGCTCGACGGCGTGCCGTGCGAGCGCCCTCCCGGGATGCTGGCGCGCATCGCGGAGTTCAATCGGCGCCTCCTCGAAGATCCGGCCCTTGGCACGGAGCTTTAGCAGGGACTACACTTTCATTCTTATGGCCAGGCCCCGCTCCTCTTCCCGGTCCCGCCACGTCCTCTTCACCGGTTTCCCAGGGTTCATCGGGGCGCGGCTCATCCCGCGCCTCCTCGAGCTCGCACCCGAAACCACGTTCCACGCCCTCGTCCAGGAAAAGTTTCTCTCGGCGGCCGACGCCTCCGTCGCCGCCCTCGCGGGGGAGCATCGCGGCACGAAAGGCCGCATCCGCCTGGTCGTCGGCGACATCACGTCGCCCGGTCTCGGCCTCGCGGCGTCGAAGGCGAAAGAGCTCCAGAGGAGTCTTGCGGGCTGCTGCCACCTCGCGGCCGTCTACGACCTCGCCGTCGCGCGCGACGTGGGCATGCGCATCAACGTGGAGGGCACGAAGAACGTCCTCGAATTCCTCGGAGACGCGTCTTCCTTCGAGCGCCTCGACTACGTGTCGACGGCGTACGTCTCGGGCACGGCCGTCGGCACGTATCGCGAGACGGACCTCGACGTCGGGCAGAACTTCAAGAACTTCTACGAAGAAACGAAGTTCCTCGCCGAGGTGGCCGTGAAGGAGAGCGGCCTTCCCGCGGCGATTTATCGGCCGGGCATCGTCGTCGGGAGCTCGAAGACGGGGGAGACGGCGAAGTTCGACGGCCCCTACTATTCGCTGAACGCCATGGGTGTCCTTCCGTCGCCCGGCGCCTTCATCAAGGTGGGGACGGGCGACGCTCCCGTGAACCTCGTCCCCGTGGACTTCGTCCTCGAGGCGATCGCGCGCCTCTCGACGTGGGAGGGTGCGGTCGGGAAGACGTACCACCTCACGGATCCGCATCCGTCGACCGCGTTCGAGATCGAGGAGATGTTCGCGAAGGCGCTCGGCAAGTCGTTCCTCTACGTGCCCGTGCCGCACCTCGTCGCGAAGCTCCTCTTCACGCCGGCCCCGATCCAGAAGGCGTTCGGCATGCCGGTCCAGTCGCTCGACTATTTCGACCATCCCGTGAGCTACGACTCGTCGCAGGCCACGGCGGATCTCGCGCGCTTCGGCGTCTCGTGCCCGCCGTTCAAGGACTACGTCCAGAAGCTCGTCGCCTTCTGGCGCACGAAGAAAGACACGATCAAGCGCGGAGCGATGATTTGAGGCCTTCGTTTCCCTTCACGAGAGCGCCGATCATCGACGGTCAGGACGTGAAGACGGGCGCGGCGTTCGCGGCCGTGAACCCCGCCACGGCCGAACCCTTCGCGGAAGTCGTCCGGGCCGGACCGCGCGAGATCGACATGGCGGTCGGGTCGGCTCGGAAGGCGTTCCTCTCGTGGTCGAAGACGCCCGTGGCCGGCCGGCAGAGGTACCTCGCCCGCCTGCTCGAGGAAGTGCGCCGCGCGCACGACGACGTGGCCCGGCTCATCGCGACCGAGCAGGGCAAGCCGGTGGGCGAGGCGCGCGCCGTGGACATCGTGCCCGCCGCCGACACGCTCCGCTATCTCTCGCGCCACGCGGGCGAGCTCCTCGCCGAGCAGCCCATCGACTACGCGCAGATTCTCTTCGCGCACAAACGGGGCCGCTTCCGCTTCGAGCCTCTCGGCGTCGTGGCGGTCGTGACGCCCTGGAACTTTCCGTTCGGCATTCCGTTCGTGGAGATCGCGGCCTGTCTCGCGGCGGGCAACACGGTCGTGCTGAAACCCGCGTCGGCCACCGCGCTCACGGGCCTCGCGGTCGGAGATCTCTGCCGCCGGGCGGGCCTGCCGCCCGGCGTCGTGAACGTCGTCACGGCCGGCGGCGCGGACACGAACGTCCTCATCGAGCACACCGGCATCGCGAAGGTGCTCTTCACGGGCTCGGTCCAGACCGGCGTCGAGGTGATGCAGCGGGCGGCCAAGAACCTCACGGGCGTCGTCCTCGAGCTCGGCGGCAAGGACGCGGCCGTCGTCGCGGCCGACGCGGATCTCGACCGGACGGCCGCGGGTCTCGTCTGGGGCGCGTTCGTGAACGCCGGCCAGACCTGCGGCTCCGTCGAGCGCGTGTACGTCGTCAAGGAGATCGCCGACGAGCTGCTCGCGAAGATCGTCGCGCGGACGAAGGCGCTCCGGCTCGGCAATCCGCTCTCGAAGACGACGGACATGGGTCCGCTCACGACTTCCACCCAGCGGGACCTCGTCGAGGAGCACCTCCGGGACGCCGTCTCGAAGGGCGCGAAGATCCTCGTCGGCGGCGAGCGCCCGAGCGCGAAGGGATGGTGGTTCCCTCCGACCGTGCTGACGGGCGTCGATCACGCGATGCGCGCCATGTGCGACGAGACCTTCGGGCCGCTCCTGCCCGTCATGTCCGTGGATTCGCTCGACGAGGCCATCCGGCTCGCGAACGATTCCTCGTTCGGCCTCACGGCCTCCGGGTGGACGCGCTCGCGTCGCACGGCCCGGAAGCTCGCCGAGGAGCTGCAGGCGGGCACGGTCACGATCAACGACCACCTGTTCTCCTTCGGGGAGCCCACCGCGACGTGGGGCGGCGTGAAGAAGTCCGGCCTCGGCCGGAGCCACGCCGGCTTCGGCCTCCACGAGCTCGTCAACATCAAGCACGTCAGCGTGGACTTCGGGGACACCCCGGCGATGCCCTGGTGGTACCCGTACGACGCGGCCTTCCACAGGTTCACGAAGAGCGCCTTCGGGACGCTCTACTCGAACGATCCGCTCACGAAGGTGCCCGACGCGCTCGGGCTCCTGCGCAGCGGGCGGTTCTTCGGCTACGTGAAGGTCTCGGCGCTCGCCTCTCGGCTCGGGAAGGTGTTCTGAGGGCAGCCGAAACGTAGAATCGCTGCGTGAGCGGGATCCGCTATCCGGAGGGGAAGTCGGCGGACGAGATCCTGAGGGAGTCTGAGGACTTCTTCGCCGGGAGAGGGGCCGTTCACACGACGCTTCGCTCGCTCGTGGGTCGCCTCGCGGCAGAGTCGATTCCATACGCCATCGTCGGCGGCATGGCCTTGAATCTATACGGCTACCGGCGGGAAACCGTTGACGTGGACGTTCTGATGACGCGCGAAGGCCTCGAGCGGTTCCGTCAGCTCCTCGTCGGTGGCGGCTATGTTCTCGCTTTCTCGGGGGCACGCAAGTCGTTTCGGGACCCGGAGACGGGCGTGAAGATCGAGGTGCTCACGGCTGGCGAATTCCCTGGCGACGGCAAACCGAAACCGGTCGTCTTTCCGGACCCGGCGAAGGTCGCCGTGGACCGTGGCGGCTACGCCGTGATCGCTCTCGAGAAGCTCATCGAGATGAAGATCGCGTCCGGCCTCTCGGCGCCGCACCGCCTCCACGTCGACCTGGGAGACGTCCAGCGCCTCATCGAGGAGCTGCGGCTTCCCATCGATCTCGACGCCAGGCTCGACCTGAGCGTGCGGGCCGAATACCGCCGTCTCTGGGGGCTGGCGCAGCACGCGGGCGACGGGCCGCAGGAACGAGGCTGAGGATCCGCCGCCGGGAAGGAACGGCGCCCGTCGAACGTTAGACTTTCCCCGTGGGCGCTCCGGACCTCTCCCTCTATCCCGACCAGCCCGGGATCTACCTCTACAAGGACGTGAAGGGGAAGATCCTCTACGTCGGCAAGGCGCGGTCGATCCGCAAGAGGCTCGCGTCGTACTTCAGCACGGGTCCGAAGCACGTGCGCACCGAGGCGATGCTCGCCGAGTTCGTCTCGATCGACACGGTCGTCGCGAAGACCGAGAGCGAGGCGCTCGCCCTCGAGAACGCGTTCATCAAGAAGCACAAGCCGCGCTACAACATCCTCCTCCGCGACGACAAGACGTACCCCTACATCAAGGTCACGACGGGAGAGGACTGGCCGCGCGCGTTCGTGACGCGCCGCGTGCTGAAGGACGGCCACAGCTACTTCGGGCCCTTCCTCCCGGCGCGCACGTGCCGCGGCGCGATGAAGATGGTCCAGCGGATGTTCCAGATCCGCACGTGCCGCATCGAGATCGACGGCACGCTGCCGCGCCCCTGCCTCTACTACGACATGCACGCGTGCCTCGGCCCGTGCGTCGCGGGCCTCACGATGAGGAGCGCGTACGACGAGGCGGTGAAGGACGTGCTTCTTTTTCTCTCCGGACGGAACGAGGAGCTGAAGCCGCGGCTCGAGCTGAAGATGCGGGCGGCGGCGGAATCCGAGAACTTCGAGATGGCGGCGGCCTACCGCGACTGTCTGCGCACGGTCGAGGAGCTCGCGGAGAAACAGCGCGTCCAGTCGCTTTCGGGCGAGGACGTGGACATCTTCGGAGATTTCTTCGACGGGGGAAATCTGGCGATCTCGGTGCTCCTCGTGCGTGGAGGCGTGGTCCTGGATTCGCGCGAGTATTACTGGGAGGGGCTCGGCGAGGTGCCCCCGGAGGAGTTCTGGGTTTCGCTCCTTTCGCAGTATTACGACACGATCGCCGACGGCTCTTTCCTGCCGCGCGAGATCCTCCTGCCGACCGACCTGCCCGAGGACGCCCTCGAGCCCATCGAAACGTGGTTGTCCGAGCGACGGGGCTCCAAGGTCGTCATCAAGACGCCGCGCCGCGGCGCGGCCTTCGAACGGGTCCAGATCGCCCGCGACAATGCGCGGCAGAATCACGTCCGGCGCTTCCGGCGTGTGCGGGAGCGCGGGGAGAAGGCCACGCTCGCCCTCGCGAAGGCCCTCGACCTGGACCGCCGTCCCTCCCGCATCGAATGCTTCGACATCTCGCATCTTTCGGGGAGCGAGACGTACGCGTCCTGCGTCGTCTTCGTGGACGGCGAGCCCGCGAAAGGCGAGTACCGCCTCTTCCGCATCGAGCGGCCGGGGGTCGACGACTTCGCGTCGATCGCCGAAGCCGTCTCACGCCGGTATGCGCACGCGAAGGACGAGGGGAGACCGCTGCCCGACCTTCTCGTCATCGACGGCGGCAAGGGCCAGCTGTCCGCGGCTCTCGGAGCGCTCGACCGGATCGGAATCGACATGGCGGCAGCCTCTCTCGCCAAGCGCGAGGAGCAGGTGTTCGTGCCGGGCCGCTCCGCACCGATCGTCCTCCCGCGGTCGAACGCCGGTCTCAAGCTGCTCCAGCGGGCGCGTGACGAGGCGCATCGCTTCGGCCTCAAGACGCACCGGCGGGCGCGCGGCAAGCACGCCCTCGAGAGCCCGCTTCTCGCGATCGGCGGCCTCGGACCCGCGCGCGTGAAGACGCTTCTCGCCGCCTTCGGCGGCTCCGAGGCGGTCCTCGCGGCGACCGACGAGGCGCTCGCGGCCGTGGCCGGCAAGGCGGTCGCCGCCCGGATCACGAGATTTCGGGAAAAGCGCGAAGCCGAAAGATCCGTTGGCGCTGCTACACTTTCCGAGGAATGACGCCCCCCACCAGCAGCGACAGCCGCGCCCGCGTCCGGATGTTGACCGGCGGCTCGCTCGAGCGGATTCCCTTCGCGGAGGTCGTTCGGAGCATCTACCGGGAACGGGCGACGGCGAAGCTGCTCGTCTCCCGGAGCGGGGAGGAGCGGACTTTCTCTTTCGACCGCGGCCAGATCCTCTTCGCGAGCTCGAATCGCGAGGCGCAGCTCGTCGGGGAGCTTCTCCGCACGTTCGGTCTCGCGGACGAGACCCTTCTCCTGTCCGCCTTCGAGAAGGCGCTCAACGAGCCCGGTCAGGGCCTCGCCCGGGCGCTCACCGAGTCGGGAGCCGTTCCCGGCTACATCGCCGAGGCCGCCGTCCGCGCCCTTTCCGAGCGCCTCTTCTTCGACACCCTGAAGTGGACGAACGGGGTCTTCACCGTGACTCCCCTCGATGCGGCGCCCGAGGTGCCGGCGAAGATGGAGCGCCCGACGGGCGGAATGCTCCTCGAGGCTCTGCGCCGACTGCCTGCGCCCGCGTCCCAGCTCAACTCCCCCCTCGATCCGGGCGCACGGCCCGTGTTCGCTTCGGATCTCCTTCTTCGCTATCAGGCGGTCCTCGTCTCTGCCGAGGAGGCGGAAGTGCTCGGCAAGGTGGGCGGAGCCATGACGGTGGAGCAGATTCACCGCGACCAGCGCATCGTCGCGCGGCTCGCGGCCATGGGCCTCGTACAGCTCGTGGGCCAGGGGAGGCCGATCGAAAAGCCCGGGGTCCCCGAAGGTCTCCTGTTCTTGAACGTCGAGATCTCGGGCGCACAGCCGCCCGCGCGCGTCGCCGAGCAGTACGAGCTCCAGCGCGAGGTCGTCTGGAACACCTACCGGCGCCTGGATTGGGCGACGCACTACGACCTTCTCGGCGTCGAGCCCGCGGACCCGAGCGAGGTCGTCATGAAGGCGCTCCATGAACGCGCGCGCCTCTTCCACCCCGACCATCATCTGAAACCGCATCTCGGGGACGCCCGCGAGGCGCTCGAGTCGCTGTTCGCCCGGATTCGGATCGCCGAACGCGCGTTCCGCAGTCCCGACGCGCGCACGGCCTACGACCGGACGCTCGAGGTGAGCGCCGATACCATCGCGCTCCCGGGCACCGCGCCGACCATGGAGGTCCAGAAGGAGATCGCCCGGAAGAACTACACGCGCGCGAAGACCCTCTACGAGGAGGAGGACTTCTACCCGGCGTACGAGATGACGCGCCAGGCCGTCGAGTTCGACCCCGGCCAGAAGGAGTACTGGGTCCTCCTCGCGAGGATCCAGCGGAAGAACCCGAAGTGGGTGAGGCACGCCACGGAGACGATGCGGCGCGCCGTCAAATACATCCCGGAGAACGTCGAGCTCTGGTGGGAGCTGGCGGAGGCCTGCCTGCACGAGCGGAACGAGCCGGAGCGCGTGAGGGCCCTGAAGGAAGTCATGCGGCTCGACCCGGCGAACCGCAGGGCTCAGTCCGCGCTCTCCGAGATCTCGGCCAAGGCGGGCCGGTGACGACGGGTCTGCCACAGCTCTTCGGGACCGGACTGGGGTTGTCGGCGGCAGCCGGCCTGAACTCCTACGCGGTGCTGCTCGTCTACGGTGCGATGGCGCGTTTCTTTCCCGAGGATTATCCCGGCGCGATCGCCCGCCTGCTCGCTTCGACCCCGGCCCTTGGCGTGGCGGCCGTCCTCTTCTTGCTGGAATTCTTCGCCGACAAGATTCCGGGACTCGACCATTTCTGGCATCTCCTCCACTCGTTCGTGAGGCCTGTCGTCGGCGCCCTCGTCGCGCTCGCCGCGGTCCAGCCGGAGGGGTCCACCGCTCTCGACGTCGTCGCGGCCGGCTCGGGCGGAATGGTCGCCCTCGTGTCGCATCTCGTGAAGAGCGCGACGCGCCTCACGTCGACCGCGCTCACCGCGGGAATCGCGAACGTGGCACTGTCCCTCGCGGAGGACATCGTCGCATTCCTCCAGAGCCTCGTGTCGATCTTCCTGCCGCTCGTCGCTCTCGTCGTCGTGATCGCGATCGGCCTCATCTTCATCCTGACGATCCCGCGGATGGCGCGCTTCCTCGACTTGTTCGGGAGGCGACGGCCGAGTCGCGAGGCGCCGCCACCCCTCTGACCCGTCAGGACTGGCATCTCCCGTGCACTTCCGAACCGAGGGACCTTCCACGATGTTGCGCCTCCCGCGCCCGATGAGCTTCTTCGCCGCCCTGCTCCTCGCCGCGGCCGCTCCCGCCTTCGCGGCACGCCCTGACGATCGTCTCTCGAACGTGGGCTCGGTCCCTCGCGAAGTCGCGAGCGCACGCGACATCTCGCGGCTCGACGGAGACGTCCGGCTCGATCGCGTGATCCTGGTCCTGCCGCGGCGCGACCCGGACGGCCTCGCGCGGCTCCTCGCCAACCAGCAGGATCCCGCGTCTCAGGACTTCCATCGCTGGCTCTCTCCCGCCGAGTTCGAGCGTCGTTTCGGCGCGTCCGACGGAGACGTCGCGGCGCTCGAGGACTGGCTCGAGAGCCACGGCCTCGAGGTGGAGGACGTGCCTGCCGGGCGCGCCGCTCTCGTCTTCTCCGGCCGCGCTGCCGACGTGGAACGTGCGTTCGACACCGAGCTTCACCAAGTCTTCGCCGAGGGCAGGGTCCGGATCGCGAACGTGAGGCCGCCGCGCCTTCCGCTCGATCTCGCGCGGCGCGTCAGCGGCGTGCTTTCGCTCCACTCGTTCCGGCGTCGCCACCCGCTCACGCGCCGGAATCCGGCCAACACATCCGGGAACGCCCACTCTCTCGCGCCTGCCGATTTCACGGCGATCTACAACGTGGATGCGCTCGTCGCCGCCGGGATCGACGGCGCCGGCCGAACGATCGGCCTCCTGGCCAGGAGCAACGTCAACGTCTCGGACACGACCTTCTTCCGTCAGAACTTCGGCCTGCCGGCGAACGATCCGGTCGTCGTCCTGAACGGTCCCGACCCCGGCGTCGTGACCTCACCGTACGATGACGAGCTGGAGAGCAACCTCGACATTCAATGGGCCGGGGCGGTCGCTCCGGCCGCGAGCGTCCTTCTCATCACGTCGAAGGACACGGAGACCACGGACGGAGTCGATCTTTCCGCGCTCTACGCGGTGAGCAGCAATCGCGCGGACGTCCTCTCGCTGTCGTACGGATGGTGCGAATTCGATTTCACCGACACCGACACCGCCCTTTACACGAACGTCTGGGCGCAGGCGGCGGCACAGGGCATCTCGGTCACGGCGGCTTCGGGGGACAACGGCGTGGCGGGCTGCGTGATCGCGACCACGACGGCAAGCGTGAACGGCCTCTGCTCGTCCCCCTATGCCACGTGCGTCGGAGGAACGCAGTTCCTCGACACGGCCAGCCCGTCGACGTATTGGAATTCGACGAACGACTCGACGACGAAGAAATCCGTGAAGGGCTACATCCCGGAGACGGCGTGGAACGAGTTCGCGCGCGGATCGACGGGAGGCGGCAAGAGCATCCTTTTCCCGCGGCCGCCCTGGCAGAACGTCGCCGGCGTTCCCGCGGACAACGCCCGTTACGTGCCCGACGTCTCGCTCGCAGCCGCCACCCACACGCCGTATCTCGTGGCGCGGGGGCACACGGCGGGCTCGAGCGACCTCACCGAGGTGGGAGGGACGTCGGCTTCCTCGCCCGCCTTCGGGGGCATCGCGGCCCTGCTCGCGCAGAAAGCCGGGGGCCGGCTCGGGAACCTGAACCCGCTCCTCTACGCGGCCGGGCGCGCCCTGTACGGCCAGCCCAACGTCTCGAGCGCCGTGCCTCTCGCCGGCACGCCGGCGTTACACGACGTCACGACCGGCGACAATGCGGCCTCCGGCCTCGACGGATACGGAGCCGGTCCCGGGTACGATGCCGCGACCGGACTCGGCTCCGTCGATGCCTTCGCGCTCGCGTCCGTGCTGCCCGGGCCCGCACCCTCGACGACCGATTTCACTCTCGGCGCAAGCCCCACGACACTCGCCCTCCCGGCGTGCGGTACGGGCATCGCGGACCTCACGCTCTCCCAGATCGGGGCCGCGGACGGCGACGCCGTGGCCACGGTCACCCTCGCGGGGCTGCCCGCGGGCGTGGCGGCGGAGTTCCGGCCGGGAAATCCCGTGAAGGTCTCCGCCGGCGTCGTCTCGCGCGCACAGCCGGCGACCCTGACCCTGACCTCCACCGGAACGACGATCGCCGGCACCTATCCTCTCGACCTCACGGCGACGTCTGGATCCGTCGTCCGGCACGTCGCCCTTTCTCTCGAGCTGGCAAGCGGCGGTGCGGCGCCGGGCTCATGTGTCGGAGTCCAGACACCCGTGGTGCTCGACGTCTTCGGCGCGGCCTCGTCGCATTACACGTCGGACTTCGTGGCCGTGAACCGCAGCGGCTCCGACGCGAGACTCGTCCTCGTGTACGTGCCCACGGCCGGCACGCCAGGCTCCGGCGGTCCCGCCGTCGCGCGGGCGCTGCCCGCGGGGCGGCAGCTCTACATCGCGGACGTCATCGCGTTTCTCGCCGAGAACGGATGGGCATTGCCTTCGGACGGCTCGCCCAAGCTCGGGACGTTGTTCGCGACGTTCGTCGGGGTGAGTGATCCGGCCGCCGTTTTCGCCGGCTCCCGCACGTCCACGCCGAACCTCTCGGCCGCCGTCGGCGGGGCCTTCGGCACGTTCGCCCCTGCGGTTCCGTCGGGAAGCGCGACCTCGTCGGCGGACGCCTGGATCTACGGACTCCGCGAGAACACGTCCTTCCGCTCGAACCTCGCGGTGGTCCATGCGCCGGCCACGACCTCCGGCGCCACGTCCGGCCCCGTGTCCCTCGAGATCCAGCTCTTCGACGGCGACAGCGGGGCGCCGGCCGGAGCCCCTCTCACGCAGACGCTTCAGCCGGGCGCGTTCTTCCAGTTCAACTCGGTGCTGGCGGCCACTCCCGTGCTGGCCCAGCTCGGAATCACGAACGGCTACGCACGGGTGCGGCGCACGTCGGGCGCCGATCGTTTCATCTCGTATGGCGTCGTGAACGACGGCGGCAGCGCGGGCGGCGGCACCTCCGACGGCAGCATCCTCGCCTCGAATCCGACCGAGGGTCTCGTCCCGATTCTCCTCGACGTCCCGGGGCCACCGCATTTCACGACGGACCTCACGCTCACGAACCCGACGTCCGCGCCCGTCACCGTGACGCTCACGTATACGGCGTCGTCGGCCTTCTCGGGACAGGGCACCGGAACGCGCACGACGACGCTCGCCGCCGGCCGGCAGCTCGTGCAGGCGAACGCGCTCTCGTACCTGCGCGGCCTCGGCCTCGCGATCCCCACCGCAGGCGACCAGGGAGGGACTTTGCTCGTCGCCGGCGCGGTCGCGCAGGCCCGCACGTCGAACCCGAACCCCGACACGACCGTGGGCGGCTCGTACGGGCTGTCGTATCCGGCCGTGTCCGGCTCCGGACGCGCGCGAGGGGAGGCCTGGGTCTACGGCCTGCGCCAGGACTCGAAGGTGCGCAGCAACCTCGCGATCGCCGACGCCCGCGCCGGAAACAGCGGGATCGTCACGTACGTCGTCGACGTGTTCGATGCCGACTCGGGTCCCACGACGCCCGTCCAGACTCTGACGCGCTCGCTGGCGGGCGGGGACTGGACGCAGATAAACGGGATCCTCTCGGGAGCCGGCATCGCGCACGTCTACGTGCGGATCCGGCCCGACACGGGCACGTCGGACTTTGTGGTCTACGGCGTCGTCAACGACGGCCCCATCG
>DATIFW010000108.1:0-15815 GCA_035455045.1 Thermoanaerobaculia bacterium | reverse complement strand
TCCCTATACTTGCGGCGCGGTGGCCGCGGAACCACTCCCCAAGAGCATCGGCCGGTACGAGATCCTCCGCTTGCTCGGCCGGGGCGGCATGGGTGAGGTCTATCTCGCGACGGATTCTGCGCTCGGCCGCCGCGTCGCCATCAAGATCCTGCCCGCCGCGCTCCAGAGCGACACGAAGATGCGCGGGAGGTTCATGAACGAGGCGCGCGCCGTCGCGGCACTCAACCATCCGAACGTCATCACGATCCACGACCTCGCGACGACGGAGGCGCGCGACGTGGGGTTCCCCCCGGGCTCGCTCTATCTCGTCCTCGAGTACCTGGAAGGGCAGGGACTCGACGAGATCATGGACGAGCGGAGGCTCTCGGTCACGGAATGTCTCGACATCGCGATCCAGGCGCTCGAGGGCCTGAAAGTCGCCCACCAGAACCGCATCCTGCACCGCGACATCACGCCCTCGAACCTCATGCTCGCGCCGGACGGCCGCGTGAAGGTGCTCGACTTCGGCCTCAGCAAGCTCCTCGCCGAGGGCGCGCGCGATACGTCGCGTTCGCACCGGCAGACGGGCGAAGGGATGATCGTCGGCACGCTCGACTATCTCTCTCCCGAGCAGGCGCTCGGGAACCCTCTCGACGAGCGGTCGGACCTCTTCTCCTTCGGCATCGTCCTCTACCAGATGCTGGCCGGCGTGCATCCGTTCTCGGGTGCCAGCGTGACCCAGATGGTGGCCAAGATGATGACGAAGGAAGCCGACCCGTGGCCGGAACCCGACCTCGTGCCCGAGACCCTGAAGCAGATCGTCGCCAAGGCCCTCAAGAAAGAGCCTCTGGAACGGTACGGAAGCGCCGGCCAGATGATCCTCGATCTCGTCGTCGCGCGGCGCGAGCTGCACGCGAAACCCGCTCGCAGCACGATCACGCGTGAAGTGCCTGCGGTCGTGGACGCCGCTCGGGCGGCCTCGCTCGCCGACTCCACCGCGCCTCTCAGGTCGAGGCGGCCGCCCGCCGCCCCCATCACGAGCGAGCTTCCGCCTCCGAAGAAGGGTCCCCTTCTGCTGCTGTTCGGCGCAAGTCTCGTTCTCCTCGCAGGGGCGGCGACGTTTCTCGCGGCGAAGGGCTGCGGGTCGATCCGCGCCCTCTCCCACCCTTCCGCGCCTTCACGCTGAGAGAGAATCTGACAATCCGAGAGTGCTGCTCATATGCGGCGGCTGCGAATGCAGCCCCCGATAGCTGCGGAATCTGTGCCCCGTCGGGCCGGAGTCAAGGGCGTGCTGCGCACGCCGCGAAGCGGTCGAAGACCCTTGAAACCGGCCAGACGGGGCATACCCCCCAGCGCTCTCGCGATGAGTCAGTTCGCGCGAACAGAGCTCGCCTGCGCGAGGGAAGCAAGGATTTCTTCGTAATCCCCGGGCAGCGGGGCCGGGACGTCGAGGTCCATCTCCGGAATCTCGATGCGCGAGGCGTGGAGGAGAGGCCGCGCGACTCTCCTGAGTGCCTCGCGAAGCCTCCGGTCGCGCACGCCGCGCCACCGGCTCGCCCCGCCGTAGAAGTCGTCACCCACGATCGGGTGCCCCTTCGCGGACAGGTGGACGCGGATCTGGTGCGTGCGCCCGGACTCGGGACGGAGCTCGAGATCGGCGAGAGAGGGAAACCTCCGGAGCGTCGCGTACCGCGTGGAGGACGGCTTCCCCTCGGGCGCGGCCCGCATCTTGCGGCCGTCCTTCGGGTCGCGTTGGAGCGCGAGGTCGATCGTCCCTTTCGCGGGCACCGGGTGGCCCCAGACGAGCGCGCGGTACGTCTTTCTCGCGCGGCGCTGTTGAAGGGCGAGGCTGAGCGCGCGGTGGGCTTCGGGCGTCTTCGCGAGAAGGACGACTCCCGACGTCCCCGCGTCCAGTCGGTGCACGAGGTGCGGAAGCGAAGCGGGCCGGGGCACGCCGCACGCCGCGAACAGGCGTCGGAGGGCGTCCGCGGCGGACTTGCCTTCTTTCGTCGACGTCGCCATCGAGACGCCCGGCGGCTTGTCGAGCGCGATGACGTCGCCGTTCTCGAAGAGGAGCATGCGCGCGTTATGTCACAGCGACCGCGCGCCCGCCTTCACCTCAGAGAGAACGTCACGACGACCGTCAGATAGACCGGCACGCTGCGCCCCTCGACCGTCGCGGCGCGGTAGCGCCAGCGCCGCACCGCCTCGAGCGCGGGGGCCTCGAGGAGAAAGTTCGCGCTCCTCAGGACGCGCGCGTCGCGGACGAGGCCGTCGGAACCGATGATCGCTTCCAGGAGGACGACTCCCTCCACGTGCGCGCGCCGCGCGAGCTCGGGGTACGAAGGCGAGGGCGTCGAGAGGGCGACGGGCGGCGTGACGCCGGGCGCGGTAGCAGAGATTATTCTGCAACCCTCGCAACCATCGCCCCCTTCGTCGTCCCGTGATCCCCGTGTGCCGGTTCCAGCTGCCGTTCCCGGCTCGCTGCGCTCGCCGGAAGATTCTTCGAAGGGTAATTCGGACTCTTCGCCCGTGGGAGCCGGAAGCAACTCCGTGAGCTCTTTGGGTTGCACGAGGGCAGGGGCCGCGCGACGGGGTTGGTCGCTCGCGCGCGCGGGCGGCGCCGGCGCCCCGTCCCCATTACCCTTTCTAAGAAAAACCACCTTCTCGATCCTCGGGGCATGGCTCGTGAGCGAGGGTCCCCAGCTGATCTTCACGAATCCGTCGGGCTCCGGCGGCTCCGGCGTCGCGAGGAGGGGCGGAACGACGAGCGCGAATCCGAGCGCGGCGTGCAGAGCGGCGGACAGGCCGAAGTTGGGCCGGCGGCGCGTCTCGAGCGAAACGTCGAACATGTCGGGCCTCCCGGGAAGGAGACCCGCGAGCTCACCTGCCGGTTCCCGGAGGGTTCAGTTCACGTTCGTGAGAACGACACGGCCCTCGGCGTACGAGACCTTCGTCGCGACGCGCTGCTTCTTGACTATTTTCGTCTCGACGATCACCTGGCGGCCGGGGGCGAGATCGGCCGGCAGACTCGTGTCCTTCCCGAGCCGGTATTCCACGAGCGACCCCGCCGGGGTCTTCACGATCAGGGACTTGCCTTTCCGGTAGCCCGTGACCGTCGAGGCCGCTCCCTGCGAGACGGTGACCGGCTTCGCGGACACGACGCCCGCCCTCGCGTGCGCGCTCCCGGCCGCTGGTGACGCGGAGATCGGCGGCGAGGAGACCGTGGGGATCTCCTCTCTGGGGGAGAGGGGGACGAGTTCGGGCGGGGCCGAAAAGGGCGCCGCGGCCGGAGTCGGGGGCGCGGCGGGTGCGCCGAGGGTCACCTCGGGATTCGGCTGGCCTGCACGGACCGGAAGCGCCGGCGCCACGGCGGACTGGTCGGACGGCTCGACGGCGTTCGCGGGCGTCGGCGTCGGCGTCTGCGCCGGGAGGGGAGCCGCGAGGATGGCCAGAAGAGCGAGCGAGAGGACGAAGAAGCGCCGCATCCCGGTGTGCCGCTCCTCAGCTCGCCGGCGATTGCGCCTGAGTGAACTTGGACTTCGGCGCCGGCTTCGGGGGCCTCTGCCTCTCGACGTGGTCCGTCGTCCTTCCGTCCGCGGGCTTCCCGAGCGGAATCCTCACGATGACCCTGTCGCCGACGGCGAGGCCTTCGTAGACCGACGCCTTGGCCGCGATCTTCGCGGTGCGCTCCTGCCCGTTCGCCTCGACGACCGTGATCGAGACGCCTTTCTCGTACGCCTTCACCGTGCCGCGCACGGACAGGTGGGCGGCTTTCACGATGGCCTTTCCGTGCGGGACGGGCGCCGGCGCCGGGGCCGGGGCCGTGCCCGCCGCCGCCGGGCCCGTCGCCGTCCCGGGCGCTGCGGTGCCGGGAGAGGCAGAGGTGGAGGTCGGATCGATCGCCCCCCGGTTCGTCCGCACGTAGCCTTCCGAGTCCGTCGGCATGGAGCCGCTGGGGCGCACGACGCCTTCTTTGTTCGGCTCGTCGGGGAGGGACGGCGCGACGACGCGCTGCTCGGCGGGAGTCGGCGTCGGCTGCTGCGCGGCCGACGAACGGGCCGTTGCCACCGCGAAGGAGACGAGCACCCGGGCCGCGAGCCTCATCGGTGGATTGTAGATCGGGCGGGATCAGGTGGCTTCACTCGACGCGGATTCGCCGCTCAACGGGCGATGCATCTCGTGGGGCACGGGTCCCTCCGCCATGAAGACGCGGTCCCGTCCCAGCGCCTTGGCCCGGTAGAGCGCCGCGTCGGCTGCGCGCAGGAGCGAGGCTTCGGGAGGGGGCGGGCCTCCCTTCGGCTCGTGCACGGCCACGCCGATGGAGATCGTCGCGCCCGCTTCTGCGCCGAACACCCGGATGCCCCGCACCGCTTCGCGGATCCGCTCGCAGCAGCGCATGGCCTCCTCGGCCGAGATCTCGGGAAGGAGGAGGACGAACTCCTCTCCCCCGAAGCGCACGGCGAGATCGGTCGTGCGCACGGACTCCGAGAGGCGCTCGCCCGCCGCGATGAGGAGCCGGTCCCCGGCGAGATGTCCGAAGCGGTCGTTGAATTCCTTGAAGCGATCGAGGTCGAGGACCGCGAGCGCGAGCGAGCGGTTCGAGCGCTGGCTTCGCGCGAGCTCGACGCGGATGCGCTCGAAAAGGCCGGCCCGGTTCGGCAGCCCCGTCAAGGGGTCCGTCGAGGCGGCCACGCGCAGGCGCGCCATGCGGTCCGCGACGACCGAGAGGAACAGCACTGCGAAGATGAGAAAGGCGAGGCCGACGGTGCGCGTCCTCACGCCCCAGGAGATGAACCCCAGGTCCTGCGCCATGTCATGCAGCGTCGCAAGAAAGATCAGCCCGCAGCCCACGAGGATCGTGAGGGCGTGCGGGGCGCGGCGGCGCAGCTTGCGCACGAGCACCTGCACGATGTGGAAGCCGCTCGCGAGGACCGTGCCGTAGCAGACCGGAAGGATGGTGTAGAGGTCGTCGACTCGCGGAAGGGCGCACGCCGTGAGGAGGCCCGCCAGCTGGATCGCGAGAATGACGCGCATCCACCGCGGGACCGGAATCACGAAGAAGTAGTGAAAAAAGAGCGTGAACAGAGCCGAGAGCGCGAACGCGAGCACGAAGTTCGCCCGGAAGACGAACGACAGGGAGACGCCGAAGCGCGACCAGAGCGACAACCACGAGATGACATAGGCCGCCACGCCGGCGGTCAGGAGAAAGAAGAGCAGGAATTCGCGCTGCCTTCGGTCGCGAAGGAATACGAAGAGCGCGAAGACGCCGAGCGAGATGACTGCCGCGGCCACGAGGGCGAGCGGAGATTCGAACATCGTCCGCTCCCAGAACGCGCCCGACACCGTGTCGAGATGAGGCGCGGCCGTGAGCCCCCCGGCCCTCGGGCCCGCGTTGAAGACGCGCAGGGCGAGGACGTGCGGGCCCGGCCTGCTCGTGAGCGACGCCGGAAGCTCGTAGAGGCGCGCCTGGAGCGTGCCCTTGTCGTACCCGGGCGGGAACGCGCCCGTCCTGCCGACGCGGACGCCGTCGAGGAAGGTCTCGTCCACGTCGCGGATCTGCGAGCAGGTGAACGCAAGGGGGTGTGCGGCGGCAGCGGCCGTCAGCGTGAAGCGGAACCGGTACCACGCGTACCCGTGCTCCGGGATCCCGGCTTTCTGCCACGACCCGGGGACCGGGATCGGGCGCCAGTCGAGGCGGTCGAGGTCCGCGACGCCGCCCGGGGGGTCTCCGAGGGCGAACTCCGCGGCAGACGAGAGGTCTGCGCGAAGGCTGTCGACGATGAGCGGGAGCGCCTCCGGACGCGCGGGCAGGCCTGCACCGAGCGCGACCGTGAGAACCGCGAGCTTCAGGCGCATGAGGGGTGATCCTCTCGCGAACGAGGTGCCGCGCGCAAACGCGCCCGTCTCCGATCGCGCCTCTACGCGTTCGTCGGCGTCCGGGGCGTCACTTGGACGTCCGGAAACCGCGAGGTCACGGCGAGATTCAGGGTGGCGAGGACGAGCAGCACGGCGAAGACGGGCAGGAGAGACTGCTCGAGCGCGAGCCGGAGCTCGCGGGGCACACGTCCCTCCGCCAGGGCCGCCCCCGCCGAATCGGCGGCGGCGCCCATCCGCCTCGTCAGGCCCGAGGCGAGGATGCCCCCGAGGGCGCCCACGCCCAGCGAGCCGCCGACGGTTCGAAAGAACGGCACGAGGCTCGTTGCGACGCCACGCCGGCCCTCGTCCACGACGTTCTGGATCGCGAGCACCTGCGAGAGCGAGGACGGCCCGAGGCCGGCGCCGATCAGGCCGCACGCCGCGCTGATGGCGAAGACGGGAGCGTCGAGCCGCGCCGCGACGAGGAGGCCGACGAAGCCCGAGAGGATCAGGAGACCCCCCGCCCGCGCCGTCCTCCGGAAGCCGAATCGGACGATGACGCGGGCTGCGGCCGCCGCCGAAAGGGCCCAGAAGAGGACGAGCGGCGTGATGACCGCCCCGGCCGCTCCCGCGGTTCCGCCGCGCGCGCCCTGCACGAACAGGGGGACGAACGTGTCGACGCCGTAGATCGTCGTGCCGAGGAGAACGCCGCCCACGTACGGAGCCGCGGTCCGCGCGTGGCGGAAGAGGTCGGGCGGGACGAGGGGATGCTCGCGCTTCCCCTGCAAGCGGACGAAGACGGCGAGGAGGACGACCCCGGACGCTCCGAGGACGAGCCGCACGCCGGACCCGAGGGTTCCGGCTCCGGCTCTCTGGAGCACCGCGAAGAGGAGCGCGGCGATGCCGAGCGCGAGCGTCACGGCGCCCGCGACGTCCACGGGGTCGGACCCCGGCTTGCGCGACTCGATCATCTTCGTCGCGACGAGGACGAACGCGATGATGCCGAGCGGCACGTTGATCGTGAAGATCGAGCGCCACCCGAACGTGACCGTCAGGAACGCTCCCAGGAGCGGTCCCACGAGGCTCGCGAATCCCCACACCCCGCTGAAGAACGCCTGCACGCGCGCCCGCTCCTCGAGGGAGTAGAGATCGCCGGAAACGGTGAGCGCGATCGGGATGAGGCCGCCGGCGCCGAGGCCCTGGAGACCGCGCGCCACGATGAGCTGCGGCATCGAGCGCGCGAGCGCGCACGTGACCGCGCCGGCGAGGAAGACGGCCGTCGCCGTCATCAGGATGCGGCGCCTCCCGTAGACGTCCGCGAGGCGCCCGTAGATCGGCATCGTGACCGTGGAGGCGAGAAGGTAGATCGAGAAGACCCAGGAGTAGAGCGGGAGGCCATGGAGCTCCCCGATGATCGTGGGCATCGCCGTCGAGACGATCGTCGACTCGAAAGACGCGAGCGCCGTGACGAGCAGGAGAGCGATCGTCACCGCCCGCCGTCGCGCAGGGTCGAAGCGGGGCGCGACCGAGGCGGACATGGGCGCGGAAGAGTAGCAGGCGGCCCGCGGAGAAGCGCGCTACGTCCGGAGCATTCGGCGCCGGCGGGCCGAGGACGCGTAGAGCGCGACGCCGCCGGCGACGAGAAAGATCGTCAGGAGAACGAGCTTCGCGGCGGCGAAGACCTGGTCCGGACCCTCGCCGGGCGGCACGAAAGCGAGCAGGAGAGAAACAGCCGTCGTGAAAAAGCCTAGGACGGCGAGGGCGACGGAGACGGGCCGGCCGCCCGGGAGGCGGATCGCCCCTTCGGGAAGCGGCGCCTTGGAGAGCCGGATCGTGGACGCGAAGAGAAAGAGAAACGGCACGAAGTACGAGATCACGCTCATCGCGACGAGGGAGTCGTAGGCGCCCTTCACGCCCGTCCCTGCCTGGCTGAGCAGCACGAAGAGCGCCGAAAGGCCCGACTGGACGAGAATCGCGACGGCCGGGGTGCCCCACTTCGGATGGATCTTCCCGAACGCGGGCGGCAGAAAGCGGTCGAGGCCGCCGACGAAAGGAAGGCGTGAAGCCGTCGCCAGCCAGGCCCCCGTCACGCCGATTCCGGCGAGCGTGATGAGAAGCGCGGCCAGCGCTCCCATCGCCGGCAGCCCCGCTCTCGCCGACGCCGTCGCGATCGCGTTCGTGATGCCCGTCAGCCCGCTCGCCTCGCTCGCGGGGAGAGCCACGAGGAGGCTCGCCGTTCCCGCGAGATAAGCCGCCGTGATCAGAGCGCCCACGACGAGCAGGGCGCGCGGCAGGTTTCGCCTCGGATCCCGGATCTCGTCGCCGAGGAAAGAGGCCGTCTCGATTCCGCCGAACGCGAACGCGATCGTGGAGAAGAAGAGGGCGTCCTTGAACCCCATCGAGGGGATGAGCTGCGACGCCGAGAAGGACGTCGCCGGCCCGAAGCGCGCGAACACGATGGCGCCCGAGACGACGAGGAGGATCGCCGGGATCCAGGTCGCGACGGCCGCGGCGTTGTGCAGCCAAGTCCCGTACTTGAGACCGCGCACGTTCACGGCGGTCGCGATGATCACTCCGAGAAGCGAGAACACGAGGAAGAAGACGCGGCTTTCCTGGAGCGCGGCGCCGCGCGTGCCCCCGAGAAAGAGCGCGTTCGCGGCGGTGACGTAGAGACCAGCCGGGAAGAACGGCAGGTTGCTCGCCCAGTAGAGGAATCCCGCCATGAAGCCCGGGAAGTCTCCAAACGCCCGGCGCGTCCACACGTAGAGCCCGCCCTCCTCCGGATGGCGGGAGGAAAGCTCCAGGACCGACGCCACCAGGGGGACGAAGAGCCCGAAAGCCGCGAGCACCCAGACGACGAGCGAGGAGGGCCCCGCTTCGGCGGCCGTCGCGATCCACCGGAGGCTGAAGGACGTGAGCGTGTAGAAGAAGACGAGGTCCCTGAAGCCGAGGACCCGCCGGAGCTCCATCAACTCTCCGGGGCGCGCGGAGTCTCCATCGCCGCCGCCCAGAGGCGGTGGAAAAGGTGGACGCCGCTCTCCCGCTTTTCGGAGTAGCGGCCGCGGACGTAGGTCCTCGACCTCAGCCCGCGCTGGACCGCCTCGCAGATCGCGATGTCCTCGATCTGGATCTCGTCGCTGAACGCGACCGTCTCTTCCACCTTCGCGGCGACGCCCGGGCGTTCGGGTTCGCGAAAGAACCACTCGAAGATCGTCAGGGTCCGCTCCTCGCCGAGCGGCACGATCAGGTTCGTCGAGAAGTTGTCGGGGTAGACGTTCAGCATGAGGTTCGGCCAGATCCACCAGTACGCGGCCTCACCGCCTGCGCCGGTCCTCAGCCGGCCGCCCTTCGCTCTGATCGGCGAGACCTGCAGGACGCGGGTGCGGAAGGTCTCCGTCCGGTAGGCGCCGTAATCGAGCTCCCGCATGAGAGAGGGATGGACGATCGGGACGTGGTAACCCTCGAGGTAGTTGTCCACGTAGACCTTCCAGTTGCAGGCCAGGGTCCACTCGCGACGAAATGCGAAGCGCATCGAGCCGAGCCCGCTCTTCTCGAGGCGGCCGGCGAGGTCGTCCAGCGTCGCGGCGAGCGCCGGCGCCCGGGCATCCAGGTTCGCGAAGACGAGCCCGATCCACGTCGCAATCGAGAACTCGGGCAGACGCACGTCCTCGGGTCTGAAATTCTCGACGCCCTCGAACTCGGGCGCCGCGAGGAGCCCGCCGTCCAGGCCGTACGTCCAGCCGTGGTAGCCGCACCTCAGGGAGCGGCGGGAGCCCGCGCCCGAAGCGACCGGACCGGCGCGATGGCGGCACACGTTCGAAAGGGCGCGGAGCTTCTCGTCCTCGCCGCGAACGACGAGGACCTCCTCGTCGGCGACGCGCGCCGTGAAGAAGTCGCCGGGGCGAGCGACCAGATCCGCCCGGCCGACGAGCTGCCACGAGACGCCGAAGATCGAGGCCTTCTCCGCGGCGAGGACCGCGGGATCCGTGTACAACGGCGCCGGAAGCGTCGCGGCTCTCGCGAGCCGTTCGTCGACGGAGAAGTCCATCGGGGCGGACTCCAAGTTACCACCGGGACGCCCGGGCGGCTCTAGAATCCCTTTCGGAGGCGCCGATGAAGATCGAGGGCCGGGTCGTTCTCGTCACGGGCGCCGGTCGCGGCATCGGCCGTGCGCTGGCACACGCCTTCGCGCGGGCCGGCGCGAAAGTCGCGCTCCTCGGGAAGACGAAGAAGAACCTCCTCGAGGTCCAGAAGGAGCTGAAGGAGTCGGGTGCGACGACGTTCGTCGTCTCGGCGGACGTCTCGGACGAGGGCGCGGTCTCGCGCGCGGTTTCGGCCGTCGAGCAGCAGCTCGGCCCCACGGACGTCCTCGTGAACAACGCCGGGATCTTCGCGGCCGCGCCCGTCGAGAAGATGGACGCGGTCGTCTTCGACCGCGTCCTGGCCGTCAACCTGCGCGGGCCGTTCCTCATGTCGCGCGCCGTCCTGCCCGGGATGAAGTCGAGAATGCGCGGGCACATCGTGAACATCGCCTCCACCGCGGGCCACCGCGGGTTTCCCGGCGGCGGCGCCTATTGCGCGTCCAAGTTCGGCCTCGCGGGGCTTTCCGAGGTCCTGCTGTACGAGGCGCGGACGTCGAACGTGCGCGTCACGTGCGTCTTCCCCTCGACCGTGGCCACCGATCTCGTGAAGAAGTCCGGGCTCCCCTCCGAATCCGCACGCGCGATCCAGCCGGAAGACGTGGCGGAAGCGGTCGTCTCTCTCGTCGCGGCCGACGACCGCGCCCTGACGAAGAGCCTCGAGATCTGGCAGACGAACCCGTGACGGCCCAAAAGCCGAAGGATAAACCGCGCCCGCACACGGCCGCCTCGCCGCCGCACGCGAAAGGCATGTCCCGGCCCCGGCCCCGCCACCACCACGTGGAGGCGCACTTCTCCGGGTCCGAGATCGTACGGGACGTCGTCCTCGGGATGTCCGACGGCCTCACGGTTCCCTTCGCGCTCGCGGCCGGGCTTTCCGGCGCCGTCGCGAACGCGCGCGTCATCCTCATCGCGGGCGTCGCGGAGCTCGCCGCCGGCGCGATCGCGATGGGCCTCGGAGGCTACCTGGCCGCCAAGAGTGAGGCCGACACCTGGGTGAGCGAGCGGAAGCGCGAGCGCGAAGAGGTCGCCGAGGTGCCGAGCGAGGAGCAGGAGGAGGTCCGCAAGGTCTTCCGGGGATGGGGTCTCGAGGGCGACACGCTGGAGAAGGCGACGCACGCCGTCTGCGCGGATCACACGCGCTGGGTGGATTTCATGATGCGCGAGGAGCTGAACCTCATGGAACCCGATCCGAAGCGCGCGCGCATTTCCGCGTTCACGATCGGAGGCTCGTACATCGCCGGCGGGGCGATCCCGCTCGCTCCCTACCTCCTCGCGCTCCCCGTGACGTCCGCGCTCGCGCTCTCCGTGGCCGTGACGCTGGCGGCGCTCGCCGTCTTCGGAGGCGTGAAGGGGCGCCTGACCGGCCGGCCGCCGGCCCAGGAGGCGCTCCGCACCGTCCTGGTGGGCGCTCTGGCGTCGGGTGCGGCGTATTCGCTGGCGCGCCTGATTTCAGGCTGAGACGCAACCTCAACGGGTGATCCGTTTGCACCATTGAGGTGGCCCTCGTTCACACGCACTCTGGCGCGCACCCGAAGGACCCTCCGGCGAGTCGGCGAGCCGTTCGGAGAAGGCGAGGCGAACGATGCCGAAACGAGATATCACCATCGCCATGGTCGGCGCCGGCGGAGACGGGATCGTCACGATGGGCGACATCCTCTCGCAGGCCGCCGCGCGCGACGGGCTGAACGTCATCAAGACCGAGGCTTACGGACCCCAGATCCGGGGAGGCGAGTCCTCGTGCGTCGTGCGGATGAGCCCGGAGGCGATTTACGAGCAGGGGGACGCCACGGACGTCCTCGTCGTCTTCAGCTGGAGCGACTTCGACCGCTTCAAGGGCGAGGTCCAGGCGGCCCCCGACGCCGTGGTCCTCTTCGACGAGGCCGACCCGGTGGCGCGAACCGGGGCGGACCTCGGACTCGGCGCCTCGGGGCATTGGCTTCCCGTGCCGTTCGCGAAGCTCGCGACAGACGCGGGCGCCAAGGGCTCGAAGAACGTCGTCGGACTCGGCGTCCTCACGTCGCTCTTCGGCCTGAGACAGGAGACGATCCGCCGCGCCGTCGAGAAGCGCTTCGGGAAGAAGAAAGCCGCCGTCGGCGAGCTCGCCCTCAAGGCGTTCGACGCCGGCCTCGCGCACGGCACGACGCTCGCGACCCTGAAGGACCGCGGCATCACGTTCACCCCCGGCCACTCGAAGCTCATCATGTCCGGCAACGAGGCGGTGGCCGTAGGCGCGCTCCACGCTGGCTGCCGGTTCTTCGCGGGCTACCCGATCACGCCGTCGACGGAGGTCCTCCAATTCCTCGACGAGTGGCTCCCCAAGATGGGCGGTTCCGTCGTCCAGACCGAGGACGAGCTCGCCGCGATCGGCGCCGTCGTCGGCGCCTCTTTCGCGGGCGTCAAGGCCATGACGGCGACGTCGGGCCCGGGCCTTTCGCTCATGACGGAGATGCTCGGCCTCGCGTCCATGGCGGAGGTCCCCTGCGTCATCGTGGACGTCCAGCGCGGCGGCCCGTCCACCGGCCTCCCGACCAAGAGCGAGCAGTCCGACCTCTGGCAGGCGCTCTTCGGGTCGCACGGCGACGCCCCGCGCGTCGTGATCGCGGCTTCCGACGTCGAGGACTGCTTCCACGCGACGGTCGAGGCCTTCAACATCGCCGAGGAATTCCAGGTCCCCGTCGTCGTCCTGACGGACCAGTCGATCGGGCAGCGCCGCGAGACGCTCGACCCCGACCGCCTCGTCCACGAGGTCATCGACCGTGCGATTCCGACCGCCGCCGAGCTCGTCGACTACAGGCGGTACAAGGACACCCCGGACGGGTATTCCCCGATGAGCGTCCCCGGCATGAAGGACGGCATCTACCAGACGAACGGCCTCGAGCACGACGAGTTCGGCCGCCCGGCCTCCATGGCCGTCGTGCACGAGAAGATGAACGCGAAGCGGTATCGCAAGCTCAGGCCGATCCGAGACAAGTACCAGCGCGCGCGCCGCTACGGCCCCGCGAAGGCCGACCTCGGCATCGTCTGCTGGGGCTCGTCCAAGGGCGCCGTCAAGGAGGCCGCCCTCATGGCCGAGGCGCGCGGCCAGAAGGTCGCCGCGTTCATCCCGCAGATGATCTATCCGTTCCCGAAGGCCGCGTTCGAGGAGTTCCTGAAGAGCGTGAAGCAGGTCCTCGTGATCGAGGTCTCCTTCGCGGCGCAGTTCTACAAGTACCTCCGGACGTTCACCACGCTCCCTCAGAACACCCTGATCTTCAAGCGATCCGGCGGCAAGAACCTCACGATCTCCGAGGTCGACGACCAGATCCGCAAGTTCTTCGCTCCGACCGGCGAACGAGAGAAGGTGTCCGCATGAGCGCAGCTCCTCCCACCCCCGCCTTCCTCCCGGGCAGCTACAAGACGGACCTCAAGCCCGTCTGGTGCGCCGGCTGCGGCGACTTCGGCGTCCTGACGGCGCTCTACCGCGCGATGGCCGAGCAGCAGCTCGTGCCGTGGAAAACGGCCATCGTGTCCGGGATCGGCTGCTCCTCGCGCCTCCCCGGCTACGTCGAGACGTACGGCTTCAACACCGTTCACGGCCGCGCCCTCCCGCTCGCGATGGGCGTCGCGGTCTCGCGGCCGGACGTGAAAGTCATCGCGGTCGGCGGCGACGGCGACGGCCTCGCGATCGGCGGCAATCACTTCATGCACTCGGCCCGCCGCAACCTCGACGTGACGTACCTCCTCATGGACAACGAGATCTACGGCCTCACGAAGGGCCAGGTCGCGCCCACGACCCCGACGGGTGACAAGACGAAGACGACGCACTACGGGAATCCGGAGCCCTCCGTGGACCCGTGCGAGCTCGCGATCTCGTTCGGGGCCACATGGGTCGGACGCGCGTTTTCCGGCGACGTCAAGGGCACCGTGGAGCTCATCGTGGATGCGCTCCAGCACCGCGGTTTCGCGTTCCTGAACGTCATGTCGCCCTGCGTCACGTGGCGCGGCGACGACCAGTTCAAGACGCTCAAGGCGAAGCAGAGGCCGCTTCCGGAAGGTCACGATCGTACCTCGCGCCAGGCCGCGATCGCCTACACGCGCGAGGTGGAATTCCTGACGACCGGTGTCCTGTACGAGGTCCAGGGTCCCTCGCTCCTGGACCGCCTCAATGCCGTCAAGGCCAGCGCGCTCGCCGGCAAGCCTTCGCCGACCGTGGCCGACGTCATCAAGACCTTCCAGCCGTCGTTCTGACGGCTTTCTTCCATGGATGCCTCGGGCCGCGTTCCACGCGGCCCAATTTTTTTTCGCCTCAGCGCCCCCGCATCTCGTAGACGAAGCCCATGCCGGGCGTCTTCTTCGCCTCGAGGTCGGCGCGGAACGCGCGCGCGGCGTCCACGTCCTTGAACTCGCCGACGACGACGCGGTACCAGATCCCCTTCTCGCCGAGGTCCACCTCGACGGCGCGGGCGGGGGCACCGAGCGCGGCGCCGAGCTTCTGGGCCTCTTTTGCCGCGCTCTCGCGATCCTTCGTCGACGAGAAGTGAATGACGTACACGACCGGCTTTCCCGCCCAGTCCGGAGTCAGGAGCACCGCGGCGCGGCCCTTCGGGGCCTCTGCGCTCGAGGGACCGGCCGCCGGCTGTTTCGCCGGAGCGGCAACGGCCCTCGGCGGCAGGGCCGCGGGCTTCCCGAGTACGGGAGGCGCATCCGTGGGTGCCGGCGCGGGTGCGCTCGCGGGCGGCGCGACATCGGAATTTTCCAGCGCGACGGGAGTGGCTTTCCTGACGACCTCGCTCTTGAAGACGCCCTCGCGCACGGCCCACGCCAGCGCCGCCCCGACCGCGATCACGCCGAGGAGCACCGCGATCCAGCCCGTGCGGCTCGCGCGCTTGCGCACCCGTACCGGCGCCGGCGCCGGACGCTCGGCTGCTTTGAAGCGGAACTCCTCCATGGCCGGCTGGGTGTCGTCGTGATCTTCGAGAGTCTCGCGCTGAGGCGGAGATTGGGTCATGGGCTTCACCGGGGGCTCGTACCGCGCGGGCGACGTCGGCGCCCGCAGGAACCGCTCGGGGCCCGAAGGCGGCGGAAGCGGCTCGACGGGCGTCTTCGGAACCGAGGGAGACGGCGCGGCCGCCCGCGAGGCCGCCTCGGGGACCTCGAGCTCACGCGGATTCACGAGGGGGATTGCCGGGGCGGACGCGACTGCGGGGCGCGACATCGGGATTTCGGGTGTGGACTCGGGGAGCGCGGCCTTCGGCTTCGGCGCAGGCGGCTCGAACGCCGCCGGAGCGGGCTCGGGAGGCGCGGCTTTCGGCTTCGGCGCGGGCGGCTCGAACGCCGCGGATGCTTTGGACGGAGCAGCAAAGTCCAGCTCCAGCTCCGGGTGCGGCTTCCGCGCCGGGGCCGGCTCGGTCTTGATCTCCGAAGCGGCTTTGTGCGGAGCGTCGATCGGCTGGGAAATCTCGAGCGGCCCGCGCGCTTTGCGCGGGATGGGAAGGATCGCGGACCGGAAGGGCGCATCTTCGGCCTGGATCGGGATCTCCTTCTCCCAGTTCAGCTCCGCGCGGGAGGCCACGTCCTGAAACGGATCGTCCGGAGCCGACTTCTTCGCGGCGGCGCCGCTCGCGCGAGACGGAGGAGTGTCCGGTGCCTCGCGCGACGGCGCGGGGCGCGCCGGAAAGACGGGCATGGGCGGGTCGGAAACCGGCGTCGCCTCGCCGTCCCGCTCGAGCTGCAGGCGCGCCCGCTTGACGAGCACGTCGAGCGGCGCCGCCTCGAAGCCCTGCTTCACTTTCGCGAGCTCCTCGGCGACCACGCTCCGCGCGCCCTTGAACAGCACCGCCGGGTCCGCGGAGACGA
>DATIFW010000107.1:0-8561 GCA_035455045.1 Thermoanaerobaculia bacterium | reverse complement strand
AAGCTCGAGGAGTTCGGCAAGTGGGCATCCGAGAGGAAGCAGCTCGCCGCCCAGACCTCGTCGCTCACGGATCCGAACGCGCCCGCTCGCTGGTAACGCCACGGTCCTCCGGGTCTGGGCCCTGATTCTCGCGACGTCGGGCTGGTCCTGGCGCCTGCCGCCGGGCTTTCCGGCTCCACGCGTGCCGCCGGACAACCCCATGACGGAGGAGAAGGTCGCATTGGGCCGCCGCCTCTTCTACGACGTCCGCCTCTCCGGCAATGGCACGCAAGCCTGTGCCTCGTGCCATCAGCAGCGGCACGCCTTCACGGATCGACGTGCACGCGCGGTCGGATCCACCGGCGAGAGTCACCCGCGAAGCGCGATGAGCCTCGCGAACGCGGCCTACGCACAGTCGCTGACCTGGATCGACGCGGGCCAACGAAGCCTGGAGGATCAGATGCTGGTCCCGCTCCTCGGGCAGACACCCAGGGAGATGAACCTCGGAGGCCACGAACAGGCAATCGCCGCCCGCCTCGGTGTCGATCCCCTCTATTCGAAGCTCTTCTCCGACGCGTTCCCGGGAGAAAGACAGCCGGTGAACCTCGGCAACATCCGCAAGGCGATCGCGTGCTTCGAGCGAACGATCATCTCGGGCGACTCGCCGTACGACCGGCTCGTCTGGAAGGACGAGCGCGCCGCGCTCTCCGACTCCGCGCGCCGCGGCATGTCCCTCTTCTTCTCGGAGCGGCTCTCCTGCTCGAAGTGCCACGCCGGCTTCACGTTTTCGGGGCCCGCAGGCTGGGAGGGTGGGCCGAAGCCCGAGCCCACGTTTCACGACAACGGGCTCGGTGGCCGCTTCCGGGCGCCGACCCTCCGGAACGTCGCGGTCACCGCTCCCTACATGCACGACGGACGATTCGCCACGCTCGAAGAGGTCCTGGACCACTACGCGAAGCGCGGAACCGCCTCGCCGGGCCGAAGCCCCCTCGTGCGCGGCTTCAGCATCACGGAAGCCGAGAAGCGCGATCTCGTGGAGTTCCTGAAGAGCCTGACGGATGAAGGGCTGCTCCGGAATCCCGACCTCTCCGATCCTTTTCGATGAGGCGAGCCCTTCAGCGCGCGTCGGCGAGGACGAATCCGGCTCCGCTGAAGCGCATCGAGGCTCCCGCGCCGAGGCCCGAGAGCGGATCGGACTCCGCGAGAAGCTCGGGCAGGACATCGCCCCCGTACGCGACGACGGCGCGTGCGGCGATGGCGAGCGGCTGGCCCTCCGCGACCTCGAATCGGGCCGGTTCGGACGAGACGGCGAGGGCCACGGCCCCGCTGCCCGAAAGCTTGAGAAACGGAGGCGCCGTGCGGTCGCCCGCGTCCGGCGTCACGTCGGCGCGGCACGAGAGCGCACTCTCGAAGGCGAGGAGCCTCTCGGGATGAACCGAGAGCGCCTCGCCCGCGAGCGCCTTGAGCCACGGGACGCGCCCCGCATCCGCCACGAGCAGGATGCCCTCGCCCGACGCGCCGACGAGAATCCGATCGAGACCGTCGGGCGTCGCGGCCGGAGAGCTGTCGATGACCGGCGATCCCGAGCGGCCCACGACGATCCCGCGCCGCACGCGCACGCCGCTCCCGCACGAGACGGAAAGAAATCCGCCCGGCTTCGGCGAGAAGGGTCCGAGCGGCCGGGCCACGGCCGGCGCGGCGGGCTCCATTCCCGCGAGAACCGCCGAAGGCCGCGGCCTCACGCCCGAGGAGATCTTGTTCTTGCCGCTCGCCGTGAGGGAGTCCAGCGGCTCCGGCTTCACCATCGGGCTCGGCCGCGTGTCCGCCGGGGACGGGCTCTTGGCCGTCGCGATCCGGACCTCGGCCGCCGCCGCTCGCGCCGTTCGCGCCACGGAGTCATCCCCCTCGGCCCCGTCCTTCAGCTCGGCTCCCGCCATCTTGAAATGCCGCTGGGCCTCGTCCCAGGCACCGCGCCTCTGCGCGACGAGCCCCAGCGTCAGGTGCGCTTTGCGGTGCGCAGGCGCGAATCCGAGAACTTTCTCGAGCGGCTCCCGAGCGTCGCCGTCCCGACCCGACTTGAACAGGATGAGGCCGAGGTTGAACAGCAGCGGCACAGACTCGGCGTGCTCGTTGAGGAGGTCGCGCGTCATCGCCTCGGCCTCGTCGTACTGGCCCAGATGGAAGAGTGTGATCGAGAGGTTGAGCAGGACCTCCGGGTCGCGCGGGCGCAGCCGCCGCGCTTCCTCGAACTCGCGTCGCGCGGTCTCGTGATATCCCCGCTGCATCTCCTCCTTGCCGCGGTTCAGGTGAAGGAGAAAGAGCCCATGGTCGAAAAAGGGAGCGGGTCTGAAGGCCCTCGTCGTCTCGGATCCCCGCGTGGCCGCCATTCCGCCCCCGTCCGCCTCAGCGCACCCGCCCGAGGAGGGGAGCCTGGCGTTCCGTGAGGTCGACGGCCGTGTTCGAGAGGACCGCCATCCCGTTCACGCTCGAGACTCGTATCGCGGCCGGCTTCGGGAGCGGCTTCGTCGGCGTGCCGCGAAACGCGCCACCGACGGCAGGCCCGATTCCGTCCTCTCCGTGCCGCGCGACGAGGACGCGACGGATGTATTCGCGCGTCTCGCGGTAGGGCGGCACGCCGGCGTGGCTCGCCACGGCGTTCTCACCTGCGTTGTACCCCGCGAGAGCCAGCGTCACGTCGCCCTTGAACTGGTCGAGAAGGGTGGCGAGATACCTCACACCCCCGCGGATGCTCTGGCCCGCGTCATGCCGATCGGACACGCCGAACCTCATGGCGGTGCCGGGCATGAGCTGCATGAGGCCGCGGGCGCCTTTCCTCGAGACGGCGCGCGGATTGAAATTGGACTCCACGAGCATGACGCTCTTGACGAGAGCCGCGTCGACGCCCGCAGCCCGCGCTTCGCTCGCGATCGTCGCGTCGTACGGCGACGGCATGCACCGCCGCTCGACGAGGTAAGCGTCCGTGGGAGCCGCGCCGTTCACGCGCCAGCCGCTGCCGACCTTGTCGTTGAAGATCAGCGCCGAGCCGTTCGACTGGCGGACAAGGTGGACGTCGGCGCGCAGGGCGCCCGCGGCCGCAAGCACAGCGGCTACCGACACCCGGGTCAGTGGGATCCCCCGAGACGGCATTGCCTCAAGATTATAGCCCAGCGCGGTACAGCCTCAGGCGGAGAGCCTCTCCCGCACCTTCGCGACGCCAAGGGCGAGCGCCGGCTCGATTTGCGCCGCGTCCTTGCCGCCGGCCTGCGCGAGGTCCCGCTTCCCGCCTCCCTTTCCCCCGACGGCGGGAGCCATGACCTGCGCCAGCTCGTTCGCGGAGACCCGGGCGACCAGGTCGGCCGTGACGGCCGCAAGCAGCGTGACCTTGCCATCCAGCTCGGTTCCGAGCAAAACGACGCCGGACTTCAGCTTGCTCCGGAAAGTATCCGCGAGGTTGCGCAGCTCGTTCGCGGGGAGGGATGGGACGCGTCGGGCTAGGACCTTGATGCCATTGATCTCGTGCAGCCCTTCCTCGGCCGCACCGTCCGAAGAGAGACCTTTCTTAGAAAGTGAATGTCCGGAGGCTCCCGCGTCCGGCTGCCCGCCCGAGTCGGCCATCGCGGCTGCTCCCACCCCCGCGCCGCCGCCCGACAGCGCGAGGTCGCGCTTGAGGGCGGCAATCTCCTTCTCTCTCCTTCTAAGCAAATCGGCCATTTCCCTGAGCTTCGAGGGCAGCACGTCGAGCGGTGTGTTCACGATCTGCGAGATCTGAAGCAGGATTTCTTCGTCTCTCTGGAGCCTTTCGACCGCGTTCAACGACGTGACCGCCTCGAGGCGCCGGACGCCGGCGGCGAGGCCCTTGTCGGAGATCACCTTGAAGGCGCCGATCTCGCCCGTGCGCCCGACGTGGCAGCCGCCGCAGAGCTCGGTCGAGAAGCCGGGCACGTCGACGACGCGGACGCGTTCGCCGTACTTCTCGCCGAAGAACATGATCGCGCCTTTCCTTCTCGCTTCGTCCATCGACATGACGGCCTTGCCGACCTCGCGGTCGCGCAGGATTTCCTCGTTCACGAGGCGCTCGATCTCCCGGATCTCCTCGGCCGTGGTCGGGCGCGAGGCCGCGTAGTCGAACCGCAGGCGGTCCGGCGCGACGAGCGAGCCCATCTGGCGAACGCTCTCGCCCAGCACCTTCCGCAGCGCCGCGTGGAGGAGGTGCGTCCCCGTGTGGTTCGCCTGCGTCTTGCGGCGAGTCCACTCGGGGACCTGCATCGCGACGAGTTGAGTTGGAACAAGGGAACCGCTGGAGATTCTGAGAAGGTGAAGAATGGTCTTCCCATTTGGCGCGCGCCGAGCGTCGATGACCTCGGCTCGCCGTTCCCCCTCGGAGCTCTTCCAGAGAAATTCTCCCCGGTCCGCTACCTGGCCGCCGCCCTCGGGATAGAAGATCGAACGATCCGTGACGACCCAGCCCTTCTGGCCGGCCGACAGCTTGTCCGCGCGTTCGAAGAGCCCGTTTTCCCTGAAGGTGAAAAGACCGAGAACTTGCGCGCCCTCCAGGCTCACGAAATCCTGCTCGGGATACCCGCGGAACTCCGTCGTCCACGACGGGTCGATCTGGTCGTCCTTCGGGAGGTCGCCTTCGTGCTCGAACTTCGACGCGCCCTTGCTGCGCTCGCGGGCGCCCCAGAGCTCGCTTTCGAAACCCGGGACGTCCACCTTGACACCCTCATCGGAAGCGATCTCTTCGATCGTCTCCAAAGGCACCCCGAACGTGTCGTACAAGCGGAACACTGCGGCGCCCGGCAGCGTCGTCTGGCCCTCGCGCCGAGCTGCCGATATCGCCTCGCCGACGCGATCGGCGCCGACGGACATGGTCTTCGAATAGCGGATCTCTTCCTCGGAGAGCATGGCGCGGGCGGTGCGGCTCGCGGCGGCCACCTCGCTCGCCGTCGCGAAGTGAATTCCTTCGAAGGTGGACAGGACGGGCTCGACGAGCGCGTCGAGGAAGGGCTTCGCGGTCCCGAGGTCCAGCCGGCGGCCGTACCGGAGGGCGCGCCTCACGATGCGGCGCAGGACGTATCCCCTCCCTTCATTCGAAGGAATGACGCCGTCCGCGATGAGCATCGTCGCGGCTCGCGCGTGATCCGCGATTACGCGGAAGGGAGCATCTTCGACCGCCATCCCGCCTGCGTACTTCCTGTCCGCCAGTTCCTCGATCTTCTTGATGATCCCTTCGAAAAGATCCGTGTCGTAGTTGTTGTTCTTGGCCTCGAGGATCGCCGTGATGCGTTCGAGGCCGGCGCCCGTGTCGACGCTCGGCTTCGGAAGCGGGGTCATCCTTCCCGATGCGTCGCGCTCGAACTGCATGAAGACGAGGTTCCAGATCTCCATGACGCGGTCGCCGGTGCCATTCGGCGTCGCGTCGCCGGGAACCCCGTCGCCCTGGTCGTAGTGGATCTCGCTGCACGGGCCGCAAGGCCCGGTGTCGCCCATCGACCAGAAGTTGTCCTTCTCGCCGAAGCGTTCGATGCGCGCCTTCGGGAGATAGCGCTCCCACAGGGCGGCCGCCTCGTCGTCTTCCGTGAAGACCGTCGCCCACAGCCGCGACGGATCGAGCCCGTAGCGCCCGGTGACGAGCTCCCACGCGTAGTCGATCGCTTCCTCCTTGAAGTAATCGCCGAACGAGAAGTTGCCGAGCATCTCGAAGAACGTGTGGTGCCGAGCGGTGTAGCCCACGTTGTCGAGGTCGTTGTGCTTGCCGCCCGCCCGCACGCATTTCTGAGTGGAGGTCGCACGGACGTACCCGCGCTTCTCCCGCCCGAGGAAGAGGTCCTTGAACTGGTTCATCCCGGCATTCGTGAAGAGCAGCGTCGGGTCCTCGGCGGGCACGAGCGAAGAGGACGCCACACGCGTGTGCCCCTTCTCCTCGAAGAAGGACAGGAACGTCTCGCGGACCTTGCGGGAGGTCCAGCGGTTCTGTACGTGCGTCACCATCGTTCGAGGATAGACGAAGAGAGATTCAGCTGTCGGTGGCCGCGTATGGGGCCACCGGAAGAAAAACGGACTGCCGTGCGGCGGCTGTCAAGGACGCGATGCGCGCGCCGCGAAGCGGTCGAAGATCCTTGACAGCCTCCGCTCGGCCCAGATTGACTCCCGCGGCGGCGGCGAATGCCGCCGCCGATAGCGGAAAAATCTATCCCGGCTGGTTCGAGAAGTCGAAGGGCGATGCCGCATCCTGCGGCGTGAGCGCATCGGGCGCCTGCAGCGAGCCTTCCATCAGCTCGTTCGCGACGTCGGACGTGGACTGGATGCCCTGAAGCTTGAGCTTGAACTCGTTCGGGTTGCTCGAGCGGCGGATCGCCTCTTCCAGCGTGATGAGGCCGCCCTTGTAAAGCTGGAAGAGCGACTGGTCGAACGTCTGCATACCGTACTGAGACGTCCCCGCTTTGATGGCGTCCAGGATGTACTTCGTCTTCTCCTTGTTCTCGATGCAGTCCTTGATGTAGCCCGTCGCGATCATGACCTCGACGGCCGGCACGCGGCCGAGGCCGTCCGCGCGCGGGAGAAGCCGCATCGAGCAGACGGCCTTGATGACGGCCGCGAGCTGCAGGCGGATCTGCTTCTGCTGGTGAGGCGGGAAGACCGAGATGATGCGGTTGACCGTCTCGGTCGCGTCCATCGTGTGGAGGGTCGACATGACGAGGTGGCCCGTCTCGGCGGCGACGAGCGCCGTCTCGACGGTCTCGAAGTCGCGCATCTCGCCCACGAGGATGACGTCCGGGTCCTGCCGGAGGGCCGATCGGATCGCGGACGCGAACGAGCGCGTGTCCACCTCGAGCTCGCGCTGGTTGATGATCGATTTCTTGTCGCGATGGAGGAACTCGACGGGATCCTCGATCGTCATGATGTGCTCGGCCCGCGTCGAGTTGATGTAGTCGATCATCGCGGCGAGCGACGTGGACTTGCCGGAGCCCGTCGTCCCGGTCACGAGGATGAGGCCGCGGGTCTCCTCGCATATCTTCTCGAGCACGGGCGGTAGGAGGAGGTCCCGGACCGTGAGGATGCGGGCCGGGACGACGCGGCAGACCATTCCCACGGTCCCGCGCTGCTGGAAGATGGCGCAGCGGAACCGCCCGAGCCCCGGCACCGAGTACGCGATGTCGATCTCGAAGTTGTTCTTGAATTTTTCCTTCTGCCGCGAGGACATGATCGAGAAAGCCATCGCGATCGTGTCTTCCTGCATGAGGCGCTTGAGGTCCACGAGCGGGATCAGCTCGCCGTCGACGCGGATGATCGGGTGGGCTCCGACTTTGAGGTGGAGGTCGGACGACTTCCGCTCGACCGCGATCTTGAGCAGATCGTTGATGTGCATGAGCGACCTCCGACCCTTCCGGGATTCGGGCAAGGATAAGCCTTTTCAGGTACTTGCGTCAACGCGAGGCGACATCGAGACTCGAGTCCGCTGTATATTTCGGGGGCGCCGAGGGAGGACGACGATGGCCGACAAGGCTCACCCACCCGACGGAACGACCGGAGTCACGCGCCGCGGCCTGATCAAGGGAATCGCGACCGCCGTCACCGCCGCCTCGACCGGAGCCACCGCGCTCCTCGTCGAGACGCGCCGCGAGCTTCAGGCCGCGAGAGAGTCCGGCCCGCTGGCCGTGAGCGTCACGGTGAACGGAGCCTCGAAGACGGGCTCGTTCGAGCCGCGCACGACGCTCGCCGAGGCGCTGCGCGACACGTGGGGCCTGACGGGCACGAAAGTGGGCTGCGACCGCGGCGCCTGCGGCTCCTGCACCGTCCTGCTCGACGGCCTCGCCGTGAACTCCTGCCTCACGCTCGTCCACGACGCGGACGGCCGAAAGGTGACCACGGTCGAGGGGCTCGGCTCGCCGGAGGCGATGGCCCCGATCCAGAGGGCCTTCGTCGACGCCGACGCGATGCAGTGCGGCTTCTGCACGCCCGGGATGGTCGTCTCGTGCGCCGGCCTCCTTGCCAGGAACGCCCACCCCTCGGCGCACGACGTGAGGGAGGCCGTGGCCGGCAACCTCTGCCGGTGCGGAACCTACACGGGAGTCTTCGACGCCTGCGAAGCGGCCGCGAAGGCGGGGGTGAAGCATGGCTGAAGAGAAGAAGCCGGAGAAAGAGAAAGAAAAAGAGAAGATTCCTGCGAAGGTGCCCGGCGCAACCCCAGCCGAGGTTTCTGTCGAAGTAGGCCTCGCTGGCCATACCCTTTCTAAGAAGATCTCTCTTTCCCCCGGAGATCCTCCCCCGTATCCGGTCGGCCCGCGCCCCGTTACCGGCCGGCGCCGCGCGCGCCTCGACGGGCCGCAGAAGGTCACGGGCCGGGCCGTCTACGCGCAGGACGCGCGCAAGGCGGGGATGCTCCACGCGCGCATCCTCCGCTCGCCGCACGCACACGCGAGAATCGTCTCGATCGACACCTCCGCCCCCGAGAGGATGCCGGGCGTCGTCATCGAGAACCCGGGCAAGGACGTCGTCCGGTACCACGGCGAAGCGGTCCTCGCGCTCGCCGCGCCCACACGGGCGGCCGCCGAGGACGCGCTTCGCGCCGTGAAGGTGAC
>DATIFW010000106.1:0-2779 GCA_035455045.1 Thermoanaerobaculia bacterium | reverse complement strand
TTCTCGTGGGGGGACGCGTGCGGACTCCTCGTCCTCGTGGGCCTCCCGCACGCCGTCGGGAGCGACGTGTGGGCGAAGCTCCTCTCCGCACGCGACGAGCGTGCCGCGCGACGCGCCGCCCTCGGCGCCGTCCTCTCCAAGCTCGCCTTCGGCCTCGCGACAACCGCCGTCGCCCTCGCGGGGATCGCGCGCGGCGTCGGCGGTCCCCCCGCGGAGCTCTTCCCCCGCACGGTGTTTCTCCTCGCGGGCAAAGCGCTGGCACCTCTTCTCCTCGTGGCGCTCGTCGCCACGATGCAGTCCTCCGCGGACTCCGTCCTCCTCTCGGCTGCCGCGGCGACGACACACGATCTCCTCGGCCCAAGAGCCGGCATCTACGCCACGCGCCTCGCCGTCGTCTTGTACGGTGGGCTCGGGCTCGTCGTCGCGCTCTTGCTGCGCGACCTCGTCGAGACGTTCCGCCTCGGCTACACGCTTTTCGCCTCCGGCCTCATCCTGCCCACGCTCGTCGCGTTCTGTCCCGGAGTCCGCGTGAACCGGCACTTCGCGGGGACCGCGATACTGCTCGGCGGCGCTACCGCGATGCTCGAGCGCTTCGTCCACCCCCTTGGAATCGATCCCGTGCTCGCGGGCACCGGCGTGAACGCGCTCGTCCTGCTCTTCGGCCTGCGGAAGGCCTAAGAAACCTCGGTCGACGCCACGCGGAGGGCCGCCGCGACGACCGCTGCGCGCAGCGCGCCGGCCCCGAAAGGCGCCGACTCCTCGCCTTGTCGCCCCCTCTGCGCGGCCACGAGCGCCCCGTCGAGAAGCGCGAGGATGACGCGGGCCGTCTGGGCCGGCGGGAGTGGAGTCTTCGCGCCCGTCTCCGCCAGCGTTCGCTCGAGATACGCGGCGCGGGGATCCTCGGGCATTTCGAAAGTGCCGGCCGGAGTGACGCTGCCGGAGAGCCTGTGGAAGAGACGCAGCCTCGGGAGCGAAGGGTGCGCCACCCCGAAGTCCCAAAGCGCCTCGACGGCCGCCGACAGGCTCGCGGCCGGCAGGGCGCCGCCCGCATGAGAAAAGACGTCCTCCCGGATCGCCTCGTCGAGAACGGCGCGATAGAGCTTTTCCTTGCCCCCGAAGTGGTAATGGAGGGTCGCGACGTTGACGCCCGCGAGGCCCGCGACCTGCCGCGTCGTGGCGCCCGCGAAGCCCGACGCGGCGAAACACTCTTCCGCGGCGTCGAGAATGGCGCGCCGCGTCTGGACGGGATCGCCGCCACGGGGCCGTCCGACGTGCCGCTTCGCCGTCACGCCGCGCATGCTAGCGTTCGCCACGGGTGGCGGCGAAAGATCGTCTTTCCGTCTCGATCCGGGCGGCCGGGCGAAAAGAAGCCGTTCCGAACGCCGCCCTCGACGCCGATCTCCTCCACGCGCGCGCGACGGACCCGGAGGGCGCGCTCGTGGCGGTGGATCAGGAGGGTCGGCCGGTCGGCTCGGCTTCGGTCGTGGTCCGCGAAGACGCCCTCCTTCTCCTCGCGCTCGACGTGAAGGCACAACACAGGGGTCGGGGGGTCGGAAGCGCGCTCCTCGCGGGCGCGCGTGCCTATGGCGCCGCGCGCGGCGCCCGGTCGCTGGACGTTCTCGCGCCCCACGACCCGAACGCGCTCGCGTTCTTCTTCCGCGCCGGCCTCTGGGTTCGCACGGTGGTTCTCGACCTCACGTCGGAAGTGTCCGGTCTCGCTCCGGTCCGAGCCTCCTCGCTCCACGCCGTCTCTCCCGGGGCTTCTCTCTACGGCTGGATCGCCGCTCTCGACCGCGAAACGCGGGGGTTCGCGCGGCCCCGCGACTGGGCGCGTTGGGCGCAGGAGGGCCACGTCGTTTCGTGGAAGCGCGGCGGCCGGCCCGTGGCGCTCGGCGCGTGGCATCCGGGACCTCGCGGGACGGCGCTCGGCCCCATCGCCGCGAGAGTCCCGGAGGACGCCGCGGATTTCCTTCCGCTCCTGGCGTCGCGCGTCGGGGAAAAACGCCTCTCGCTCGCGCTTCCCGCCGAGGCAAAGGCGCTCTTCCTCGCGGCGGCGGGCCTCGGCTTCAGACCCGTCTCGACGCGCGTCCTTCTCGGAGAGAGGAGGCGAGGCGACCTGCGCCGCTACGCCGGGGGCGGCGGCATCTTCTTCTGAAAGGGCGCGAGGGGCGCCGTCACTTCTTGGCGGCGGGCTAAACTTCAGGCCGCATTCTTGCGTCTGACGGCTGTCTGCCGACCTCGAAGTCGCAGAAAGAGGATACCCACGATGCGCCTCAAGTCCTTTTGCTCCTTCGCCTTCGCCGCGATGTCGGTTCTGCCGGCTCCCCTCTTCGCGGACACCCCCGCCTCGACGCAGTGGGTCGTCACGTCGGCCAAGGTGTCCGGGGGAGGCAACGACTACGTCACGTCCCTCCGGATCCTGAACCCGAGCCCGGCTGCGGTCGCGGTGGACATGCGTTTTCTTCCGCAGACGCAGCTCGACGCCTCGAACAGCGCGCTCGGCGACAACAGCGGCGCTCCGACGGTGACCGTGACCGTGCCCGCCAACTCCACGCTCGCCCTGGACGACGTCCTCGCCGCGAAGTTCGGCACGGCGGGCGCGGGCGGCATCAAGGTCGAGTCGCACGCGCCGACGGGCGGTCTGAATCCCCCCGCTGCCGGCGTCTGGGTCCTCTCCCAGACGCTCGTCGTGAACGCCAGGAATCAGGCCGGAACGCCCGGCACGAACGGCTTCGCGATCCCTTCCCAGAACCAGGAGCAGGTCGTGGCCCTCGGCGAG
>DATIFW010000105.1:0-3665 GCA_035455045.1 Thermoanaerobaculia bacterium | reverse complement strand
AGCTTCAGATCGGTCGGCAGCTCGACCACCTCGAGCTTCGTCTTCTTCTCGATCTGCTTCTTCAGGAACCGCTGGAACTCCGCCTGGAGGTCCACGTTCTGGAGGCGCTTGTCGCGCGCCTTTTCGGCTTCGGTCGCAAGGACGAAGGGCGCGAGAGCGATCTTTTCGTTGCCGCGCAGAGGGAGCCGCGGCTTGAGCGGCAGCTTGAGCTTGACCTGAGCAACGCCGGCGAACGCCGGTGACGCCGCCAGCAGAGCGACGAGTCCGACGGCCGCGAGGCACCGCCGTCTAACTGCCACCGGTTGCCTTTCCGGTCGTCCGCGTGTACGACGTGTAGAACTCGGCGAAGCGCGCGTAGTTGCGGCGAATGTAGGAGTCGTTCGGGTCGAGCTCGAGGGCGCGCTTGTATTCGGCGAGGGCTCGCGCGAACTCGCCGCTCGCCTCCAGAGCGACGGCGAGATTGTTGTGCGCCCGAGCGTTTCCCGGCTCCTTCTCGACGGCCTTCTCGAACCGGAAGGCGGCTTCCCGCCACAAGCCTTTTCGCGCCACCGCGCTGCCGAACGAGATCTGGGTGGCGGCCTTGTCCGTGCGCGCGTAGGAGCTGCACGCGCCAGTGACCAGCGCGATGATCAGAACGAGCGCGAGCTTCTTCACCTCATCCTCGAACCCCCACCATGGGGGCGGCTATTATAGGTAACCGTCGCTCTCGCTCGCTCGGGACCTGGCTTCGCCACCGGCGCTCGGCTCGGCAAACGGGACTCAACCGAGCGCCTGGTGCCTCGCTCGCTCCCGCTCCCGCAGCGTGAGGCTCCTCCCTTCGGGAGACTCCTCACGCTGCGACCCGGAGCCCTCTCGGAGAGCTCACGCCACGAGAAAGCCTGGGGCCTCACGTTCATCTGAAAATATTGTTAAGGATGGTTTCCATTCCTTTCGCCCGGAGGGTCGCCGTCTCCTGGGCCCGATCGCGGGAATTGACCCCGCAGCGGCTCTGGCCGGTTCTGCGGGATCGGGGCGGCCTCGATGCTCTTCTCGCGACCCCGGAGGCGGAGCTGACCCAACGGCTGGCCTCCCCGGAACGCGCGCGCGCGGTCCTCGCCGGGCCGTCGGATTCCGCCGCCGAGCGATGGGCGGCCTCCGTGGAGACCTCGGGCATCCGGATCGTGACGGCGTTCGATGCCGAGTATCCGCGGGCGCTTCTCGAAATCGCCGACCCTCCCTTCCTTCTCTTCTCCGTCGGGCGGCTGGAAAAGTTTCGGCTTCCGGCGGTCGCGGTCGTCGGGTCCCGGAGTGGAACGCGGTACGGCCGGGACGTGGCGGCGCGTCTTTCGCGTGAGCTCTCGCTCGCGGGCGTGACGATCGTTTCGGGCTTCGCGCGCGGGGTGGACGTCGCGGCCCACGAGGCCGCGCGGGAGGGCCCCGGGGGCACGATCGCCGTGCTCGGCTGCGGGCTCGACGTCGAGTATCCGCGCGAACATGCGCGTTTGAAGGAAGCCATGGCGGCGACGGACCTGCTCGTGTCGGAGTACCCGCCCGGCGCCGAGCCGCGCCCGCAGAACTTTCCGATTCGCAACCGAATCATCGCCGGAATCGCCTCCGGCGTCGTCGTCGTCGAGGCGTCGCGGCGCAGCGGGTCCCTCATCACCGCGCGGCTCGCGGCGGACTTCGGTCGCGACGTGTTCGCGGTTCCCGGCAGCGTCTTCTCGGAAACGTCGGTCGGGACCCATGAACTTCTCCGCGATGGCGCGATCCTTTGTCGCGGGGCCGAGGACGTCCTCGCCGAGCTCTTTCCCTCGATCGGGATTCCCGGGCCCGCGCCCCGCGTCTCCGGAACCCTCGTAAACCTGTCGCCGGAGGCCGCGCGCCTCTCCGGGGCGCTCGAGCGGGAAGACTCGCTCTCGGCGGAAGAGCTGGCGCAGGAGCTCGACCTTCCCGCGGCTGCGGTCCTCGCCGCGCTGTTCGAGCTCGAGGGCGCGGGGCTCGTCACCGCCGAGGGCGGACGTTACTCCGCGATTAGGCGTTAGGAGTCAGGGAATACGCTCGTGTTGTACTGACCGGGACACGCCCTCGAACGCTTCGCTCGATTGCGCTTTGCGGTCGGTTGTGGCACCGTCCCGCACCCTGTCATGCCGAACGTCGTAATCGTCGAGTCGCCTGCGAAGGCGCGCACTCTCGAAAAGTTTCTCGGGAAGAACTTCCGGGTTCTCGCCTCGTACGGCCACGTCCGGGACCTTCCCAAGAAGGGACTCGGCGTGGACCGCGGGCACTCGTACGAGCCCACGTACGAGGTCCTCCACGGCAAGGAGAAGACCCTCGCGGAGTTGAAGCGCGCCGCGCAGAAGGCGGACGTCGTGTACCTCGCCGCCGACCCCGACCGGGAGGGCGAGGCGATCTCCTGGCACCTGAAAGAAACCTTGAGCTCGTCCGCGAAGGACAAGCCGTTCCGCCGCGTCCGGTTCAACGAGATCACGAAAAAGGCGGTCCTCGCGGCGATGGACGACGCCGGGGAAATCGACTCGCGGCTCGTGGACGCGCAGCAGGCGCGGCGGATCATCGACCGGCTCGTCGGCTACGAGGTCTCCGATCTCCTCTGGAAGAAGATCTGGCGCGGCCTCTCCGCGGGCCGCGTTCAGACGGTCGCGTTGCGGATCATCTGCGAACGCGAGAAGGAGATCGAGAGCTTCGTCCCGGTCGAGTACTGGACGGTCGACGCGGACCTCGAAGCGGGCTCGCCGCCTCCGTTCACCGCGAAGCTTGCATCGTTCGACGGCCAGAAATTGAAGTTCGACGGGACCGACCCGCGACTCGATTCGGAAGCCGCCGCGTCGCGGGTGAGAAAAGACGTCGAGCGAGCGTCCTGGCGCGTCGCGAAGGTCGACACCTCCGAGCGGCGCAAGAATCCGGCTCCGCCCTTCATCACGTCACAGCTCCAGCAGGCCGCGGCTCGCCGTCTCGGCTTCCCGGTGCGGCGCACGATGCAGATCGCGCAGCGCCTGTACGAAGGAAGGGAGATCCCCGGAAAGGGGAGCGTGGGCCTGATCACCTACATGCGCACGGACTCGACGCGCGTGTCGAACGAGGCGCTTGCCGCCGTGCGCGAGCACATCGCCGCGCGATACGGGACGGGATCCGACGTCCTGCCGGAGTTCCCCCGGTTCTTCAAGGGGAAGCGCGACGTCCAGGACGCACACGAGGCGATTCGCCCGACTGATCTCTCGCTCCCGCCCGACGAGGTGGGCAAGCACGTCGCCTCCGAGGAAGCGAAGCTCTACCGTCTGATCTGGGAGCGCTTCGTCGGATCGCAGATGGCGCCCGCCGTCTACGACACCGTCTCCGCGGAGATTGAAGCTGGCAAGGCCGTCTACCGCGCATCCGGCTCGACCCTGAAGACGCCGGGGTATCTCGCCGTCTACGGCATCTCGGCCGACGAGGAAGACGACGCGGAGAAGGAGTCGGCGGGCGCGAAGCTGCCGCCCCTCGCGGCCGGCGAGACTCTGAAACTGGTCGCCCTGAAGCCCGAGAAGAAGGAGACGCAACCGCCGCCGCGCTACAACGAGGCCTCGCTCGTGAAGTTCCTCGAGGAAAACGGGATCGGCCGCCCTTCGACCTACGCGGAGATCCTGCGCAAGATCGAGGACCGCGAATACGTCCGCAAGAAGGACCGGCGC
>DATIFW010000104.1:0-2776 GCA_035455045.1 Thermoanaerobaculia bacterium | reverse complement strand
TCCCTCCGGCAGGGCGTCGTCGCCCACGCCTCCGGGAACGAGGCGCAGGTCGGCCGCGGCGAGAGGCGTCCAACCGAGAGGAAGCGGCTCGGGCAGGCCCTGACCCGAGAGCGCGGTCAGACGCACGCCGAGATCGACGGTAGACGTGAGGGCGCCCGCGGCGAACGTCGCCGACAGGCCCGAGCCCGCGGGCCCGTCGTACGTTCCGCCCGTCGCGGCGTGGAGGAGCGTGGCCCCCTGCACGCCGAGGGGCGTGAGCCGGCTGTCGAACGGGACCGCGCCGACGGCCGGCTCGAGCGCGAGACGGCGGACGGCGCGCGAGTACCCGCTTCGCGAAAGCACGAGCGCGTAGCGCCCGGCCGCCACGTCGCCCACGAGGCTGAAACGCCCGCGGCCGTCCGTCACGCTGGAGGCGACGGGCGCGCCCACCTGCGCCGCCGGGACCGAGCCCGGCAGCGCGGCGCCCGACGCGAAGAGCTTGACGTCCGCACCCGCGAGCGGGCGGCCGCTCTCGTCGTCGTACGCCTCGCCCGAGAGGAAGCCTCCGGAGAGGTCTCCCCCGCCGCCCGCGAAGAAGACGGTCTCGAAGGAAGAGCCGAGGGCGTTCCCCGAAGCGTCCGCCCCGGGCGGCCCCACAAGAAGGCGCACGGAAACGTTCTGCCACCACGCCCCTGGCGTCGCGCCGAGATCCAGCGTCGCCGTCGCGCCGTCCGACGAGAGCGCGACCGTCGCGGGCTGCGGCGCGCGCGTCGGATCGTCGGCCTTCGAGACCGCGATCGCGCTGCCGGCGCCGCCGACCGTGAGCGAAGCGGCGCCCATCGCCTCGCTGAAGGCGACCGTGATCTTTCCCGAGGATCGGTCGAACGTGGCGCCGAGGACGGACGGAGAGCTGCAGTCCACGCGGAAGAGGACCGTCGCTTCGGGAGAAGCGCCCGCGCCGTCGCGGTCGAGGATCGAGGCGTGAACGGCGTGGAAGCCGTTGCCGGAGAGTGAAATCGTGATCGAGAAACGGCCCGAGGCGTCCGCGTTGCCCGAGAACGTGAGGTCGCCGTCCTTGAGGCGGACGGCGGCGTTCGGCGCCGCCGTGCCGGTGATCGCGATCCGGGTCGCGCAGATCACGGGAGAGACCGGATCGAGTACGGGAGGCACGCCCGCCGAGAGAGTCGCGACCGTGAAACGCGCTTCCTTCGCGGCCGCGAGAGGATGCCCGGCGAGATCCGTCACGCCCGGCCCGGCCCGGAAGAGATAGACCTCGCCTCGCGCGAGCGCGGCGCCCGGAACGAACGCGACGGCGTTGCCGGCGACCGTGAACGTGCCGACGGCCTTGTCGCCCGTCGCGACGCGCGTGAGCGTGAGTCCGTCCGTCGTCCCGAGCGAGGACGGCTTCACCGCCTCGCTGAAGAGCGCGAGCGGAACTTCGTTCGCGTCGACCTGCTTCGCTCCGTCGGCGGGCGAGAGCTCGATCACCGTCGGCGCGGTCACGTCCTTGTGGAGGAGCCGCCGGTCGTTCGCGTACGCGCCCGCCGGCTCTTCCACGCGCGCGATGAGCCCGAACGGCCCCTCCTGCGCCGGCACCGTCACCTGCGCCGAGAACGCCGCATGCCGCCGGCCGTCGGCGGCGGCAGGTTCCCAGCTCAGCGTCGCGGGATCGAGGGCGCCGCCGTTCAGCGAGATCTGCGCGCCGTCCTTCGCCCACGCCTCCCCAGAGACTGGGAAGGAGGGCGGCGACGTTTCGGTATAGCGCGTCAGGTCGATCGGGAGCGAGAGGACGAGCGCGGGCGCCGCGGGATCGAACACGACGGACACGCTCGCCGAGCCGACCTGTGAAAGCGTGTCCGTGGCGGTCGCGGTAAGCGTCTGCGGCGAGCCGGGCGACGACGTCACGAGCGGCACGCCGGCGGCGAAGAATGCGCCGGAATCCGGATCCACGGTCGCCGTCACCGAGCCCGCCGCGCTGGAGACGACGACGGAAGCGAGGTTCGGCTCGCTCGTGAGATCCACGGCGCCCGTTACCGTGACCGCCGCCGGGCCTGCGCCGGGCCGTCCCACGTGCGCGCCGTCCGGAGGCGATGTGATCGTGACCTTCGGCGGGGCCGAGTCGCGATACACGACGACGCGGTCCTCTCCCGAGCGTCCGGCGGCGTCGAGGGCGCGCGCGGCGAACACGTTCGGCCCCTCCACGAGCGGCAGCGACGAAAGCGAGAACGTGCCGCCCGCCGCCACGGCGGCCTTCACGCCGTTCACCAATACGATCGCGGAGGGATCGGAAACCGTCCCGGCGACGGGCGCCGTCGAAGCGCTTTGCCGCGCGCCGTTCGCCGGCGCCGTGATGCGCACGACGGGACCGGGGCCGTCCGCGAGGCGAGTGAGCTTCAGGTTCGTCGTCGTGGTCGCGCCCGAGCGGTCCGTGCACGCGACCTGCAGCGTGTTGTCGCCCACGACGGGAAGCGGGACTCCGCCCGCGGCGAACGTGCCGTCGGCGAGCTGCGCGGTGAAGGTCTGGCCGCCCACGGTCACCTTCACGGTTTGCGCGTCGCCGCTCTTCCCGTGCAGCGTGATCGCGGAGGCCGCCACGACCGCCCCGTCCGAGGGATCGAGGGCGCTCACCGAGCAGCCGCCCGACGCGAGGACGAAGCTGCGATCCGCGCGGCTCTCGTTGCCCGCCGCGTCGCGCGCGACGACGGAGATGATGTAGCCGCCGTTCTGCGCGATCGGCAGGTCCGTGGCGGCCGCCGTGGCGCCGCGGTCCAGTCCGTTGAGACGGATGACCGAGATC
>DATIFW010000103.1:0-4877 GCA_035455045.1 Thermoanaerobaculia bacterium | reverse complement strand
GACGAGAAAAGGCGCCGACGCCGCATCGGCGCGTCCGTCCCAGCCGCGGAAACGAGCGGCCCATTCAGCCGGCAGGAGCGGCGCGAAGGCCTCCATCGTGGCCGCGAGCACGGGCGACGCCGTGTCGAGCTGGATCGCTTCTGCCGCGGCACGGTCGAGCTTTCGTCCCTCACGCAACCCGCTCTCGAGGAGCGACGCGATGCGCCGTGCCCGCGTGGGCGAGGGCCAGTCGGACCCGAGCACGTGGGGCCAGCTCGTCCCCGCGACGCGCTGGTTCGCGGTGGCGAGGAAGCCCTCCGGCGGGTTCTCGGCGCGCGGCATCTCCGCCTGCGGCACGAATCCGCGCCAGTCGTTCGAAGAATCCGAGCCGTCGTAGGGCACGCTTCCATCCGTGCCCGGCCTCCTCACCGGGACGAGGCCGGTCGCGCGCCAGCCGATGCGCCCCGCCGCATCCGCCCAGACGACGTTCTGCGCGGGCTCGAGAAACTCGTCGAGGGCGCTCTTCATCCCCGCGGAATCGGCGGCGCCCATGACCTTCGTCGTGGCAAGGCGCAGGTTCGCCGGGTCGAGCGCGACCCACTTCAGGGCGACGTTTCCGGACACGAGCGGTCCGTGCGACGTCTCGCGGACGAGGAGGCGCTCTCGGGCCGCCCCGCGCACGGCGATCAACTCTTCCCGTTCGCGGATCGCTTCCCAGCCCGAGCCGCGCTTCGCGCGGCCGTCCACGATCGTTTCGCGGTAGAGGTCCTCGACGTCGGCATAGAGGTTCGTGAATCCCCACGCGACGTGCTCGCTCCGCCCCAGGATGACGCCGGGCAGCCCCGGCAACGTTACGCCCTCGACGAGCTGGCCGTCGAGGACGAAGCGCATCGGCAGCCAGATCCCCGGCATGTTCAGGCCGAGGTGCGGGTCGTTCGCGAGAATCGGCTTGCCGCTCTTCGTGAGGGCGCCGGAGACGGCCCAGCAGTTCGAGCCGGCCCCCTCGTCCCAGGGCTCCTCCCGCGACGCGAGGCCGAGGGCCGCGGCCGAAACGGCGCCCCCCGGCTCCGGGAGCGGAGGGAGCTCGACCTTCGTGGCGTCCGGAACGAGGACGAGGTCGTCGGCCGTGAACGGCGACGTCAGGAAGCGCCGCACCGCGGCCGGCCGCCAGAGCAGGCGCTCTCGGGCCAGCTCCTTGCGCCAGGTAGACGAGAGCTCCTCGCACATGAGGAGCAGGACGCGCAGCGCGTCGGCGGGCGTGTATCGGCGCGGCTCGAGCCGCAAGAGGGCGAACTCCAGGCCCCAGCGGCCGGGGCGCGTCTCGATGAACGCGTTGATGCCGTCGGTCAGAGCCTGAACGTCTGCGCGCTCCGCCGCGGGCAGGAGGGAAACCGCCGCGTCCGCCACGCGGGAGAACCCGTAGATGCGGTGCAGGCGATCCGAAGGCAAGGCGACCTTTCCGAAGATCTCGGCCAGCTCGCCGCCGGAGGCGCGGCGCTGGAGCTCCATCTGGAACAGGCGTTCGCGCGCCGTCAGGTATCCCTGCGCGCGGAGGGCGTCTCCGACGCTTCCAGCCGCGACGGTGGGGACGCCGCGGTCGTCGAACGAAACGGAGACTCTCGCCTCGAGGCCCGGAATCCTCGCGAGCGAAAGATCCGGGAGATTCCTCTGGACGAGAAAGCCGAGGACGGCGAGGGCGAGCAGCGCCGCCCCAAGAGCCGCTGCGAGGAGCACCGAGAGAGCGCGCCTCATCGTTGCGGCGAAGGTCGGTCAGCGCTTCCGGGGCGTGGCGTTTCTCGCCGCGAGGGGCTCCACCCAGAGCTCCTCCACGCGGCGCTGGTTTTCCGACATCCCCATCCGGTAACGCAGGCGTACGCCCGTCGAGGCTCCGACGCAGAACGGGACCACCCACGACGACATGCCCGGTTCCGACGCGACGGGCGTTCCCTTGCCATACCGTTCGAGGATGCCTTCGTAGAGACCGGACGGGGGGTCGAGCAGGTAGTGAAGCGCGACGACTTTCGCGTCGAGCGCATCGGAGGCGTACGTGACGTCGACCGTCCACGGGCGTCCCGCCGGCCTGTGCACGATCTTGAGGTCGCGCGTGACCGTCTTCTTCGCCGGTTCGCGGACCGCCATGCGCTCGAACGAAAAGGTGCGCGTCTGGCCGATCTCGAGGCCGGCCATGCCGGGACAGGGCAACGGAGTGGCCTGCGGGGCCGGCGCGCCGGTGGCGGGCGCCGTCGTGGACGGCGAGGGTCCGACCTGCGTCGTCTGCACCTGGATCTGGGCGGCCCCCGGAACCGCCGCGAGCGCCAGGCCCGCGACGAAAACGAACGAGAATTTCATCGGTTCTCCTGAACGGGATTCCCGGCCGGGCCGGCACGGGGTGTCTCGAGGACGCGAAGAGCGTGCCAGCAGAGCCGGGTCTCGGAGTGTAGCAGCCGCCGGCTCAGGGCGCGGTCGCGAACTCGAGAAGGATGCGTCTCATCCGCTCGATCCCGTCGACGAAGAACGGCAGGGAGATGCGCTCGTTCTCGTGGTGAATCGTCATCGCGTCGTAGATGCTCACGGCGAACGGCGACACGCCATAGGCGCGAAGGCCGCGCGCACGAATTCCCTGCGACGAGGTGTACTGGTTGCTCAGGATGTACGGCCCGACGGGGGCGCGTTCCTGGTCCAGGCTGAGAACATCCGCCACGGCCCGGTACGCGCGTCCCTCGGCCGGGCTCGGCACGGAGTCCGCGGTCGCCATCACGACGCGCAGGCCGAGCTTCCGCTCTCGAAGCCAGCCGTCGAGCCGGGCGCGGGCAGCGGCGATCGCGCTTCCGGGCAGAAGGGTCTTCACGACGTGAATGGAGAAGCCATCCCCGTCCTTCTGGACTCCGCCCACGTAGACGCTGTCCTTGAGGAGGGCACGGTATACCTCGGGAACGTATTGCCAGAATTCCGTCCCGGGGCCGAGCTTTTCGGCGTCGCCCATCATGCGGCGGCCCCAGACGTCCGAACGCGACGGTGCGATGAATCGCAGGAACTCCCGCACGGCGGGCTCCACGCGGATCGGCTCTTTCTCGTCCTCGGCCTTCAGGAACTCGCCGAAGTCCTCCAGCGGCTTCTGCTCCTTCGAAAGAACGTCCACCGAGAGGATCGCCTTCTGCATGACCTCGATGCCGAAGCGTTCGACTTGCTGGGTCTTGACCTCGTTGACGCCGCCCTCGTTGAACACGTCCGTCACTCCCCGGAGGAGGTCGGGGCGATGGTCCAGCAGCCACGGCATCCCGAGGCTCTCGTCGTAGGTTTCCTCCCCCGACTCCACGACGAACAGGATGTCGCGGAGCGGAACGACGCCCGTGCGCACGAGGGAGACGAGCGCGAGCACGTTCGCAATCGTCTGTCCCTTCATGTCGAGCGTGCCCCGGCCGACGAGGCGATCGCGGTCGGCGCCCTCACCGCGCTCTCCCGCGAACGGCGGCTTCTTCCACGCCGCGAGATCCCCGGCCGGAACGACGTCCACGTGGTTGTGAAGGGCGAGCGCTCCGTCGGAAGTCCGGCCTCTGAGACGCGCCACGAGAATCGGACGCTCCGGGTCCGCGCCGGTGACCGTCACGGGAATCCCCTCGCAGTCGAGGATCCGGGCGAGAAACTCGATCGCGGGGCGCGTGCGACCGGGCGGGTTCGACGTGTCGAGGCGCACGTACTCGATCAGGAGCTTCACGGCCTCGGTCTGCATCGCCGCGTCGGCCTCGCGGTAGACAGGGCGGACCGCCACACCGGGCACGCGCCGCGACAGGTACGTCGGAACCGCCCAGAGCGCGAAGGCGGCGAAAGCCGCCGCGCCGCCGTACAAGGCGATGCGGCGCCGGGCGGCCGGCCCCAGGCTCATGCGCTCCCGGACGCGGCGCGGCGCCGTGGGGCGAGCAGGGCGGCGGCGAGCGTGAGCGCCGTGAGGAGAGAGATCAACGCGCCGATCTTCACCCAGCGCGTGTCGGGCCGCAATCGCAAAGCATGGCGCCCCGGCGGCACCGGAAGGCCCGCGAACCCGAAAGCCACCTGCGAGACGGGAACCGGCCGCCCGTCGAGCGTCGCTTCTTCAGCGGCTTCCCGAAGGCGGTAGAGCATGAGAAAGCCCGGAGCCGGGCCGTCGACCTCGACATCGAGGAAGAGTCCGGATGGGCGATCGGCCACGGAGAGAATCCGCCCCGCCGCCGGGGAGGCGGGCACGCCCGGCAGCGCCGCGTCCACGTACGCCGTGTCGGCGGGGAAGCCGTCCTCGAGAAGCCGCGCGAGCACCGCATGCGCGTCGGCGGACGCGACGACGCGCGCCGCGAACCGGTACGGCGACAGGGAGTTCCCGATGCGCACAAGATGTGGGCGGTAGCTTCCGTCTTCCCCCGGATCGCTCCTGACGATCGCCGAGACGCCCGCCCCCCGGACGAAGCGCAGGGCGAGCGAGGGTGTCTTCGGAACCGCCCGCGACAGAAGCCGCGTCCACTCGAACGCCTCGGCCGAGAGCGACAGGTCGTAGTCGACCTCGAATTGATAGCCGACGCCGAAGAGCGACGCGTACGCGGGGAGGAGAGTCGCGCACCCGACCCGGGTCACGGATCCGATGTCGCGCTTGTCATAGACCGGAGCGGGCTGGTAGAGGTCGTGGGGGAAGAGCCGCGGCGGCGGCGCGTCGCCGGCGACCTCCGGCAGCGAAGCGAGGAGGGACGGGCGCTGCGTCAGGAGGGCCGGGTCCTCGACCGGCGAGAGGCGACGCGCGATTCCTTCGCGATCGACGAGGACCGCAAGGGCGAGAAGCGGAAGCGCGACGCGGAGGAGGCGCGGCGAGACGGCCGAGGAAAGCCGGGAAAGTCCCAGCGCGGCCAGCCAGGAGAGGCCGAAACCCGCGAGGA
>DATIFW010000102.1:0-2686 GCA_035455045.1 Thermoanaerobaculia bacterium | reverse complement strand
GAGCTCCTCTTCGACGGCAAGTCCGAGGCGGAGGATCAGGTGCGCGTCGGCGCCGCCCAGCGCAAGGCCGAGATCGCGAAGGAGCGCGAGCGCCTCGTCGTCCCGGCCGACGCGGTCGAGGCCGGCAAGCTGGCGTCCCGGTACGCGAGTCCCGCGCTCGGCCCGATCGAGGTGAAGAAGCAGGGCAAGTCGGTCGTCTTCGACTTCGGCGAGTGGCACAGCGCGGTCGCCTCGCGCAAGAACGACGACGGCACGACGTCCTTCATCACGATCGACCCGACGATCTCCGGCTTCGACTTCGTCGTGGCCGACCGCGACGGCAAGAAGGCGCTCGTCACCCGCGACGCGCAGCACGAATACGTGTTCCGCGAGAACGGGAAAGCCAGGCCGGCGTCCGTCCCGTCGGGGATGCTCGTTTCGCCCGACTGGCTCGCCGAGCACCGGGGCGAGAGGAACCTCGTCCTCCTCCACGTCGGCGTCGCGGCCGACTTCGAGAAGGAGCACATCCCCGGCGCGATCCCCGTCAACCCGCAGGACCTCTCGATCCCGCGGACGGAGGGCGCGCTCCTCCTCCAGCTCCTCCCGCCCGACCAGCTCCACGCGAAGCTCGAGAGCTACGGCATCGGCGACGACTCGCGCGTCATCGTCTACTTCGCGAAGGACTGGGTCTCGCCCACGACGCGCGTCTACTTCAGCCTCGACGCGGCCGGCCTGGGCGAGAGGACCTCCATCCTCGACGGCGGCATGCCGGCGTGGAAGGCGGCCGGCGGAACGGTCGTCTCGTCCGCCAACGACCCCGCGTCGGCCGTCCAGAGGAAGCCCGGAAAGCTCACGGCGAAGCCGCATCCCGAGCTCGTCGTGGGCCTCGACTTCGTGAAGGCGAACCTCGCGACGAAAGGCGTCGCGCTCGTCGACTCGCGCAACACGAAGTTCTTCGACGGCACGGAGCAGGGCGCGATGCCCCGCGCCGGCCACATCCCGGGCGCGCGCAACCTGCCGTTCGACATCCTGGTCACCGACGACGACCGGATGAAGGATCGCGCCGAGACGGCGAGGCTCCTCGAGGCGGCGGGCGTCCAGCCCGGCGATACCGTCGTGAGCTACTGCCACATCGGCCAGCAGGCCACCGTCGTCTACTTCGCGGCGAAGCGCCTCGGCTACAAGGCGCTGCTCTACGACGGGTCGTGGGACGAGTGGAGCCGGAAGACGGACCTTCCGATCGAGAAGACCGCCGCGAAGCCGTAGGCAAGCGGGCGGCGCCCGCCTTGACTTGGGCTCAGGGGCCGAGCCAGATCTCGATCAGGACGGGCTTGCCGTAGTCGATTCCCGAGTGGTTGTCGCAGAGGAAAGGATCGGCGACGAGGATGTGGTCGGCCGCCGCAAGGCCCGAGGCGGCGAAGACGGGCTGGTCCGGCGTGGACCGCGCGACGTCGAGCGGCAGGTTCGCCCATTGGAGCCACGTCGCGCCGCCGAACGCGTACTTGAAAGAGATGAGAGTCTTTCGGTCGGCGGAGAGTTCGCCGGTGATGTGGGAGCCCGAGGCGTCGAAGGCGAAGCTGTTCCCGGTCCAGGTGAGAGGCCCGATCCACGTCGGCCCGTTGTCTGACGGCTTCACGCCGCACCATTCGCCCGTGCACGTCCCGACGGAGCAGAGGAGCGTGTACGTGCTGTTGCCGAGCGAGAGCCTCGGAGGAGGGCCGTACCCGGCCCGGACGTTGACGGTGACGGGAGCCGTCGGCGAGGGGTTCACGATCACGGCGAGCGCTTTCGGAGACCTCCCCGCGACCCCGTACGCGACGGTCCCGCCCTTGGTCGCGGCGGCCCACTTACCGGCCGAGGGGCTCGACATCAGCTGCTCGGCGTCTCCCGCCCAGAGGAACGCCTCGCCGCCGGCCGGCGTGGTCGTGATCCAGAGCGTCGAGATCGCGCCTTCGGGCGGGTCCAGGACCGCGTCGAGCACGAAGGCCGACGCGCCCGCGGGGGCGATCGTCCCCGTGACGGCGGCGCCGGCGCACGGCGCCTCGGGGACGCAGTCGGTCTTCGGGGCGACGTGGAAGAGTTCGTCGTCGCCCCGGAAGTCGAAGTTGGGCTCGTTCGAGTCGAGGAGCGAGATGTCGTCGTTCTTGACCGTCGCGAAGGTGTACTCGAGAAGCGCGTTCGGAAGCGTCGCCCGGTTCGCGTCTCCGAGGCCTCCTCCGAAGTCGCATTGCCAGAGGCTCGACTCGACGCGCGCGCGGAAGTTGGCCACGCCGCGCGGGTCGCCCGCGATGTCCACGTTGAGGATCTGCGGAATCGAGAAGCCCGAGCACTTCATCTGGACCATCTTCCAGAAGGCGAATCGCGCGTAGGCCCGGGTCCTCGCGTCCCTTTTGTCGACCAGGGCGCCCACACCGGTCTCGAGGACCCGCGGGAGGGGCTGGTCCTCCTTGAGGGTGTAGGTGTCGAGCGAGTCGAAGAGGTCGTCCTCGAACCAGCGGGCGAGCCCTTCGATCACCCAGTCGGCGGCGTGGGCCGTGTCGATCAGGTTCGTCTTTCCCGCCTCCTTCGTCCGTGACTGCGCGTGGTGGAAGTACTCGTGGACGGCGGTCCCCTGGATCGCGTTCTTCGGCTCCGGGGCATTCGTGATGTGGAGGACGCGTCTGTCCTCGAGGTCCCTCGTGGTGACGAACCCGAGGGCGCTGGGGAT
>DATIFW010000101.1:0-5990 GCA_035455045.1 Thermoanaerobaculia bacterium | reverse complement strand
AGAAGGCGAACCTCGACAAGATGCTCGCCCTCGTGCCCGATGTGAAGGTAGGCGAGACCCTGTCCTTCGTCTACGTGCCGGGTAAGGGGACGACCTTCCTCGCCGGCGACAAGACGCTCGGGACGTTCGAGGGCAAGGATTTCGCCGACGTCATCTTCCTGCTCTGGCTCGGGCCGAAGCCTCCGTCCGAGGACCTGAAGAAGGGAATGCTGGGTTGACGAACGGCGCCCCTCTTCAGAGCCTGCTTTCCGAAAAGCGCTTCGATCTCGTGGAAACCGCCTTCCTGGACGCGCTCTCCGATCCCGTGGCGAAGTCCGAGATGCTGCTCGCGGCCGTGCGTGGCCTCGCGCGGGCCGGGCAGAAGGCTCGTGTCCAGGCCGTCGCCGGAATGGCCGAGGCCGAACTGAAGAAGAGTTCGTCCGACCCGGCCGCGGCGCGCCTTCGCTGGACGATTCTGAAGGAAGCGGTGCGCGCCGGGGCGACACCTTCCACGCCGGACGGCTTTCACAGGCTCTTCGAAGAGGCGCTGGCCGCTGCCTGGCCGTCCCATCCTTCCCTCCCGGCGCTCCTCGGCCGTTTCAAGTTCCGCGAGGCGAAAGATCCCGCGGACGGGCTCGCCCGGGCCGAAAAGGCGGAGAAGTGGCTGCCGTTCGAGGTCGGCCGGGTCTTCTCGATGGCGGGCCGCGGGGCGGGGGTGGTCGTCGAGACGAACTTCGCCTTGGATTCCGTCCGAGTCGACTTCGAAGCGGCGAAGGGAATCGCGATTCCGATCGGCGTCGCGTCGAAGAGCCTCGTGCCGCTTGCCGAAGGACACTTCCTGTTCGAGAAGCTCACGGCTCCCGACGCCCTGAGGGAGCGAGTCGTCAAGGACCCCGGCCTCGCCCTGAAGCATCTCGTCGACTCCTTCGGCCGGCCGCTCACGATGGCCGAGGTGAAGGAGGGCATGAAGGGCCTGATCTCGGAGGACGCGTGGAGCACGTGGTGGGCCGCGGCGCGCAAGAACCCGCAGGCCGTCGTGCACGGGAGCGGAAAGACCGCGACGGTGGAGTGGTCGCACTCGGCGGATGCCGCCGACGCCTCGCTGCTCGCGCGCTTCGAGAAGGCCTCTCTCAGGGACCAGGTCGACCTCTTCCGGAAGAACCAGAAGCGCTCGGCCGAGCTTGCCAACGCCATGGCGAAAACGCTCGCGAGAGAGGCCGAGGCGCTCGAGGACCGTGATCCCGCGCTCGCCTTCGAGATCGCGGTCCTCGTCGAGAAGATCCCCGGGGTCTCTCTCGCGGGCGCGATCGAGAGGCACGTCCTCGCACAGCCGCTGGGGCTGCTCCCGCGCCTCACGGACCGCGTGATGCGCGAGCGGGCCCTGGAGATCGTCGTCAAGGAGCGGCCGGCGGAGGCCCCCGCGATCCTCGCGGACTGGTTCTTCAAGGAGGAGGACGTGCGCACGCTCGAGGTAATCGACCGGCGTCTCGCCGAGATCGAGCCCGACACGCGCGAACGCACTTTGGAGAAGCTCGTCAAGTCGCCGCGCGTGGGGCCGCGCGCTTTCATCTGGTTCGCGCAGCGCTCCGTCGAGGACGATTCCTTCCGCGCTCGCCTCAACCCGGCGGTCCTCGCACGCCTTCTCGACGCACTCACCTGGGACGAGCTGGGCGCGGCGCGCTCGAAGGTCCGGGAGATGTTCGACCGAACCGGACTCGTCGCGAGCTGGCTCGTGAAGCAGGCCACCGTCGAAGACGCGCGCCTCTTCCTCGAGGCGCTCTCGCGACACCACGAGCTCGAGCCGCACCGGCGTGACGGGCTGGTCGCCGCCGCCGAGATGCGCTTTCCCGATCTCAGGCGGACCGAGGACGACACTTTCTTCGTGACGGCGCCGGCCATCGAGGCCAAGCGCAAGGAGCTGGAGAACATCCTGAAGGTCGAGATCCCCGAGAACACGAAGGGGATCGCGCTCGCGGCCGCGGAAGGCGACCTCACGGAAAACTTCGAGTACAAGGCACGCCGCGAGAAGCAGCAGCTCCTGTCGGCGCGCGCGGGGAAGATCCAGGAGGAGCTCGGGAAGGCGCGCGCCATCGACGCTTCGACACTCGACACCTCGGAAGTCAGGCCCGGCATGCGCGTGACTCTCTCCGGAGCGGGCGGAACGAAGTCCGTCACGCTTCTGGGGCCGTGGGACTCGAAACCCGAAGAGGGGATCTACTCTTATCTTTCGGACCTGGGAAAAGCGCTGCTCGGAAAGACGGTCGGGGAGAAAGCGAACGTCCTCGGCGAAGAAATGATCGTCGAGAAGATAGAGTCGTGGATGTAGAAGAGGATATTTTGTTTCTTATACGCGGCGGCTGCTTATGCAGCCGCCGATAGATGAAGAATCTGTTCCTCGAATGTCCGGTGTCAAGGGTCGATGACCGCTTCGCGGCGCGCGGAGCGCGCCCTTGACTCCGGACATTCGAGAACAACGGGAAGGAAGAGGCAACGAATGCGAATGATCAAGAGCACAGACGGCGGGGAAGCAACCGCCACTATTCACCTTCTAAGAAAAGCGCCGAAGCCTGCTGCGATGAGTCCGCTCGTGCGCGCCGCCGGCGCCCGCAGCGTTCTTCTCATTCTAAGCAGAATCTCCCTCGTCCTCTTTCTCTTCGGAGGCGTCCCGGCGCGCGCCGCGGACGACGTCGTTCTTCCGAACGAGAACCTCGTCGCCGACGGTCTGCCGCCGATTCCGAAAGCGCTCGCCGAGCGCGTCGCGCCCTACATCGAGTCGCGGGGCGCGGTGTTCGAGGCGTGGCATCCCGTGCGCCGCGAGATGCTCATCGGCACCCGCTTCGGGGACGTCCTTCAGATCCACCGCGTGAAGTTCCCCGGCGGGGCACGCACGCAGCTCACGTTCTATCCCGAGCGCACCGGCGGCGCTCGATTCCGTCCGCTCTCGGGCGACGGCTTCGTCTTCAACAAGGACGTCGGCGGCGGCGAGTGGTACCAGCTCTTCTGGCGGGACGAGAAGACGGGCAAGGTCACGATGTTCACGGACGGCAAGTCGCGCAACACGGGGGGCGATTTCTCGCATTCCGGCAAGTGGCTCGCGTACCAGTCCACGCGCCGGAACGGGAAGGACAACGACATCTGGGTCGTCGACCCGGCCGACGCGAAGACCGAGAGGAAGGTCCTCGAGGTTTCGGGGGGCGGATGGGGCGTTTCCGACTGGTCGCCCGACGACAAGACGCTTCTCGTGGGCGAGTACCTCTCCGCGAACGAGAGCCGGTACTGGCTCGTGGACGCGGCGACCGGCGCGAAGAGCCTCGCGACGCCGGAGTCGAAGGAGAAGGTCGCCTGGGGCCGCGCCGTCTTCGCGAAGGACGGCAAGTCGGTCTACACGACGACGGACTCGGGCGCGGAGTTCCACCGCCTCGTGTCGCTCGACCTCGCGTCGAAGAAGATCACCGTGCTCGCGCCCGGCATCGACTGGGACGTGTCCACGCTCAGCCTCTCCGAGGACGGCGGCAAGCTGGCGTTCGTCGTGAACGAGGGCGGCGTCGAGACGCTGCACGTCCTCGACACGGCCACGAGAAAGGAAATCGCGCTCCCGAAGCTCCCGCTCGGGACGATCGGCGCGGTGCGCTTCCACGCGAACGGGAAGGACCTCGCCTTCTCGCTGGCCTCCGCGCGTTCCGCCTCCGACGTGTACGTGATCGACGTGACGGCCGGTCCGACGGGGAAGGTCGAGCGCTGGACGGAGAGCGAGCTGGGCGGGCTCGATCCCGCGGCTCTCTCCGAGCCCGAGAAGATCTCGTGGAAGAGCTTCGACGGCCGCACGATCACCGGCTTTCTCTATCGTCCGCCGGCGACCTTCACGGGACCGCGTCCGGTGATCGTCAACATCCACGGGGGCCCGGAGGGGCAATACCAGCCCGGCTTCCTCGGCCGGAACAACTTCTACCTGAACGAGCTCGGCGTCGCGGTGATCCACCCGAACGTGCGCGGCTCGTCCGGCTTCGGGAAGACCTTTCTCGCGCTCGACAACGCGGAGAAGCGCGAGGATTCCGTGAAGGACATCGGCGCGCTCCTCGACTGGATCGCGGCGCAGCCGTTTCTCGACAAGAGCCGCGTCATGGTCATGGGCGGCTCGTACGGCGGCTACATGACTCTCGCGTCGATGACGCACTACAACGACCGTTTCCGGTGCGCCCTCGACGTCGTCGGGATCTCGAACTGGGTGACGTTTCTCGAGCACACGGAAAGCTACAGGCGCGACCTCAGAAGGGTCGAGTACGGCGACGAGCGCGACCCGAAGATGCGCGAGTTTCTCCAGCGGATCTCGCCGCTCACGAGCGCCGGGAAGATCACGAAGCCCATGTTCGTCGTCCAGGGCCGCAACGACCCGCGCGTGCCGTACACCGAGGCCGAGCAGATGGTCGCGGCGATCAAGAAGAACGGCGGCCCGGTGTGGTACCTCCTCGCGAAGAACGAGGGCCACGGCTTCTCCAAGAAGAACAACCAGGACTTCCTCTTCCTCGCGACGCTGAAGTTCGTCGAGGACAACCTGCTGAAGTAGACCGTCTTTCCGCCGCTACCGCGCGATGCGCTCGGGGTGCGTGTAGACGTTGAAGCGCTCGCCGCGCAGGAAGCCGACGAGCGTGAGTCCCGTCTCCTCGGCGAGATCCACCGCGAGGCTCGTCGGCGCCGACACGGCGGCCACGATCGTGACGCCGGCGAGCGCCGCCTTCTGGGCGATCTCGAAGCCGAGCCGGCCCGACACGAGGAGGATCGGGGGACAGGGGCGCCCCTTCCTCAGGATGGCGCCGACGGCCTTGTCGGTCGCGTTGTGGCGCCCCACGTCCTCCCGCGCGAGGAGGAAGGTCCCGTCCGCCTCGAAGAAGCCCGCGGCGTGAAGGCCGCCCGTCGAGGAGAACACCGACTGCCGGGCACGAAGGGCGCCTGGCAGAGAGGTGAGAAGGGAAGCGGTGATCGTCAGGTCCGGCGACGCGGCGGGGAGGGGCGTCCTCCTTTCCCGGCGCGCGGCCGCGGCGAGGGCGGCGACGTCCTCGACGGAGGTGCGGCCGCACACGCCGCAGGCCGAGCCCATCACCGTGGCCCGGCGGGCGCGCCGACGATCCGCGCGCGGGGCCAGCGTGACGAGGCGGACGTTCTTCGCGAGCTCGGGCGCGACGCGGCCGTCGGCGGGCTGCTCGATGGCCACGATCTCGCCGATCTCCTCGATGACGCCCTCTCCGTAGAGAAGGCCGGCGACGAGGTCGTCGTCGTCCCCCGGGGTCCGCATCGTGACGACGAACCGCTCGGGCTCGGCGCCGCCCTCACGCAGACGGATCTCGAGCGGCTCCTCGGCGACGAGGGAGTCCTTCTCCCAGCGCGTGCCCTTCTCGTCGGTGCGGTAGACGAGCGTCGACACAGAGGCGTCACGGTGGGGGTCCGTCACGCGGCTAGCCTACACTCCGCCCATTGACGCCCGGACACCTCCTCGTGCCGCTGCTCGCGGCTGCCGCCGTTCTGCCGTTCGTGCCGCCCGCGGCCGCGCTCGTATCGGGGATCCTCGTGGCGCTCGGCGCCGGAAACCCGTGGCTCTCGGGGACGCGAAGGCTCGCGCACTTCCTGCTCGGACTCTCCGTCATGGGCCTGGGCGGGGGGGCGGATCTCGGCGTCGTGGGGCGCGTCGGGGCGCGGGGGATCGGGTACACCGCCGTCGGGATCGGGCTGACGTTCTGTGCGGGGCTTCTCCTCGCGCGCCTCCTCGGCGTCGAGGAGGACACGGCGCTCCTGGTGACGACGGGAACCGCGATCTGCGGAGGCAGCGCGATCGCAGCCGTGGCGCCCGCGATCAAGGCGAGATCCGAGTCCATCTCGGTCGCTCTCGCGACGGTCTTTCTCCTCAATGCCGTCGCGCTCGTGGTCTTCCCGCCGCTCGGGCATCTCGCCGGGTTGGACGAACAGGGGTTCGGCCTTTTCGCGGCGCTCGCGATCCACGACACGAGCTCGGTCGTCGG
>DATIFW010000100.1:0-3175 GCA_035455045.1 Thermoanaerobaculia bacterium | reverse complement strand
CGAGGTCGTCTACAGCAGGCCGCACGTGAAAGGTCCCACGCGCAAGGAAGAGCGCGTGATCTGGGGCGCTCTCGTGCCCTGGGACCAGGTCTGGCGGACCGGCGCGAACGCGGTCACGAAGATCACGTTCGACGGAGACGTGATGGTCGAAGGCCAGAAGCTCGCGGCAGGCTCGTACGGGCTCTTCACGATTCCCGGGAAGACCGAATGGACGGTGATCTTCAACAAGCAGTCGACGGGCGGTCCGGACTACAGCGCCGACAAGGACGTCCTGCGCGTGAAGGTGAAGCCGGAGGCCTCCGAGATGCACGAGCAGTTCACGATCGCTTTCCCGACGGTGGGCTCGGATGCCGCAGAGCTCGCCCTCATGTGGGAGAAGCTCAAGGTTCCCGTGCATCTCACCGTCGACACGAAGGCGCAGTTCCTCGTGAACGCGAAGGACGCCGTCGCGAAGGCGAAACCCGACGACTGGCAGACGCCGCTCAGGGCCGCGCGATATCTCTACGACGAGAAGTACGCGCTCGACGACGCCGCCAGGTGGATCGACAAGTCCATCGCCACGAAGGCCACGTTCGCCAACCTCTCGGTGAAGGCGAACGCCCTCGCCGCCGACGGCAAGAAGAAGGAAGCCGTCGCGACGGCCGAGAAAGCCCTCGCGGCCGGCGCCGCCGCCGAGCAGAAGCCGTCGCCCGAGGCGGTCCAGGCCCTCGAGAAGAAGATCGCGGAATGGAAGAAATGAGGGAGTACGGGGGGCGCTCGGCGCCCCCCGTGCGGCGGATTCTCAGCGCGCGGGCGGGGAGGGAGCGCCCGTCCTGAGACGCGCGCCTGCGCCCGCGGAGACGAGATTCACGAAGAGGCGATAGGCGCCGGGGACGCCGGCCGGAAGCTGCCGGAAGAACGCGTATCCGGTGTAGACGAACGCGCCTTTTCCGTGCCGGGCGAACAGCAAGCCGCCTGGTTTTTCGCTCTCGGGGGGATCGTGCGTCTCGATCACCGTCTCGTATCGGGGGTCCCACGTTCCCGGGAAGTAGAGGCCGCGCTCCTGCACCCAGCCGTCGAAGTCCGCCGCCGTCAGCCGGTTCGGAAAGACGAGGAGCGTGCTCGCGGGCTGGAGGAATCTCACCGGGGCTTCCTCGATTGTGACGCGGTCCCGGGAGATCTTGAAGGGGTACGGTCCGAGCTGCTCCGTGACGAGGTCTCCCAGGGTGTTGTACTGCGCCACGAGCGTGCCGCCCTTTTCGACGTAATCGAGGAGCCGCGGCTCGGCCACGGTCAGGCGGGGACGCGTGTTGTAGGCGCGAATGCCCGTCACGATCGCCGCGTAACGCGACAGGTCGCCGTTCTCGAGCTCGTCGTCCGAAAGGAGCGTCACCGCGTAGCCCATCTGACGGAGCGCGTCGGGGACCTCGTCGCCCGAGCCCATGACGTAGCCGATGGGCGCCTGCGGCGCCTTCACGTCGAGACGCAGGACCTTCGCCTCGGCGGGGGGGAACAGGGTCTGAGGTGAAATGTGCGGGTAGTCGACGCGCACGAGGCCGCGCGAGTGGACCTTCCCGTTCACGACGGCCTCGGCCCTCAGCGCCGCCGCGGACGCGCCGGCGGGCGGCGTCACGGTGAAGACGACCGGCATTTCCTCGCCGCGTGCCTTGAAGGCGAACGGCACCTCGGCCGGCGACGCCGAGAACCCCGCTTCCGTCCTCAGGCGCAGCAGACCCGAGACGGCGGCGCCGCTCGTGAGCGTGACGCGGACCTTCTTCGGTTTTTCGGTCCCGAACGCGTAGACCTTCTCGTCGAACGTGGCCGTCACGGGCGGCGTGATGACGAACGGCCGGTACATCTCGCCCTTGACGGGATCCGTGCGGCGGAAGACGACGGGCGCCTCGAACGGGATCGCGACTCCGTCGACGCGCACCGTGAAGCGCGCGACGAGCGGCGGCGGATTCTCGGGCAGGCCGACGAGCGCCGGGTCGGTCACCGCGAAGAGACCCTTTCCGGGCCGCTCCCTGAGCCAGTACGGTTGCGTCGTGTCGAGGTCGCCGGGGAGCGTCAGGTGGATCTCACGGCGCAACGGCGCGTTGGACGCGAGGGCGCCACCCTCACCCGGGGCCGCGGCGTAGGTCACCGACACCGACTCCAGCGTCGCCGGTCTGGGCGAGCGATTCAGGATCATCGTGGCGACCTTCACGCTCGCGCCCGGCGCGGCGGAGGGCTCGCTCGCGATCGCCTCGACCCAGAGGCCGAGGCAGGCACGGATCGCGTCGGCGAGGTCGTGGCGCTTCCGCGCCAGGAGGGGATCCATTTGCTTCGGACCCGTGCGTTCGCCTGCTGACGGGTGCGCAGCGGGAGAAGGGGAGGAAGACGAAGATTTCTTAGAAGGGGAGGAAGGGAGACCCTCGCCGCGCTTGTCGACGTTCGTCGAGGTCGATTCGGAGGATTTCTTAGAAGGTGAATTGGAAGAGCCCTCTCCGCGTCTGCTGCCGGCTTCAGACGCCGTTTCGGAGGATTTCTTAGAAGGTGAATCGAGCGGGGCGCTCGCCGAATCGGCCATTCGCCCGAGGAGCGTCCACGCTTCGACCAGCTGCGGAACCGAGGCCGCCGGATCCGTTGTGCGAAATGCCTCCTCCACCTTTCTAAGAACTCTTCCGACTTCCTCTCCCTTCGCTCCGTACCGTCCCCACGACAGGTCGATGCCCTCGAAGAGGTCCTTCTCCGCGGGCGAGCCCGCGATGTTCCTGAAGTCGTTCAGCCACGTGCCGCGGCGCTCCGCCGAGCCGAAGCCCTGACTCTTGTGCATATTCCGGCTCAGCGCCGCGATCTCGGTGTACGAGCGCCCGAGAAGGGCGTTGTAGGCGCCGAGGTCCGCCGTGACCTGTCCGGCCACGTCCTTGCGCGGCGCGTCGCCGCCGAAGCGGAAGACGTTCCAAAGGAGACGCTTCGGCTGCCACGGCGTCAACGTCTCGAGCTGCTCGGGGAACCGCGACGGATCGCCCGCGGCCTTGAATGCCTCCTCCGCGAGGATCGCGGAGGCCGTGTGGTGCCCGTGGCCGCCCTCGCCGGTCGCCGGGAAGCGCGTGACGATCACGTCGGGGCGGAACGCGCGGATCACGCGGACGGTGTCCGCGAGCACCTGCTCCTTCCCCCAGATCCGGAGCGTCTCCTCCGGGCCTTTCGACTA
>DATIFW010000099.1:0-2209 GCA_035455045.1 Thermoanaerobaculia bacterium | reverse complement strand
TGAAGAAGGGGGACGAGGTCGAGGCGATCATCACATCGATCGACGAGGAGAATCGTCGGATCTCGCTGTCGATCAAGGAATTCCAGCCGAACGAGTTTCAGACTTTCCGAGAGCAGCATCAACCCGGTGACGTCGTGGACGGCGTTGTCACGCGCGTCGCCGACTTCGGGGCGTTCGTCCAGATCGAAGGGCTCGTCGAGGGATTGATGCACGTGTCCGAGGCGGCGCTGCCGCGGGGGGAGAAGCCCCAGGACCATTACCACGAGGGCGATCCGGTCCGAGTTCGGATCCTTCGGATCGACGAGGCGGAAATGAAGGTCGGCCTCTCCGGCGTCGACGAAGGCGGACAGCCGCTCAGCGCACCGGAGGCTTCCGCGCCAACCGCCGAAGAGCCGGCGCCGGAATCTTCCGTTTCGGCCCAGGGCGACTCCGGTGAGGCGGCCGAAGAGGATGCCGCTCCGAAGAAGCGCCGCGTCCGGAAAAAAGCAGAAGAGCCCAAGACGTAACCGGGTTCGTTCGTGATCGGGGTTCGAGCCCCGAAGAGTCCGTGAGGGAGTCGCGATGACGAAGGCCGAACTGATCGAGCGCGTGGCGGTCGCGACGGACGTGACGAAGAAGCAGGCCGAAGGGATCGTCGATACGATCTTCGAGGCGATCATCCGGTCCCTCAAGCAGGGACAGAAGATCGAGCTGCGCGGCTTCGGCTCGTTCCGGCTCCGCGAGCGCGGTGCGCGGATCGGGCGCAATCCGAAAACCGGCGTCAAGGTCTCCGTCCCCGCGAAGAAGATTCCCTACTTCAAACCCGGCAAGGAGCTGAAGGAGCTCATCAATCGGTAGCTCCCGGCCTGGTGATCACCGAGAGCAACAATGCCGGAAGTCCTCTTCGCCCCGTGGCGTTACGAATACCTCGTGGCCGAGAAATCCGAAGCGTGCATCTTCTGTGAGGCGGCCGCCTCCGAAGGGGGGGACGAGTCGCTCGTCGTCTCCCGAGGCCGGCGCGTCTTCGTGATCCTGAACCGCTATCCGTACACGAACGGGCACCTGATGGTGGCGCCCTACCGCCACGAGGCGCGCCTCTCCGATTCGGACGAGGAGACCCTGAGCGAGCTCGTCACGGTCGTCGCCCGCGGTGAAAAGATTCTCGGCGAGACGTACCGCACCGACGGCTTGAACATCGGCGTCAACCTCGGCTCCGCGGCGGGGGCGGGCATCTCCGGGCACTACCATGTGCATCTCGTCCCCCGCTGGAGCGGCGACACGAACTTCATGACGGTCGCGGCCAACGTGCGCGTCGTGCCCGAAGAGCTGTCGGTCACGCGGCGGCGTCTGGCTCCGCTGTTCGAAAAGGCCGGCCGATGAGCGCCGAGGCCGCCGGGCGCCGCTACCACCCCGCGGTGGCCGCGCTCCTGGCGTGGATCTTTCCCGGACTCGGTCACGCTTACCTCGGCCGCCGCAAGACGGCGATCGCGTACGCGGCGATCGTCACGGTGACGTTTCTGCTGGGCCTCTCGTTCGAGGGACGGCTCTACACGATCGACCGATCCCAGCCGCTCACGATTCTGGCGACTTTCGCGGTGTCCGGCGCGGGACTCCTGAACGTGGCAGCGCGATTCCTCTCTGACAACCCCGGGGGGACGATCCTGGCTCCGACGTACGAGTACGGTTGCGCTTATCTGCTGACGGCCGGGCTCATGAATCTGCTCCTCATGCTCGACGCGTGGGACGTCGCCGCGGGGAACAAGTGACGCTCAACTTCCTGCCCGCGGACCACTTTCTCATCATGACCGTCTACGCTCTGCTCGTCTCGGCGTTTTTCGGGCTCCTCTGGCGCGAAGAGGGGCGGGATCGGCTGCGCCTCTTCGGGATCCTCGTCGCGGCGCTCGTGCTGGGTGGCCTCGCGGTCGCGTGGCTGATGTACCCGTTTCCGTCCTGAGCCAGCCGAACGATCTCTCCGAACCGGTAGATTCTTCGGCCCTTCGGGCCTCAGAATGACGAGAGAGGAATGAACCTTCTCATCTCTGCCGGCGAGGCGTCGGGCGACCTCCACGGGGCGCGTCTCCTCGAAGCTCTCAGACGACGCCGCCCCGATCTCTCGGCGTTCGGAATGGGAGGGGAGCGGCTCGAGAACGCGGGACTTCAGAGGATCGTCCGCTCCGAGAACCTTTCGGTCGTGGGGGTTTTCGAGGTCTTCGAAAAGTTGCCCGCTCTC